>JAEWNN010000135.1 GCA_023457035.1 Verrucomicrobiota bacterium
AGCTCTACGCCGCCGCCAATCTCTCCAAGAGCGAGTACGACGCCACGCGCGCCCAGAAGGAGATGGCCGAGGCCGACCTCGCGCAGGCCGAGCAGTACCTGCGCGACACCACGCTGCGCGCGCCGTATGCCGGCGTCGTGCTGGCGCGTCTGGCACGCTCCGGGGAGTTTGCCTCCGCCGGCCGGCCGGTCCTCGCGCTCGGCGATTTCCGCCGCGTGTCGCTCGAGGTCGGCGTACCGGACAGCGTGCTCGGCCGCATCGAGGTGGGGCAGCGCTGCGAGGTGCTCGTCTCGGCCTACGAGGGCGGCATGTTCGCCGGCGCGATTTCCGAGATCGGCATCGCCGCCGATCCCGCGAGCCGGTTGTTCCGCGTCGTCCTCAAGCTCGACAATGCCGACGGCCGCCTGAAGAGCGGCATGACGGCCAGCGTCCGCCTCGGCGGTCGCGAGTCGCACACCGTCAGCGGTGTGTCGTTGCCGCTCTCGGCCCTCGTGGCCGCCGACAAGACCGGCAAGCGCTCGGCGGTCTTCGTGGTGGGCGACGACGGCCGCGCGCACCTGCGGCAGATCCAGACTTCGGAGATCGTCGGCAGCGCGATCCTCGTCACCGACGGCCTCCAGGCCGGCGACAAGATCGTCACGCTCGGCACCGGGCTGCTCTCCGACAACGTCCCGGTGAACGCCCAGCCCGTCGCCCCGTAACCTTCGCCCGCGCGCCATGAGCCAGAACACTCCTTCTTCGGGCGGCCTCGCCCGCTATTTCGTCGAGCATCGCAGCGTTGCCTGGATGTTCCTGATCGCCGTGCTGGTGTGGGGCTGGGCCTCGTTCGGTCAGCTCCCGCAGCAGGAGGATCCGACGATCCCCATCCGCAAGGCGCTTGTCGTGACCGTGTTTCCCGGCGCGACGGCCGACAAGGTCGAGAACCTCGTCACCAAACCGCTCGAACGGAAGCTCGCCGAGCTCTCCACGGTGGAGGAGCTCTCCTCCGAGTCGCGCAACGGCGTGTCCGTCATCAAGGTCACGCTCCAGCCGCAGACGAAGGCGCGCACCGACCAGGACTGGGACAAGCTGCGCGCGAAGATCGCCGAGGTGTCGCTGCCCGAAGGCGCGAGGCCGCCGTGGCTCAATAGCGACTTCGGCGACACCGTCACGCTGCTCTACGCTATCGCCAGCGATCCGATCACGGAGCCCGAGGTCGAGGCGCGCGCGCGGTTGGTCGAGACGACGGTCGCCGAGCTGCGCGGCGCGCGGCCGGCGGCGGGACGCGCCGCCATCGCGTTGTTCTACCCGACGGCGCTCAGCCGCGACTATCTCTCGCCCGTCGTGCAACGCTGCGTGCAGTTCCTGACGGCGAAGGGCCTCGCCACGGGGATGACGGTCGGCGAGCGCACCGGGCTCTACGTGGGCGAGTTCGCCACGACGGCGCCGCGCGAGGAGCTCGCGAAAGCGTTGGCCGACTTCCAGCGCCAGGCCTTCGGTTCCGAGGGCGAGCCCCATCCCGATCTGCCGAAATCCATCGTGCTGCTCGGCGACGAGGCTCCGGCGCCCGCCATCCGCGAGCGGCGGATACCGCGGCTGACGTACCGCCAGCTCGAGAAGATCGCCGAGGACTTCGAGGACGCGCTGCGGCAGGTGGGCGACGTGGGCCGCACCAAGCGCGTGGCGACGGTGCCCGAGACCGTCTACCTCGACTACAGCACGGCCAAGCTCGCCGAGCTCCGCGTGTCGGCGCAGGACCTCGCCGGCGCGGTCGCACGGCGCAACGCCGTCGTGCCCGGCGGCACCTACCGCACCGAGGGCAGCACGTTCCCGGTGCAGGTCACCGGCGAGTTCGGCAACGAGCGCGAGCTGCTCGACACCGTCGTCTCCACGGCGCCCGACGGCACTCCGACCTATCTCCGCGACGCGGTGACGGTCGTGCGCGGCTACGAGAACCCGATCGGCTACCATTTCGGCCTGTACACCCGCGACCCCGGCCGTGGGCCGCTGCACGCCGAGCGCGCGGTGCTCGTCTCCGTCGAGATGCGCGAGGGCGCGAAGATCGGGACCTTCTACGAGAAGGTGAAGGAGTGCCTCCACGGTTTCGAGGCGCAGCTGCCCGGCGGGGCGACGGTCACGGCGCTCTCGAATCAGCCGGAGTCCGTGCGTGAGCGCATCGGGCTGTTCAGCGCCTGCTTCATCGAGGCGGTGGTGATCGTGGTGCTGGTGGCGCTGCTGCTCATGGACTGGCGCTCGGCCATCGTGATGGCGATGGCGATCCCGCTCTCGATCGCGATGACGTTTGGCGCGATGCACCTGTGCGGCATCCCGCTGCACCAGATTTCCATCGCCGGCCTGATCGTTGCGCTGGGCATGTTGGTGGACGTGCCGGTGGTCGTGTCCGACGGGATCAACCGTGAGTTGTACCACGGCGAGCCTCGCGAGCGCGCCGGCTGGCTCGGGCCGCAGCGGCTGATGCGCGCGATCGTGTACGCGACGCTGATCAACATCGTCGCCTTCCTGCCGCTGGCGTTGCTGCCCGGCGACACGGGGGCGTTCATGATCGCGTTCCCGCTGGTCGTCACCTTCGCGCTGCTCTCGGCGTTCGTCGTGTCGACGACGTTCGTGCCGCTGCTGAGCTTCTATGTGCTGAAGGGGCAGAAGGGGCTCGACGAGGGCGGCGAGGTGCGGTCGTTCTTCCTGTTCCGGTCGATCGACTTGGCGATCAACTCCGTGCTGCCGCGCTACCGCCGCCTGCTCGAGGCCGGCTTGGCTCACCCGTGGCGCACGATCGGCATCGTCTACACGGTCTTCGCGCTCAGCCTCGGGCTCACGGGCTTCTTCGGGCGACAGTTCTTCCCGCCGGCCGACCGCGCCCAGTTCCTCATCGACGTCGAGCTGCCGCGCAACGCCGCGCCCTCGCAGTTGCGCGACACGGCCGACCGCGTGGCTGCGCTTGTGGCCGCCGAGGAGGACGTGGAGAACATCGGCGTGTTCTACGGTGGCACGGCTCCGCGCTTTTACTACAACGTGGAGCCGAAGGAGCCGGGCGCGTTCCTCGCCCAGCTCGTCGTGAACACCCGCACGCAGGACATCGTGCCGCTGCTCTCGCGCCTGCGGGAGCGGATCGACCGCGAGATCGCCGGCGCGCGCATCGTGCCCAAGCAGCTCGAACAGGGCGTGGCCCTCGACAATCCGATCCAGATCCGCATCGCCGGCCCGGATCCCGACGTGCTCCGCGAGCTGGCCGACAAGGTCGGCGCCATCGTGCGCGCGGAGGGCGGCTACAAGGTGACCGACGATCTCGGCCAACGCCTGCCCACGCTGCGCATCGCCATCGACCAGGACCGCGCGAACACCCTCGGCGTGGACAACCGCTCCGTGGGCGCGGTGACGGCGGCGGCGTTTTTCACCGCCCGCGTCACGCAACTGCGCGAGGGCGACCACCTTGTGCCGGTGAACTTCCGGCTGCGCCGCGACGAGATCGCCGACGCCGACCGGCTGCGCTCGCTCTACGTGCCCTCGACGCGCAACGGGCTGGTGCCGTTGACCAGCTTCGCTTCGGTGGGCATCGAGCCCGCCTACGCCACGATCCCGCATTTCCAGCAGTTGCGCACGGTGACGGTGAAGAGCTTCGCGCCGGTCGGGCAGTTGCCCGCCTCGATCCTGGCGAAGTGCAAGCCGCAGATCGCGAAACTCGCGCTGCCCGCCGGCTACACGCTGTCGTATGCCGGCGAGGACAAGGAGCTGGCGAAGAGCCAGCGCGAGATGAGCGTGGTGTTCGTGATCTCGCTGGCGGCGATCTTCATCGCGATGGTGCTCCAGTTCGGCTCGGTGCCGAAGGCGTTCACGGTGATGGTGACGGTACCGCTGGGCGCGATCGGCGCGTTCGCCGGCATCGTGCTGTTCCGGACCAGCTTCGGCTTCGTGGCGTTGATCGCGCTGGTGAGCCTGGCCGGCCTGGTCGTCAGCCACATCATCGTGCTCTCCGACTACATCGAGGAGTCGCGCGCGAAGGGCATGCCCCTGCGCGAGGCGCTGGTCCATGCCGGTTTGGTACGGTTGCGACCGGTGGTTGTCACGGTGCTGGCGGCGGTGTGTGGCCTGATCCCGCTGGCGCTGCACGGCGGCATGCTCTGGCGCCCGCTCACGGCGGTGCACATCGTCGGTCTGACCTGCGCGACGCTGGTTACGCTGGTGGTGCTGCCGGTCTTCTACCTGGTGTTCTGCGAGAAGCTGAAGTGGATCAAGTGAAGCGAGCGGACCGCCTCTCGTGCGCTTGCGTGGCAGCGCGGAGGGCGTCGAGCGCGTGTGGGGCGGGGCTGGATGCCTTTGCCCGAGTTGGCTGCGGGGAGGAAGACCGAGCTCGATGCTGGTGTTTCCGGGCGAGGGCAGCCGAACGCACAAAATTCTGTTCCGATCGGAACAGAATTTTGTGCGTTCGAACCGCGCGATGTTTCCGAGGGGCGGCTACTACGGCTTGGGGGCTGAGGCGGCGTCGATCTTGGCGAGGTACTTGGCCGGGTCCTTCTTGAAGTCCTTCAGGCAGGCCTTGCAGCAGAAGCGCACGAGGCGGTCGGGCTTGCCGGCTTCCTTGTGGATGTAGTCGAAAGAGCCGCCGGCGTGACCGGCATCGAGCGGCTCGCCGGAGACGACGCAGGTCGTGAGCGGATAGGTTTCCTTCGCCGAGGGCTCGGAGGGCGCGACGGAGGGTTCGGTCGACGGCTTGCCCGGGGCGGGACTGTCGGCGGCGGTGAGAGCGGTGGCGGCGAGCGCGAGGAGTGCGGCGGAGCGGAGGGAGCGAAGGTGGTGTTTCATGGGGAAAAGAGGGTGAAGATTGGCGATGGTGTTAGTTGGAAATGCGTTCAGGCGCGGGCGGCGCCGGCGACGCGCTAGGGGGCAAGCGGGTCCACCCGCAGGCGTGATTGCGATGTCCAGAGGTGGACCGCGTTGCCCCCAACCCGGTCGAGTGCGTGAGATGGAACCGCGGGTGTGCTCATGGTTTCGGTGCGGCGATGGTGCGCTCGTGGGCGGCCTGTTCCATTGCGACGAACTGCTGGCTGAGCTCCTCCCACTTGCGGCGCGGGGGGCGCGGGCCCTTGACCCACTCGACCTGGCGGCCGCGCCAGAGCGAGTAGATCGCGGGGACGATCTCGAGGGTGAGGATGGTGGAGGTGATGAGGCCGCCGATCATCGGGGCGGCGATGCGCTGGATCGCCTCGGCGCCGGCGCCGTGGGCCCAGAGGGCGGGCACGAGGCCGAGCGTGATCATGGCGACGGTCATGAGCTTCGGGCGGACGCGTTGCACGGCGCCGTACGTGATGGCCTCGAAGAGGTCGTGCTGCGTCTTCATCCGGCCGGCGCGCTGGTAGGCGTGAAACGCCTCGTCGAGGTAGATGATCATCACGGTGCCGGTCTGCGCGGCGAGGCCGGCGAGGGCGATGATGCCGACCCACACGGCGATGCTCAGGTGGTAGTCGAGCAGCCAGAGCAGCCAGATGCTGCCGGTCATCGCGAACGGGATGGAGAGCAGGATGATCAGCGTCTCCGGGATGCTTTTGAAGTTCATGTAGAGCAGCACGAAGATCAGCGCGAGGGTGAGCGGCACCACGACCTGGAGACGCTCGCGGACGCGGAGCATGTTCTCGTACTGGCCGGACCACTCGATGCGGTAGCCGGCGGGGAGCAGGCCGGCCTGCTCGATCTTCTCGGCCACGAGCTTCTTCGCCTCCTCGACGTAGCTGCCGATGTCGCGGCCGGTGATGTCGACATAGACCCAGCCGGCGAGCGCGCCGTCCTCGTTGCGCAGCATCGGCGGGCCGACGGTGGTGCGGATGTCGGCGAGTTCGCCGAGCGGGATCTGGCGGACCTGGGCCATCGCGGCGGAACCGCCGGAGACGCCGTCGCCCATCGGGTCGCCGGTAGCGGCGCCACCGGCGAGCGGCGGCGTCATCGCGGGGATGAGCACGCGTTTGAGCGCGCCGATGTCGTCGCGCAGTTCGCGGCTGTAGCGGACGTTGATGGTGTAGCGCTCGCGGCCCTCGACGGTGCGGGCGACGGCCATGCCGCCGATGGAGGTCTCGACCTGCATGAGGACGTCCTCGACGTTGAGGCCGTGGCGGGCGATGGCCTCGCGGTTGGGGACGATGTCGAGGTAGTAACCGCCGGTGGTGCGTTCGGCGAAGACGCTGCGCGTGCCCGGCACGGTGCGGACGACGGACTCGATGTGTTCGCCGAGGCGGCCGATCTCCTCGAGGTCGGAGCCGAAGATCTTGATGCCGATCGGGGTGCGGATGCCCGTGGTGAGCATGTCGATGCGGCCCTTGATCGGCATCGTCCACGCGTTCACCTGGCCGGGGATCTGGAGCGCGGTGTCCATCTCGGAGGTGAGCTCGTCCCAGGTGATCGGGCGCTGGTCGGGCCAGAGCTTGCGGAGCGGCGTCTGCAACCACTCCGGCGCCCAGCCCGAGTACCAGCGCGGCTGGGCGATGCGGCGCCATTCGCTCTCGGGTTTCAGCTGCACGACGGTCTCGAACATCTCCATCGGCGCGGGATCGGTCGCGGTTTCGGCGCGGCCGGCCTTGCCGTGGACAGTGAGCACTTCGGGGAACGCACGCAGCACGCGGTCCTGGATCTGGAGCAGGCGCGTCGCCTCGGTGACGGAGACCGTCGGCAGCGTCGTGGGCATGTAGAGGATCGTGCCCTCGTTGAGCGGCGGCATGAACTCCGAGCCGAGGCGCTGGTACACCGGCACGGCGGAGCCGACGGCGAGGATGGCAATCGCAATGGAGAGCCGGCGACGGGTCATGAGCAGGCTGACCCACGGGTAGTAGAGCCGGTGGAGCACGCGGCTGATCGGGTGCTTGTGCTCGGGAATCACCTTCGCGCCGGTCATGAGCACGATGAGCGCCGGCCCGATGGTGAGCGAGAGGAACGCGGCCCAGGCCATCGTGAACGTCTTCGTGTAGGCGAGCGGCTTGAACAACCGGCCCTCCTGCGCCTCGAGCGCGAAGACCGGCAGGAAGCTCACGGTGATCACGAGCAGCGCGAAGAAGAGCGGTTTCCCGAGCTGCTTGCAGGCGGCGATGATGATCTCCTGCCGCTGGTGGCGGCTGAGGCCCGGCGGCGCGTGCTCGAGGTGCTTGTGGACGTTCTCCACCATGACCACGGCCTCATCGCAGAGCGCGCCGATGGCGATGGCGATGCCGGCGAGCGACATGATGTTCGCCGTGAGCCCCATGAAATACATCGGGATGAACGCGAGCGCGACGGCGATGGGCAACGTGACGATCGCGCGCGCCGCACCGCCGAAATCGAGGAGGAACACGATCACGATCAACGAGACGATGATCGACTCCTCGACGATCGTGCGGGTGAGCGTCTGGATCGAGCGCTTGATCAGGTCGGAGCGGTCGTAGGTGGTGACGATCTCGACCCCCGGCGGGAGGGACGGACGGAGCTCCTCGAGCTTCGCCTTCACGCGGTCGATGACCTGCAGGACGTTCTGGCCGAAACGCACGACGACGATGCCGCCGGGCGTCTCGCCGAGGCCGTCGAGGTCGCCGGCGCCGCGGCGCATCTCCGGGCCGAGCGCGATGTTGCGGGCGACATCGCGCAGCAGGATCGGCGTGCCGCGCGCATCGGCGCCCACGACGACGAGGCGGAGGTCGTCGAGGGACTTGAGGTAGCCCTTGCCGCGCACGAGGTAGGTGGTGCCGTTGCGCTCGAGCTCGCGGCCGCCTACGTCGTTGTTCGCCGAGCGGATCGCGGAGACAATGCGGGTGATCGGGATGTTGTAGGCCTGCAGGCGCTCGGAATCGACCTCGACCTGGTACTGCTTCTCGAAGCCGCCGAAGCTCGCGACCTCGGCGACGCCGTCGACGCTCTGGAGCCAGTAGCGCAGGTGCCAGTCCTGAAAGCTCCGCAGGTCGGCGGCGTCGTGCTGGCCGGTGCGGTCGACCAGCGCGTATTGGAAACCCCAGCCCACGCCGGTGGCGTCGGGCCCGAGCGTCGGCGTGACGCCGGTGGGCAGGCTGCCGGTGAGTCCCTGCATGTACTCCATCACGCGGGCGCGGGCCCAGTAGAGATCGGTGCCGTCCTCGAAGACGGCGTAGACGAACGAGTACCCGAAGAACGAGTAGCCGCGTACGACCTTCACCTTTGGCGCGGAGATGAGCTTCGTGACGATCGGGTAGGTGATCTGGTCCTCGACGAGGTTGGGGCTGCGGCCCTCCCACGGGGTGAAGACGATCACCTGCGCGTCGGAGAGGTCGGGCAGGGCGTCGAGCGGCGTGTGGCGCAGGCTGTAGATGCCGCCGAGCGTGAGCGCGCCGACGAGCAGGAAGACCATGAACTTGTTGCGCGCGCTCCACTCGATGATCCGCTCGATGAGCGAATCGCGGTGCGGCGCGGGGACGGGAGAGGAGGAGGACATGGCTTCAGCGGTTCCGAGGTAGGAGCGAGCTTGCTCGCGATGGCAGGGCCGGAATCGCCTGCAAGCAGGCTCCTACAGCGGACGCGGTGCGGCGCGGAGAGCAGACGTTGAGACGGAGAGCCGGAAGCATGGTGGCGGGATCCTCAGTGTTTGTGTTCGCCCGCGGCGCCCATGCCGGCGAGGGCGGCTTGGAGCTGGCTCTCGGAATCGACGAGGAAGAGTGCGCGGGACACGACCCGCTCGCCGGCGGCGAGGCCGTCGCGCACCTCGAGGTACTCGCTCGTGCGCGCGCCGAGTTTCACGACGCGCGGTTCGAGGCGGTCGTCGGTGCCGGCGACGAAGGCGACGTGGCGCTTGCCGGTGTCGATCACGGAGGCGGCGGGCACGACGAGTTTCTCGCCGAGCGGGATCTCGATCTCCACCTCGGCCCAGAGGTCGGGGCGGAGGCGATGTTCGGGGTTGTCGGTCTCGAGTCGTACGGTGCCGCGACGGGTCACCGGGTCGATGTGCGGATCGATGAACGTGATCGGGGAGGTGAAGGCCGGCAGCGCTGGGCTGGCGAACGTCACCAACGCTTCCTGCCCGACCGCGAGCAGCGGGAGGTCGGTCTCGGCGACGCGCGCCTGCAACCAGAGGTGCGAGAGGTCGGCGATCTCGTAGAGCGTGTCGCCGGCCATGAAGGCCTCTCCTTCCACCGCCTGCTTCGTGAGCACGTGGCCGTTGCGCGGGGAACGGATGAGCAGCTCGGCGCTGGGCGCATCGCGTTCCTCGAGTCCGCGGAGCTCGGCGGCGTCGATTTCCCAGAGTTCGAGGCGGGCGCGGGCGGCATCGAGCAACGCGGCGGCGCCGGAGCGGCGGACGGCGGGTGCCTCGGCGGGGAGTTGGCGGAGCGCACGCCAAGCGACGAGGTAGTCGTTCTGCGCGGCGTAGACCTCGGGGCTGTAGACGGTGAGCAGCGGGGCCCCCTGCGCGACGGTGGCGCCGGTGTAGGCGACGTGGAGTTTGCGCACCCAGCCGCCGAAGCGCGGCGCGATGCGCGAGGTGCGCGTCTCGTCGTGCTCGACGACGGCGACGGCGCGCACGGTCTGTGCGAGTTCGCGGCGCTCGACCGCAACGGTGGTGAGCCCGATGAGCTGGCGCTTGTCGGCTCCCAGTTCGATCGCGGCCCGCCCGGGCACGGCGGCGTGGCCATGGGAAGTCGATGCGGCCACGCTCTTGATCGGCACCAGACTCATGCCGCAGATCGGGCAATCGCCGAGACGGTCGGCGACGTAGGTGGGGTGCATCGGGCAGTGGAATTTCGGCCCGGCGGCGGGAGTCTCGGCGGGGGCGGGCGCCGAGGTGTCGGCGTGGTTGTGCGCGTCGGAGGCGCGGTTGCAGCCGGCGAGGGCCAGAAGCGCGGAGGCGAACAGGGTGCAGAGGCGGAGATGTTTCATTTGGAAGTGGAGTGTTCTGCGGGTAGGGCGGGACCGCTGGGCCCGCCGAGTTCGCGGCCGGCCCGGCGGTCCGGCCCTACCTCGGAGAGACCTTCCGGCGTGACGCCGGCGGTCATCGCGAGGAGGTCGATCACGGCGAGTTCGCGTTCGCGCAGGGCGGCGAGGCGCTCGGCCTGCATGGCGAGGTCCATGGCGGCGGCCTCGAGGATCATGGCGGCGGTGCCCGTGCCGGTGTGGTAACCGGACTCGACGGTGCGGCGCTGCCGGGCGATGGCGGGCAAGGCCGAGTGGTCGAGGTAGTCGATCATCCGATCGGCCTCGGCGACCATCGCGAGCATGCGCGCGAGCGCGGCGGCCATGTCGAGTTGCTCGACGGAGACGCGCGCGACGGCGGCCTCGCGCCGCGCATCGGCTACGGCGATGGTCTCGCGAATCTTGGTGCGCCAGATCGGCAACGTCATCGTTGCGCTCGGGCGCCACATCCACGGCGCGGTCTTCACATCGGCCATCAGGCCCACTGAGAAGTCGGGCGAACCGCCGCGGCGGGCGAGCTCGGTGCCGGCGACGGTCATCTCGACCATGGCGCGCATGCGGGCGAGGTCGGGATTCGAAGTCTGGACGCGGCGCCAGAGCTCATCGGTGGTGGGGAGCGCGGTGGGGGTGAGTTTGGCGGCAGGCCAGGCCGGATCGGCGGCGTCGGGCGAGAGGCCGAGCGCGGACTTGAGGCGGGCGCGGGCGGCAGTGCGGCGGTCGAGGAGCTGGGCGGCCTCGGAACGGAAGCGTTCGGCCGTGTCCGCGGCTTGGATCTGCGCGGCGAGCGAGGCATCCATGCCGCGCCCGGCGGCGTACGCGCCGGCGGCGAGCAGTTCGCTCTGCTCCGCGGTATCGGCGGAGGCTGAGCGCAGGGCGATGGCGGCATCGAGGTAAGCGAGTTCGATCAGGGCACGACGGGCCTCGGAGGCGACGCTGACCAGCGTGGCGGAGTATTGGGCACGGGCGACGCCGAGCGCGGCCTCGGCCTCGCGCCCCATGGCGGCGCGCTTGCCGGGGTTCATGATATCGAACATCACGCCCGGCATGAGCGACATCACCATGGAGGTGATGTCGGCTTGGAAGGTGAGCTGCGGGTCGGGGAGCGACTTCGCAGGCGCGATGGAATGCTGTGCGGCCTCCCAGTCGTGCCGGGCCGCAGCGACGGCCGGATGGTGGAGCAGGGCGAAGCGCACGAGCTCCTCCGGTGCGGAGTCCGCAGCGTGCGGAGGGATCGTGGCCGGCGAAGTGGTGCGACGTTCCTCGGACGGGTGCCGCGCAGCAGCGGAGCCCGGCGTCGCGATCCCGGTGGGCCGGTCGGAAGCGACTGCGAGTGCTCCGCCGAGGAGCGCCGCGGCGAGGAGGAGGCGCCGCCGAAGGGGGCGCGTCGGGCGGATCTTCGATCGGGACTGGGAGCGCGAGAACGGCATCGAGGCGGGTGGTTTCCGAACGAGGTACACCGGCCGCCGTGCAATCCCTCGCCGGCGGCGGCCGCGCTTGGCGTGATCCCCGCCCCCACTGGAGGTTTTGAGTGATTCCGCGCGGAATGGTGTACAGTGTGACGGTGACCGGTCCGAGTGGAGCGGCGCCGCAACGAGACTTGTCGCCATGAAACCGAACGAACCACTGATCCAGAACCTGCAGGTGTGGCGGGTGAGCCCGCCGCCGGACGGCCGTTTCCGCGGCGAGGTCTGGCGGCGCATCGACGCGCTCCGGGGCACGGGCTCGTGGGCAGGGTTCGTGCGGGCCCATGCGACGGGGCTGGCCGCCGCGGTGGCGCTGACGGCGGGGGTGTCCGGATGGATCGGACACACGGCGGCGCAGGTCCATGTGCGCGCCGACCGCGACACGCTGCTGGCCGGCTACGTGGCCAGTCTCGACGCCCGGATCCAGACCGGGCTGGACGAGGAGTCCCCGTGAAACACGCCGGCACGGTCGCCCTCGGCTTGGTCGGCGTGGCGCTGGTGGTCGGCGTGCTCGGCTACCGGACCGGCTGCGACCCGGCGCTGCACGCCGCGGCGGATCGGCGGGATGTGACGGCCTGGCTGAAACGGGACTTTCACCTCAGCGACGCCCAGGTGGCGGCGATCGAGCGACTGCACCGTGAGTACGCGACCGTGTGCGAGGGACACTGCCTAGCGATCGGCGCGGCGAAGCGGGAGCGCGATGCGCTCCGGCGCGCGCAGCCGACTGATCCGGCGGCGCTGGCGGCGACGGAACAGCGGATTCGGGCGTTGAGCACGGAGTGCGAGACGTCGCTGCTGCGCCATCTGGAACGGGTGGCGGCGGAGATGCCGCCCGGGGAAGGACGCCGCTACCTCGAGCTGATGCGGGCGCGCGTGGCGACGTTCGGCCATGGTGGTGCGCCGGAGCTGGATCTGAAGGGCCCGCACGCCGAGCATGGCCACTGAGGAGCAAGGCAACGGCCCGGGCGACGAGCAGCTCATGGAACGCCTGCAGGGGGGCGACGACAGCGCATTGACCGAGCTGATGCGGCGGTGGGAGCTGCCGGTGAAACGGTTTCTGTTCCGACTGGTCGGCAATGGCGCGGAGGCGGATGACCTCGCGCAGGAGGTTTTCGTGCGCGTCTACACCAAACGCGCCACGTACCGGGCCGGCGCGCGCTTCTCCGCTTGGCTGTTCACGATCGCGGCGAACCAGGCGCGGAACCGCCTGCGCTGGTGGCGGCGTCGGCCGACGCTTTCGCTCGACGATTGGTTGGAGACCGGGCGCGAGGTGGCGGACGAGGCGGCGTCGCCGGCCGCGGTGGATCGGGCGCGGGTAGAGGACGAGCGGCGCGAGGCGGTGCAGCGAGCGGTGGCGGCGCTGCCGCTGGACCAGCGCACGGCGATCGTGCTGTTCGCCTACGAAGGGAAGTCGATGGCGGAGATTGCGGAGATCGCCGGGTGTTCGCCCAAGGCGGTGGAGAACCGGCTGTACCGCGCGAGGCTCCGGTTGCGCGAACTGGCGGGAGCGGCCGGCTGAACGGCGGACCGCTCGCGTGCTGGCGACAAAAAAGCCCAAGACCGGGCGGTCTTGGGCGGGAAGATGGCTGCCCGACTAGGGATCGAACCTAGACAAACAGATTCAGAATCTGCTGTGCTACCATTACACCATCGGGCAGTGCTCGCCGAAACGAGGTGGCCGACGGTAGGGTGCGACTCACGCGGCACAAGCGGATTTTTTCGTGAGTTTTGTGTTGGGCGTGGCGGAGTCGGTGGACGAGCCGGAACCGGGCGGAACCCACCGTGATTTACGCGGTTGCACCCTGGAGCCAGCAGTCGGATTCGAACCGACGACCTACGGTTTACAAAACCGTTGCACTACCGCTGTGCTATGCTGGCGTCAGAGGCAAGGAGGCGGAAATGAAGCGTCTGTGCGGACCCGGAAGCGACACCGCGGCGACACAAGAGGCGTTTGCCTCGTTGAGCACCCGCGACACCAAGCCGGGTCGGCGCGTCTCGGACCGCTTCGGCCCGACTCTCAAACAACATTGCCAAGTAACGGCTCACGTCTACCGGCAGAACCACGCTGCACAAGACAAAGCTTCGGCGCCCCAGCGCCTCGCCACGAAAGGAACGATTCGGTGCGAATGGGCGCGAGGCCGCGGCGGTCGCGGGCACCGGACGCACCGATGAGGGGCTTCGCACGCTCCCTGGTCGACCGCGGTCGGGTGGTCGCTGGGTATCGATACGGAAGCGGGCTGCGGCGCGAGGTCGGGCATGCCGTTGCGAGCGGGGCGCCGGTCCGAAGTGGGGATTCCGACCGCGGCCCGCGGCATGGCCGCAGTGGTTGCCCCGGGCGGTTCGCCCGCCGGACGCGGCCCGTGTGCCCGCTTCCCCCTTGGCACTTCTCGTGCTCGCGCACGGGCGGATGAGTACCTGCGACGCTTGCTCGGAACGACCCGGCGGGGACACGCGTCTTCCTGTGTCCGGTTTCCCGGGGGGATGCCGGATCCTGCAGGAGTTCCGCCTGCTGCACGAGGTTTCGGCATCGCTTGCACAGGGGCTCGATCTGCGGGATGCGGTGCAGCCTCTGTTCCGCAAGCTCGCGGAATCGACGGCGCTGCGCCGTGGTCTCCTGACGATCGTCAATCGGGAGAGCGGCGAGCTCATGGTCGAGGAGATGCAGGACCGGCCCCACGCCGACCACAACGACAAGTCGCTGCGGGAGACACTGGCGGAGGGGTACCTCGGGCGCGTGGCGACGATGGGGGAGCCGCTGGTGCTGGCCAATCTTGCGCAGGTCCCGGAGGACGAGTGGAGCGGGCTGGAGAACCGGTTGTTCGCCGAGGCGCGCGCGGCAGGGGAGTGCCTGGTCGCGGTGCCGATCCGGCACGGTAGCGAGGTGTTGGGTACACTGTCGTTCACCCGCCCGGCCGCCTCCGAGGCGGAACTGACGGTCGACGCGCGTTTCCTCGTCCTGGTGGCCGGCCAGGTCGGCCTCGCGGTGCGGTTCCGGCAGATGGCCAAGGAGCGGATCGACACCCTGCGTGAGGAGAATGTCCGGTTGCAGCAGCAGATCGCCCGCAGTTTCGTGCCGGAGGGCATGGTCGGCCGTTCGTCGGCCATGCAGATGGTGCATTTCCACATCGACCAGGTGGCCGACAGCAAGACCACCGTGCTGATCCGCGGCGAGACCGGCTCGGGCAAGGAGCGCATCGCGCATGCGCTCTGGCAGGGTAGCGGGCGGCGCAAGCGGCCGTTCGTCCGCGTCAACTGCGCGGCGCTGCCCGAGAGCATCATCGAGAGCGAGCTGTTCGGCCACGAGAAGGGCGCGTTCACGGGGGCGTTGGCGCTGCGCAAGGGCCGCTTCGAACTGGCCGACGGCGGCACCATCTTCCTCGACGAGATCGGCGAAATCTCCCCGGCCACGCAGGCGAAGCTGTTGCGGGTGCTGCAGGAAGGGACGTTCGAACGCGTGGGCGGCACGCAATCTATCCGCGTCGATGTGCGGGTCGTCACCGCCACCAACCGCAACCTCGAGCGAATGATCGAGGAGGGGAAGTTCCGGCTCGATCTCTACTACCGCATCAACGTCTTCCCCATCTACGTGCCGCCGCTGCGCGACCGCCGCAGCGACATCCTCGAGCTGGCCGACCACTTCCTCGAGAAGTACGCGAAACAGAACGGGAAGACCGTGCTCCGCATCTCCACGCCCGCGATCGACATGCTCATGGCGTATCATTGGCCCGGGAACGTGCGCGAGTTGGAGAACACCATCGAGCGCGCGGTGATCCTGTCGCAGGACGGCGTGATCCACGGCTTCCATCTGCCGCCCTCGCTCCAGACCGGCGAAGCCTCCGGCACGACCCCGCGGGGGACGCTCGATCAGGCGGTGGCGGCGGTGGAGCGGGAGATGATCGCCGAGGCGTTGAAGACGCACCGGGGCATCATGGCGAAGGCGGCCCGCCAACTCGGGCTGACCGAACGCATCATGGGCCTGCGGGTGAAGAAGTACGGGATCGATCCCGAGCGCTTCAAGGCCGACCCGGCCGCCGCCGCCCTCGAGGCGAAGCGGGGCACCGGCCTGACGCCGGCGTGACCGATGACGCCGGCGTGGCCCGGTGCTTCAGCCCGGGCCGGCGGATACGAAATGGCGCACCGGTGCCGACGGAGCCGGGGGCGGTGACACGGCGCTTGCGGCGGACGGAGTCGGGCGGCAGGGGCTGAAGCACCCCGCCACATGGCCCCGGCGATGTGGCAGACTCGATGGACTCAAGACAGCCGCGGTCTTCTCCGTGAACGACCGTCCCTGTCCGCCGGCGCCGAGGACGGTGGCGGCGACGAGCGGGATGGGGCGGTGAAGATGAAAACCACGCATGGGCGCGGGGGTGGGCGGCGGGCGCCCCGAGCACAGGCGTGGCGGATTTCGTCCACCCGCGGGGACGGTGTCCCGGAGTGGGTGAAAACGCCCTACATCCGCGTCGTTTTTCGGCGGCGGCCGGCGACAGGTGACCAAGTTTTGCCACGGTCTGCAGGAATGTCGCGTGGGCCGCGGGGCACGGCCGGGCGGTGCCGCCGGCTGGCATCGGCTCTGCTAAGGAGGAGGGCGAACGTATCCTCCACACCACGCAACCTCCGCTCCTCCCATGAACAAACGCGAGTTCCTCAAGAAGGCCTGTATCGGCGCCACCGCGGCGATCGCCGCCCCGTATGTCCTCGGTTCGAAGAAGGCCCCCATCAAGTGGCGCCTGCAGACCTACGCGGGGCCCGCGCTGGCCGAGCACGTCATCAAGCCCTCGATCGACGCCTTCAACAAGGCGGCCAACGGCGAGATGGTGATCGAGCTGTATTGCGCCGATCAGCTCGTTCCGACGAGCGAGCTGTTCCGCGCCATGCAGGCGGGCACCATCGACGCCGTGCAGAGCGACGACGACTCGATCGCCTCGCCGGCCGATGTGGCGGTATTCGGTGGATACTTCCCCTTCGCCACCCGCTACAGCCTCGACATCCCCACGCTCTTCTACCAGTTCGGCCTCGATAAGATCTGGGAGGAGTCCTACAACGAGATCAAGGGCGTGACTTGGCTCAGTGCGGGGGCTTGGGATCCCTGCCACTTCGCCACCAAGGCGCCGGTCAACAAGCTCGCCGACCTCAAGGGCAAGAAGGTCTACACCTTCCCGACCGCCGGCCGCTTCCTCTCCCGCTTTGGCGTGGTGCCCGTGACGCTCCCGTACGAGGACTGCGAGATGGCGCTGCGCACCGGCGAGCTCGACGGTGTGGCCTGGTCCGGAATCACCGAGGACTACACGGTGGGCTGGGCGGATGTGACGAACTACTTCCTCACGAACAACATCGCCGGCGCCTGGTGCGGTTCGTACTTCGCGAACACGAAGTCGTGGGAGAAGGTGCCCGACCACCTCAAGACGTTGTTCAAGCTGTGCATGGACAGTTCGCACTACTATCGCCAGTACTGGTACTGGGGCGGCGAGGCCAAGCTCCGTGTCGAGGGGCCGAAGCTCAAGCTCACCACCATTCCCGACGAGGAATGGCAGACCGTCGAGCGCGAGGCCGTGAAGTTCTGGGACGAGATCGCCGCGACCAGCCCGCGCGCCGCGAAGGTCGTGCAGATCTTCAAGGACTACAACGCGCTCATGCAGAAGGCCGGGCGCCCGTACCGCGGCTGAGCTGGCGCCCGCCGCCGAGGTCGGGTGCGAGCTTGCTCGCACCGTCTGGTCGGCGCGCCGGTCGAGCGGTGCGAGCAAGCTCGCACCCTACGCGGGAACGCCGATGGCGGTAGGCGCGCCGCCGCCGCATGCAGCCATGGCGGCGGTTTCTCCGCCAACGCCCTGCCTCGGGCGGCTAGCGCGCATCGCTCGTGCCCATCCCCACCATCTCCCCGCCCGCAACCTCGTTCCGAGGACCTCCACATGTCCGCCGCCGATTTCTCCGAATCCGAACCACCGATGCGCCACGTGCATCGCCACTCCCTCGCCTTCATGGGGGCGGGGTTGGCTCCGGCCTATGCCGGCCTCGGCTCCGACCCCGCCCCCCGGGCCGACACGGGACTGCTCAACACGTACGAGGCGTACGACCGGCTCGCGCTCGGCGTGGGCGGGTTCCTGCGCGGCTACGTGCGCACGGTCGACACGACCAACCGCGCTGTCGGGCTCTTCGCGATGTACCTGCTCTTCGTGATGATGGCCGTGCTGGCCTACGCGATGATCTCCAACGTCGTGTTCAGGTCGCCCGCGATCTGGGTCATGGAGATGGCGCAGTTCACCATGGCCGCCTACTACCTGCTCGGCGGCGGCTTCTCCTTCCAGGACGATGCGCACGTGCGCATGGACGTCTTCCGCTCCCGCTGGAGCCCGCGCACCCAGTACATCGTCGACGCCGCCACCGGCGGGATCGTGCTCTTCTACATGGGCGTGCTGCTCAACGGCGCCGTCTCCAGCTCGCTCTACGCCCTTGAATACGGTCAGAAGAACTACACCGCCTGGGCGCCGCCGATGGCGCCGATCAAGATCGTCATGACCGTGGGCATCCTGTTGATGACGCTCCAGGTCGTCGCGCGCCTCGTTCGCGACCTCGCCGGCGCCTGCGGGAAGGAGCTGCGATGAGCCACGAGGCGATCGTGCTGGTGATGTTCCTGGGGATGATGGTCCTCATGGCCACCGGCCAGCGGGTGTTCGCGATGATCGGTTTCGTCGCCGTGGCGACCGCGCTCCTGCTCTGGGGCGACGGCGCGGCGGCGATGGGCTTCAACGCCAGCATCAAGCTGCTCAACTGGTACCCGCTGCTCACGCTGCCGATGTTCGTCTTCATGGGCTACATGCTCTCGGAGTCGGGCATCGCCAACGACCTCTACACGATGCTGCACGTCTGGACCGGACGTTTCCGCGGCGGCCTAGCTATCGGCACGATCCTGCTGATGGTGCTGATCTCGGCGATGAACGGCCTGAGCGTGGCCGGCATGGCGATCGGCTGCAGCATCGCGATGCCGGAGATGTTGAAGCGCAAATACGACAAGCGCATGGTCTCGGGCGTGATCCAGGCGGGCAGCTCGCTGGGCATCCTCGTGCCGCCCAGTGTCGTGCTCGTGCTCTACGGCATGATCGCCCGCCAACCCGTCGGCCAGCTCTGGCTGGCCGGGGTGTTCCCGGGCCTGCTCATGGCGGCGCTCTTCCTCGCCTATGTGGGGGTCCGCTGCCGGCTCCAGCCCGAGCTGGCGCCGGTGGCCAGCGAGGACGAGCTGCAGGTGCCGCTGCGCGCCAAGCTCCGCCTGCTCACCGCCGGGCTGATCCCGCTGGCGATCATGTTCATCGTCATCGGCCTCTTCCTCGGCGGCGTCACCAGCCTGGTGGAGAGCTCCGCGGTGGGGGCGGTGGCCGCGTTGCTGGTGGCCTGGGGCCGCCGGCGCCTCACGAAAAAAGTCCTCCACGACACCGTGCGGCAGACGCTCAACATCAGCGCGATGTTCATGTGGATCATCATGGCCGCGCTGGCCTTCGGCGCCGTCTTCGACGGGTTGGGCGCGGTGAAGGCCATCGAGAAACTTTTCCTCAACGACTGGGGCCTGAACCCCTGGGTGGTGGTCATCCTGATGCAGGTTTCCTTCGTGGTCATGGGCATGTTCCTCGACGACACCGCGATGCTTGTGATCGTGGCCCCGCTCTACGTGCCGCTGGTCAACGCGATGGGCTTCAGCCTGGTCTGGTTCGGGGTGCTCTACACGGTCACCTGCCAGATCGCCTACATTACCCCGCCGTTCGGATACAATCTCTTCCTCATGAAGGCGATGGCGCCGAAGGATTTTCCGCTGAAGGACATCTACGCCTCCATCATCCCGTTCGCCGCCCTGATGTTCCTCACGATCGTGCTCCTCATGGTCTTCCCCGAGATCGCCCTCTGGCTGCCGCAGCAGTTCATGGTGAAGTGACCACTTTCCGTCCCCGGATCGCCTGCAAGCGGGCTCCCGCCTTCCGTGTTCTTCCTCCCGCACTCCGCCTTCTGCCTTAGGTCCTCCGCAATCCATGCCCAACTCCTCCATCTGGTCGCTCAACTCCGGCGGGCTCCGCTACGACTTCGCGTCGTTGCGCGAACTGCTCGCGAAGGCGACCCCGCGGCGTTCGGGCGACGAACTCGCCGGCCTCGCCGCGGGTTCCGCGGAGGAGCGCGTCGCCGCACAGCTCTGCCTCGCGGAGGTGCCGCTGGTGCGGTTCCTCGAGGACCTGCTCATCCCGTACGAGGATGACGAGGTCACGCGGCTTATCGTCGACACCCACGATCGGGCCGCGTTCGCGCCCGTCTCGGGACTGACTGTCGGCGGTTTTCGCGAGTGGCTCCTGCGCTACGAGAGCGACGAGATCGTGCTCGCCGCCGTTGCCCCCGGGCTCACGCCCGAGATGGTCGCCGCCGTCTCCAAGATCATGAGCAACCAGGACCTCATCCTGGTCGCCAAGAAGTGCCGCGTCGTCACCGCGTTTCGCAACACCCTTGGTCTGCCCGGCCGGCTTGCCGTGCGCCTCCAGCCCAATCATCCCACCGACGACCCCAAGGGCATCGCCGCCTCCATCGTCGACGGCCTGCTCTACGGCTGCGGCGACGCCGTGATCGGCATCAATCCCGCGACCGACAGCGTGCCGGCGTTGGAGACGCTGCTGAAGCTCGTCGACGAGATCATCCGGCGCTACGGCATCCCCACGCAGTCGTGCGTGCTCGCGCACGTGACGACCCAACTCGAGGCGATGCGCCGCGGCGCGCCGGTGGATCTCGTGTTCCAGTCCATCGCCGGCACCGAGGCCGCGAACAAGAGTTTCGGCGTGAACCTCGCATTGCTCGCCGAGGCGCGGTCCGCCGCGCTCTCCCTCGGCCGCGGCACGGTGGGGCAGAACGTGATGTACTTCGAGACCGGCCAGGGCTCTGCGCTCTCCGCCGGCGCGCACCACGGCGTGGACCAGCAGACCTGCGAGGCGCGCGCGTACGCAGTGGCGCGGCAGTTCTCGCCGCTGCTCGTCAACACGGTCGTCGGCTTCATCGGCCCCGAGTACCTCTACGACGGCAAGCAGATCATCCGCGCCGGCCTCGAGGACCACTTCTGCGGCAAGCTCCTCGGCCTGCCGATGGGCGTCGACATCTGCTACACCAATCATGCCGAGGCCGACCAGGACGACATGGACAACCTGCTCACGCTCCTCGGTGTCGCCGGCTGCAACTACATCATGGGGATCCCGGGGGCCGACGACATCATGCTCGGCTACCAGTCCACCTCCTTCCACGATAGCCACTATCTCCGTCAGGCGCTCGGTCTGAAACCGGCGCCGGAGTTCGAGGCGTGGCTGGAAGAAATGCGCCTCGTCGCCGGCGGCCGACGCCTGCTGCCGGTGGGAGAACATCACGCCCTCATCGACCATGCCCTCGCCTGAAACCACATCGCTCCGGTCGGTTCGCGGCGAGTCGTTGCCCGCCACTGCCGACACTTGGGGGGCGCTTACGCAGTTCACGAGCGCCCGTATCGCGCTTGGCCGCGCCGGCGGCAGCGTGCGCACGGAGACGTTGCTTGATTTCCGGCTCTCGCATGCCCGTGCCCGCGACGCCGTGCAGATGGAGTTCCATGCCGAAGCGCTTGGCGCCGCGCTCGGCCGCGCGGGGCTTGAGACGGTGTGCCTCGAGACGGCGGCGCCGGATCGTCGCACGTTCCTCGTGCGGCCCGACCTGGGCCGCCGTCTCGCGCCCGAGTCCCGCGCGACGCTCGTCGCGCGGAAGCCCACGTGGGGCGCACGCGACCTGGCGATCATCGTCTCCGACGGCCTGTCCGCACTCGCCGCCGAGCGGCAGACGGGCGCAGTGCTGACCTGCCTGGTGCCGCTGCTGCGCGCGGCCGGCTGGAGCCTGTATCCGATCTTCTTGGCGCCGTTCGGCCGCGTGAAGCTGCAGGACGAGATCGGCGAGCTGCTCGGCGCGCGCCACACGCTCCTGCTGCTCGGCGAGCGGCCCGGGCTCGGTTCGCCCGACAGCCTCGGCGCGTACTTCACCTTCATGCCCCGCGCCGCCTGCACGGATGCGGACCGCAACTGCGTGTCGAACATCCGGCCCGACGGTCTCCCGCCGAAGGCCGCCGCGCACAAACTTGCACAGCTGCTGCTCGAATCCGCCCGTCGCGGCATCAGCGGCGTGGCGCTGAAGGACACCGGCGACGACCTCCCACTGCCGTTTGCCGCCGACACCCGCGAGATCGCCTGAGCGTGTGGGCAACGTTTGTCGAAGGTCGTTGGCTCGTTCGCGCGCAGCCCTTTGCACGCTGACCGTTTTTTGAAAGCTCCGGTCTGGATCTTGCACGGGGTTTCGCGAACATCGATGCGATGCCTCGCTCCTCACCGCTGCCGTGGAAGAAGACGTTCCGGAAGTTGCCTCCGGTGATCGAGAACGCCCTCGTGCAACTCGCGCCCGGTGCGTTGTGCGTCGTGGGCTGCACCAAGGTCCTCACGGAGGCCGAGCTCGCGGCGGGCACGTACCAGCACCTCTGCATCGGCACGATGGCGGACCTCTCGCCGGAGCTGCAGGTGTTGTTGCCGTCGCCCAACGTCGGGCCGACCAGTCATGCCAACGCGATTCCGGAGGAACGCCCCCTCAAGGACCGCCCGAAGTACGCCAAGCTCATGCACGGACGCGCCCCGTCGTGGAGTGGCGAGCGCACGCACCCGACGCGGTTTCGGCGCGAGGTCTGGCAACGCGAGCTGGTTCCGCCGGCGCTGTCGCTGCTCGGCTTCCGGGCGCTGGCCGAGCCTGGTGACGTCGCGGGTGTCGCGGTGCATTTCCAGGTGCGGGAGGCGCTCGATCCGGCGGATCCGGAGTTCCGCGACAAGCTGCTGCGCTGCGTGAATCTGCTGCAGGAGAATGTGGGCCAGGTCGGGGTGCACGCGGTCGACGCCGTCGAGGCCGAGGCGTGGCGCTGCCGCGCGGACGACTTCGGCTGGAGTCCGCTCGACGAGGCGGCGACCGACGCACTGCTGGCGCGGATCGCGCAGCGTTCCGCCGGTCGGGGCGCGGAGGTGTTCCGCCTGATGCGGGAACGCTTCGACTGCCTCCGCAAGCTCGAGCCTCGGCGGATCCTCCACAGCACCCGCGGTTTCGTGGGCTACTTCCTCATCGACTTCTGCGACAACCTCGCGGTGTTCGAGAACCTCGAGGTCGACCACGCGCTCTACGTGGTGCGGGCCGACGCCGCCGCGCTGGGCCGAATGACCCGGAAGGAGTTGTTCGCGCGGGTGGGCGAGGACATCGAGCGCATCGTGCACACCAAGGGCTGGATGCAACGGCTGGACAATATCGTCCGACTCGCCCGCGACGACCAGAGCCCGCGCGAAGGTGAGATGATCTGAACGAGGCGGCTCCGGCCGGATCGATCGGGCTCCGCGCAACGGCTGGCCCCAGTCGGGGGCGACCGGTGACAGACCGGTCCTGCGGGCCCGCAGGGGCGACAGGCAGGTCCGGTCTCCGCCGTGGTGCCATCGCACTGGGGGAATGCGGCGGAGCGGTCGGGCGCACACAAACCGCCCGCCGTTGTCTTCGGGTAGTTGAGTTCCCCTTTTGGCCCGGAACCGGCTCACGCAGGGGACTCCTCCAACTCTCCAATCATGAGATCAATTGCGGTTCCGCTTCGCCGGCTCGTCTCGGTGTTCGTGATATCGGTCCTAGTCGTCTCCGTGCCGGCTGCGGACGTGACCGTCTTCGCCGCGGCGAGCCTTTCGGATGCACTCAGGGAGATCGCGCCGCTGTACACGAAGGCGACGGGCGACACCTTGCGTTTCAACTTTGGCGCCTCCGGCGCGCTTGCCCGCCAGATCAAGGAAGGCGCCCTGGCCGACGTGATCGTTTCGGCCGACGAGTTGCGCGTCGACCAGCTCGAACAGGCGGGCCTGCTCGCCCCGGGCCCCCGACGGACGATTCTTGCGAACCAGCTTGTGGTCGTGGTTGCCGCCGAGAACGGTGCGCCAATCGCGGCGCTGGCCGACCTGGCGAGACCCGAGGTGAAGCGCATTGCGATCGGCGAGCCGGCGACGGTGCCGGTGGGCACGTACGCGAAGGAGCATCTCCAGAAACTGGACCTATGGTCGCAGGTGAGCACCAAATGCGTGCCGCTCGACAACGTGCGCGCCGTGCTGGCCGCGGTCGAGGCGGGCAACGCCGATGCCGGTTTCGTCTACCGCACCGATGCGCGGGGCTCGAAGAAGGTGCGGATCGCGGTCACGGTACCGCCGGGGGCGGGGCCGAAGATCCTCTACCCGGCCGCCGCGCTGCGCGACGCCAAGGAGCCCGCGGCCGCGGCGAGGTTTGTCGCCTTTCTCGCCCGGCCGGAGGCGCAGGCGGTGTTTGCCACGTACGGATTCCTGCCCGCGCCGTAGCGGTGGCGTGTGCTTCCAGAACACATCGGCCGAGGTGACCAGTCGGGTGGGGGAGCGGCGTCGAGCAGCGCGGGCTGAAGCACCGCGCCACGGTTGTCCGCGCGAGCGCGCTGCGGCCGGCATGCCGGCTGCACTAGTGCGCCAGCCGCATGCCTGAACTGCTCCACATCACGCTCTTCACGCTCGGGGTCGCGTTGCTGAGCACGCTGCTGATCCTGCCGCCGGGCATCGCCCTGGGCTGGTTACTCGCGCGGCGGCGGTGGCCCGGCAAGGTGCTGGTCGAGACCTTCGTCGCGTTGCCGCTGGTGATCCCGCCGGTGGCGACGGGGCTGGTGCTGATGAAATTGTTCGGCAAACACGGTCCGCTCGGCGCCTTCTGCCGGGAGGTGTTGGGCGTGGAGATCGTGTTCACCTGGAAGGCCGTGGTGATCGCGACGGCGGCGATGTCGCTGCCGTTGCTGGTGCGGGCCGCTCGCGTGGCCTTCGAGGAGGTGCCGGAGCGGCTCGAACAGGTGGCGCGCACGCTCGGCGCCGGGCAGTGGCGGACGCTCTTCGCGGTGTCGCTGCCGCTGGCCCGGCGTGGATTGGCGGCGGGTACGGTGTTGGCATACGCGCGCGCGCTGGGCGAGTTCGGCGCGACGGTGATGATCGCGGGCATGATCCCGGGCGAGACGGTGACGCTGGCGCTGGGCATCTACCACGAGGTGCAGCTCGGCAACGATGGCGCGGCGCTCACGTTGCTCGGGATATCGGTGACGTTGGCCTTCGCCGCGCTGGCCCTGAGCGAGTGGCTGCTGCGGCGAAAGACCGCGGATATGGCGGGCGTAAAGCCCGCCCCACCATCGGAGGCGCGGGCGTCTGGTGTGATCGCGCAGGCCGCTGGTAGGGACGCCTCTCCGAGTCGTCCGTTGGCTGTGTCCCACGCGGCAGGCGAGAATTCGGAGCGGGCGTTTCGGAGAAACGTCCCTACCTCGAGCGGCAAGCCGGTGCCGATGCTGGAACTCGAGGGCGTGCGCTGGGTGGCGGGCGAGTTCGGGCTCGAGGTCTCGGCGGAGTTCGGCGGCGGGGCGACCGGGCTGTTCGGCGTGTCGGGTTCGGGCAAGTCGACGCTGGTCGAACTTGTCGCCGGTCTGCGGAGACCTCAGGCCGGGCGGATCGTGCTGGGCGACACGGCTCTGGCGGATGCCGCGGTCGGGGTGTTCCTGCCGGCGCAGGAGCGGGGGATCGGCTTCGTGCCGCAGGATGGCGCGCTGTTTCCGCACCTCACCGTCGAAAGGAATCTGCGTTTCGCGGAGACACGCGCGCCGCTCGCGGGCCGCGCGGCACGGCGGGCTCAGGTCTGCGCCCTGCTTGGCATCGAAGGGTTGTTGGGCCGGCGGGTGCCGGAGTTGTCGGGCGGTGAGCGGCAGCGCGTGGCGTTGGCGCGGGCCTTGGTCTCCGCGCCTCGGTTGCTGCTGCTCGACGAGCCGTTGGCGGCGCTCGATGCCGCGCGCAAGCAGGCGATCCTGCCGTACCTGAGGCGGGTGCGCGACGAGCTGCGGGTGCCGATGCTCTTCGTGAGCCATGCGCGCGAGGAGGTGCTGGCGCTCTGCGACGAGTTGGCGGTGATCGAAGGCGGGCGGCTGTTGCAGCACGGACCGGTGGCGGCGGTGTTCCGGCGGCCGGCGAGCGATGCGGTGGCGCGAATCGTTGGCGTGGAGACGGTGCTTCCCGGGCGGCTGCTGGGAGGAGAGGGCCAACTGGCGGTGGTGGGCGTCGGCGGCGTGCGTTTCCATGGCCTGGCGGACCGGTTGCCCGCGGGCACCGAGGCGGTGCTGGTGAGCATCCGCGCGGAGGACGTGCTGCTGGTGCGCGACGGCGTCGTGGCCGGCACGAGCGCCCGTAACCGCTGGCGCGGCACGGTGGTGGCGCTCGTCGATGAGGGCGCGCTGGTGCGGGTGGAGCTCGACTGCGGATTCCCCCTGGTGGCGCGGCTCACCCGGCAGGCCGCGGCGGAGTTCGACCTCGTTGTCGGGCGCGAAGTCGGAGCGCTGGTGAAGGCGCCGAGTGTGCACCTGATCGCGCGGTGAGCGGCGGGGCTCAGCAGCGCAGCGGTCTCACGCGGTAGTCGCCGCCGAGCACGAGGTACTCCGCTTCACCCTCGAGGAGATGGCGTGGGAGCAGCCCGCTGAAGAAGAGGATCTTCGCGAGGGGCACTTGCACTGCCCAGACGTGCGAACCGAACTCCCAGGCCACCTCGGCGTCGGAGGAGAAGGAGCTGAGGTTGTTCAGCCGCACCAGCGTCCCGCCGGAGTCCGGGCCTTCACGCACCGCGTACTCCTCGGGGTCGTGGGTGCCACGGTAGAGCGTGAGGTGGGTCTTGGCCGGGTGGCGGCGGCGGAGCTCGTCCTGGCAGAAGGTGAAGAGCAGATCGAGCTGCATGGCCACGCCCATGGTCTGGGCGGCGCCGCGCATGCGGTCGGCGGCGTATTTGTCGCGTGCGGCGGGATCGGTGGCGAGGCGGCCGCCATGATAGGTGGCGGGGATGCCGAAGCGGCTTTCGACCCACGCCTTGAGGACGGCGCCGGCGTGGCCGTTGCTGTCGACACCCCAGTTGGCGAGGAAACGCAGGTAGCTGTGCCGCAGGCTCGACCGGGCGGACGACTGATGCTGATCCCATTCGTGGAGACGGAACTTCACCGAAACGTAGTCGTGGAAGATCTGGCCGCGCCGGGCGGGCTCGGCGGTGGCGTCGAGCTGGGCGAAGAGGCGGCGATCCGTGGCGCGCGCACCGTCGATCTCCAAGGCGCGGGGCTGCTCCTGAAACTCGCACGAGGCGATGACCCAGGGTGGGAGGTTGCAGCGGCAGAGACTGGTCGGCGGTGCGGCGGAGTTCATGCGGTGGCCGGAAGGGGGATGGACCGGGTGCTCGGGGCGCGGAGCGGCAGGGGTCGGGGTAGCGACAGAAGCGCGGCGGTCTGGCGCCGCACGCGTTCGGCGATGCCCCGGTCGAGCTGTCGCAGCCACCGCGGCGGAATGTCATGGACACCGTAGCACGCCCCCGCGAGCTGGCCGACGAGGGCCCCGGCGGTGTCGGCATCGCCACCGCGGTTGACGACGTCGACGATGCAACTCTCGACACTGTCGTTGCGGAAGAAGGCGTGCAGCACGGTCTGGAGGGTGTCGACGACGTAGCCGCTGGTGTTGCCCGGCCAGGGCTCGAAACGAAACCGCGGGTGTAATGCCAGCGTTTCGGCGACGCAGCGCCGGCAGTCGCCGATCGAGCCGCCGAGCAGCAGGACTTGCGTGAGACGGCCGAGCAGCAGTGTGGCGGCGTCGGAGAGCGGATGATGGTGGGTGAGGTGCGCCTGTTCGAGGGTGCAGCGCACGAGCAGCTCGGGCTCGTCGAGCGTGGCGATGGCAACGGGAAGGTTGCGCATCGCGGCGCCGTTGCCGGCATTGTCCTCGGAGGGCGGGGCTTCGAGCGTGCCTTCGATCAGGTAGCGGCGGATGCCGCGGCGGCAGGCGTGGCCGATGTCGGGCGGTTTGCTGCGCATCCAGCCGACGAACGAGTCCGCGACCATGCGGAGGTCCCAGCCGCGGGCCGCGAGCAGGGCGTCGCCAAGAGCGAGCGCCATCTGTGTATCGTCGGTCACCTGACCGGGGCGCAAGCGGAGCCATCCTCCCCCGACGATGTTGCGCAGTCCGCCCTTGAAGGTGCCCTCGATCTCGCGCGCGGTCATGAACTCCGCGGTGGCCCCGAGGGCATCGCCGATGGCGAAGCCGAGGTACGCGCCGAGGGCGCGTTCATGGAGCGAGAGGGCGAGGCTGGACACTGCGGACCGAGGAGCAGGGCGCGAGCCAGCGGAAGGCGGACGGACACGGAAGCGTTAAACGCAAAGAACCTAGCGTGGCTCCGCCGCAACCTAAGGGGCAGAATGATGAACCACGGATTTCCCGGATGGGCACGGATTCCGGGAGGGGCCATCTGTGGAATCCGTGTGATCCGTGGTCAACTTCCCCGACAGGGCGTGACATCGGGAAATCGTGCACAGAATGCAGCGTTTGCAGGAATAGCTGCGCAGAGATCACGGAGAGAAGGGAGGACGTGGTCGAACGGGAGTCGTTTTCTGCGATCTTTGCGTTCTTTGCGGTCAACAGAGTCTCGGGATCGCCTCCGTATTGTGCGCGGGGGAGCGGAACAGCTACGCCGTCGTCGGCCGACAGTGCGTTTCCGACCGGAATGTCGGGATTCCTCCGGCCGGTCGAGGGGAGAAACTGGTGCGGAAAAACTCTATGCGCGCAGGACCAGCGAGTTGCGGAGGTGCGGCGCGAGTTGGCACCGCGGTCGCTAAAGGGGAGGCATTCCTGAGGCAGTCTAAAACCAGAAAATAAATACCATGAGAAAAGTAGCGATCTACGGCAAGGGCGGCATCGGCAAGTCGACCACCACGCAGAACACGGTCGCCGGTCTCGTCGAAATGGGGAAGAAGGTCATGGTGGTCGGTTGCGACCCCAAGGCCGACTCCACCCGACTTCTCCTCGGTGGTCTCGCCCAGCGCAGCGTGCTCGACACGCTCCGCGAAGAGGGCGAGGACGTCGAGTTGGCGGATATCCGTTCCAAGGGCTTTTGCTCCAGCTTGTGCGTGGAGTCGGGCGGCCCGGAGCCGGGGGTGGGCTGCGCCGGCCGCGGCATCATCACCTCGATCAACATGCTCGAGCAGCTCGGCGCCTACGATGAGGATGAGGCCCTCGACTACGTCTTCTACGACGTGCTGGGCGACGTCGTGTGTGGCGGTTTCGCCATGCCGATCCGCGAGGGCAAGGCCGAGGAGATCTACATCGTCTGCTCCGGCGAGATGATGGCGATGTACGCGGCGAACAACATCTGCAAGGGCATCCAGAAGTATGCGCAAACCGGTGTCGTGCGCCTGGGCGGCCTGATCTGCAACAGCCGCAAGGTCGACAACGAGCGCCAGATGATCGAGAAGTTCGCCGAGAAGCTCGGCACGCAGATGATCCACTTCGTCCCGCGCGAGAACGACGTCCAACGCGCCGAGATCCAGCGCAAGACCGTCATCGAGTGGAACCCGAAGTGCGCGCAGGCCGACGAGTACCGCACGCTGGCCCGGGCGATCGACGGCAACAAGAAGTTCGTCATCCCGAAGCCGCTTTCGATCCAGGAGCTGGAGAACCTCCTGATGGAGTACGGCCTCCTCGGCAACTGAGGGGACTGATCAACCGCCAGCAATGACGGGGTAGGGCGCGACCGCTGGGCGCGCCGGGTCAACGGGCGGCCCGGCGGTCCGACTCTACCTCTTCCACCACGACCGTCCAACGACACCATCACGAGGTCATCACCATGTCCGACATTTCCGAAACGCCCGGTGAGGGCTACGACAGCGAAGGTTATCCGATCCCCTCGGCGCCCCAACCCGACTCGCTCGCGGCGCGCGCCGAGATGCTGAAAATCTACCCGCCGAAGACGAAGAAGAAGCGCGAGAAGCAGCTCCTCGCCAACGATCCGGCCAGTCCGCCGGAGATCGGCGCGAACACCCGCACCGTCCCCGGCATCATCACCCAACGCGGGTGCACCTACGCCGGCTGCCGCGGCGTCGTCATCGGCCCGATCCACGACATCCTCCACATCACCCACGGCCCGATCGGCTGCTCCTACTACTCGTGGGCCACGCGCCGCAACCTGGCCCGGGTGAAACCCGGCCAGCCGGTCAACTATCTCCAGTACTCCATGACGACCGACATGATGGAGGAGGAGATCATCTTCGGCGGCGAGAAGAAGCTGGCCGCCGCGATCCGCGAGGCCTACCGGATCTTCAAGCCGAAGGCCATTGCGGTGTACGCCACCTGTCCGGTCGGCCTCATCGGCGACGATATCCACTCCGTCTGCCGCCAGGCGAAGGAGGAGCTCGGGATCAACGTCTTCGGCTTCTCCTGCGAGGGCTACAAGGGTGTGTCCCAGTCCGCCGGCCACCACATCGCCAACAACGGCGTCTTCAAGCACATGGTCGGCCTGCTCGACGAGCCGGACAAGGCCAAGTACCGCATCAACGTCCTCGGCGAGTACAACATCGGCGGCGACGCCTGGGAGATCGACCAGCTCCTGCAGAAGTGCGGCATCCACGTGACCGCCACCCTCTCGGGCGACATCAGCTACGAGCAGATCTGCAAGAGCCATACCGCCGACCTTAACGTCGTCATGTGCCACCGCTCGATCAACTACATGTCCGAGATGATGGAGACGAAGTTCGGCATCCCGTGGATCAAGGTGAACTTCATCGGCGCCGAGCAGACCGCGAAGTCGCTCCGCAAGATCGCGAAGTTCTTCGGCGACAAGGCCCTCATCGACCGCGTCGAGGAGGTCATCGCCCAGGAGATGGCCGCCCTCCGGCCCGTGATCGAGGACGTGAAGAGCCGCCTCAAGGGCAAGACCGCCGCGATGTTCGTCGGCGGCTCCCGCGCCCACCACTACCAACATCTCTTCAAGGATGTCGGCATGCTCACGGTCGCGGCCGGCTACGAATTCGCCCACCGCGACGACTACGAAGGCCGCGCCGTGCTGCCCTCGATCAAGATCGACGCCGACTCCCGCAACATCGAGGAGATCGAGGTCGAGGCCGACCCGAAGCGCTACAACCCGCGCAAGACGCCCGAGCAGCTCGAGGCGCTCAAGGCCGGCGGGTTCAGCTTCAAGGACTACGACGGCATGATGGTCGAGATGAAGAAGTCCACCCTCGTGATCGACGACATCTCGCACCACGAGATGGAGAAGCTCATCGAGTTGTACAAACCGGACATCATCGGCTCGGGCATCAAGGACAAGTTCGTCATCGAGAAGTTCGGCGTGCCCTGCAAGCAGCTCCACAGCTACGACTACGGTGGCCCGTACGCGGCGTTCACCGGCGCGGCGAACTTCTACAAGGAGATCGACCGCATGATCGGCTCGAAGGTCTGGAAGCTCGTCACCCCCGCGTGGAAGAAGAGCACCCAGGAGACCTTCGGGGTCGGGATCGAGAGCGAGGGCAACAAGGCCATTCGCGAGATCGTCGCCGGCATGGCCAAGGCGTGGAAGCCCAAGGCCAAGGCCGCGGTCGACGAAGGCTGAACAACCACCACCCAACGGAGGACTTCACAATGTTAGACGGCACCACCGCAGAAATCGTCGAGCGCAAGGCGCTCCGCATCAACGCCGCCAAGACCTGCCAACCGATCGGCGCCATGTACGCCGCGCTCGGCATCCACGGCTGCATGCCCCACAGCCACGGCTCGCAGGGCTGCTGCTCGTACCACCGCAGCCATCTCACCCGGCACTTCAAGGAGCCGGTCATGGCCACCACCAGCTCGTTCACCGAGGGCGCGTCCGTGTTCGGCGGCCTCGCCAACCTCACCCAGGCGCTCCGCAACATCTTCACGATCTACAATCCCGAGATCGTGGCGGTGCACACGACCTGCCTGTCCGAGGTTATCGGCGACGACATCCCGACGATGATCCGCAAGGCGAAGGAGGAGGGCTCCATCCCCGAGGGGAAGCTCGTCATCCACGCCAACACGCCCTCGTTCGTCGGCTCCCACGTCTACGGCTTCTCGAACATGGTCATGGGCATGGTGAACTACCTGTCCGAGAAGACGGGCACCACGCTCAACCAGGTCAACGTGATCCCCGGCTACGTCGAGCCGGCCGACATGCGCGAGATCAAGCGCCTCGCCGCGGAGATGGGCGTGAACCTCTGCATGTTCCCGGACACCTCCAACGTCCTCGACGGCCCGCTCACCGGCCACTACGAGATGTACCCGAAGGGCGGAGCCACGATGGCGCAGATCAAGTCCGCCGGCGACAGCATCGCGACCCTGGCCCTCGGCCACTTCGCCTCGCACGTCCCGGCCTCGACCCTCGAGCAGAAGTGCGGCGTGCCCGCCGCCTACCTCGAGTTGCCCATCGGCGTGCAGGCCACCGACCGGTTCGTCAACGCGCTCCGCGGCTACGCGGGCGTCGACGTGCCGGCCTCGGTCGAGCTGGAGCGCGGTCGCCTCATCGATCTGATGAGCGACCTGCATCAGTACTTCCACGGCAAGCGCGTGGCGGTCACCGGCGATCCGGACCACGTCATCGCGCTCACGCAGTTCCTCTTGGAGCTGGAGATGAAGCCCGTGTACTGCATCACCGGTTCGCCGGGCAACCAGTTCGAGAAGCGCATGCACGAACTGCTCGATCCGGTCGTCCCGAACGCGAAGATCAAACAATGCGGCGACAACTTCGAGCTGCACCAATGGATGAAGAACGAGCCGGTCGACCTGCTGATCGGCAACACCTACGGCAAGTACATCGCCCGGGTGGAGAACGTGCCCTTCGTCCGCTTCGGCTTCCCGATCCTCGACCGCGCCGCCCACCGGTTCTATCCGACGCTCGGTTACATGGGCGCCGTGAACCTGATCAACCAGATGCTCAACGCGATCCTCGACAAGAAGGACCGCGAGTGCGCCGAGGAGTGGTTCGAGCTGGTGCAGTGAGGCCGTGGGAGGGACGGCGCTCCGCCGCCGTCCGTTCGCAACTTCCAGGCAGTGCGGGGGCGCCGGGTTTTCCAGGGGTTTTGCTGCTCGGCGCTCCCAATCTGCCTGGCGTCTGCCCCCAGGTCGGCGGCGTTATGGGTCACCGCCGCCGACCATGGGGTGGGACGCCTCCGCGGTGAACGGCTTTGCATCCGACACGGTCGAGTGCGCGGGCCAACGCGGCCGGCGTGTCCCCGCGTGGAGGAGCCTGCTCGCGGGCGATCCGAGTCCGGAATTGTGGGGCAGGCTTCACGCCCGCTTCAGGGCTCCGCGGACATGGCGGGCGCGAAGGCCGCCGCACCGGCGGAACTCCGACCGGGACTTTGCCGGTTCTCCGACGAAAACGTCGCCACTTCTTCCCGAAAATATCCGCGAGCTGAGCACGCACTGGCACCGGTTCTGCATTACGACGACGACCACCGAATACCATGAGCGACGATCAACATTGCTGCTGCCAACCGCCCGCCGGCCTCACGCTGCGCGCGGCGACTCCGGAGGATGCCGCGCTGCTGTGCGATTTCGTCCGCGAGCTGGCGGAGTTCGAAGGACTTTCGCACGAATGCGCGATCACGCCCGAGGCGGTGGTGGAACATGTCCTCGGTCCCCGGCGTTGCGCCGCCGCGATCGTCGCGGAGATGGACGGCGCTCCTGCCGGTTTCGCCCTCTACTACCGCACGTTTTCCACCTTCGCGGCGAAGCCCGGAATCTTCCTCGAGGATCTCTACGTGCGGCCCGACTTTCGCAAGCGCGGCATCGGCCGCGCCCTGCTCGCGGCCGTGGCGGAAATCGCCCACGGGCGTTCCGCCGGTCGCCTGGAGTGGACGGCGTTGAAATGGAACACGAAGGCGCTCGCGCTCTACGCGGCGGTCGGCGCGAAGCCCCTGGATGAGTGGACGCTCCTGCGCATGGCGCCCGATGCCATCGCCAAGCTCGCCGGCCCCTGCACTCCGCAACCGCACGACGGCTGCCGCTGCGGCGGCAAGGGACCGCATCACCGCTGACGCAACCGAGAGGGCATTCCCATGACGCAACCGCTCGAGATACTCCCATCCCGCGCCACCTCGATCGCCGAGGCCGGCAAGGCCGGCGGTCCGCTGCGTTGCGGCAAGACAAGCGTGGCGGGGTCGGTCTCGCAACGGGCCTGCGTCTTCTGCGGTTCGCGCGTGGTGCTCTATCCGATCGCCGATGCGCTGCACATCGTGCACGGCCCGATCGGCTGTGCCGCCTACACTTGGGACATCCGCGGCGCCCAATCCTCCGGCCCTCAGCTCTTCCGCAACAGCTTCTCCACGGATCTCCAGGAACTGGATGTGATCTACGGCGGCGAGAAGAAGCTGGAACGCGCGCTCCTCGAGCTGATCGCGAAGCACAAGCCGAAGGCGGCGTTCGTCTACGGCACCTGCATCGTGGGCCTGATCGGCGACGATGTTGCCGCGGTCTGCAAGCGCGTCTCCGCCGCCACGGGATTATCGGTCCTGCCGGTCGCCAGCGAGGGGTTCAAGGGCACGAAGAAGGACGGCTACAAGGCCGCCTGCGAGGCGCTCTACCAACTCATCGGCACCGGCGACACGACGGGAATCTCCCCGCTCAGCATCAACCTCATGGGCGACTTCAACATCGCCGGGGAGAGCTGGGTCATCCGCGAGTACCTCGAGCGCATGGGCATCGAGGTCGTGGCGACGATCACCGGCGACGGCCGGGTTGACGCGATCCGCCGCTGCCACGGCGCGAAGCTCAATCTCGTGCAATGCTCCGGCTCGATGACGCACCTCGCGAAGAAGATGGAGAAGGAGCACGGCATCCCGTTCAAGCGCGTCTCGTTCTTCGGCATCGAGGACATGTCGGCCGCGCTCTACGAGGTCGCGAAGTTCTTCGGCGGCGAGGAGCTGATGGAAAAGGCGAGGGCAGTGGTGCGCGACGAGGTGGGCAAGATCTACCCGCAGCTCCGCGCCTGGCGCGAGGACCTGGAGGGCAAGAAGGCCGCGGTCTACGTCGGCGGCGCCTTCAAGGCATTTTCGCTCGTCCGCGCGCTGCGCACGCTGGGCATGCGTACCGCAGTGGTGGGCACACAGACCGGCGACGCCGACGACTACAACACGCTGCGCGAGATGTGCGATCCGGGCACGATCATCGTCGACGACTCGAACCCGATCGAGTTGGCGAAGTTCTGCCTCGAACAGGATGTCGACCTCTTCATCGGCGGTGTGAAGGAGCGGCCGATCGCCTACAAGCTCGGCATCGGTTTCTGCGACCACAACCACGAGCGCAAGGAGTGCCTGGCGGGCTTCGTGGGCATGGTGAACTTCGGCCGCGAGGTGCACGCGAGCGTTTGCTCGCCGGTGTGGAACTTCGTCCCGCGACGGGCCAACCGAACTCGGAACGCGGAACTCGAAACTCGGAACGCCGGAAGCGGCAAACCCGTAGGGCCGGACCTTGTGTCCGTGCCGCGAAACACCGGTCCGCTGGCGGCAGCGGAAACAAAGGAGAACGTCGCATGAGCTGTTCGCACTGTTCCCCGTTCCCCGCTCCGAGTTCCGAGTTCACTCCTTCGGAACATCCGGAGTTTCCCTCCGGCTCGACGAACCCCTGCAAGCTCTGCACGCCACTCGGCGCGTGCTTGGCGTTCAAGGGCATCGCCGGCACGGTGCCGCTGCTCCACGGTTCGCAAGGCTGCGCGACGTACATCCGCCGCTACCTCATCTCGCACTTCCGCGAGCCGATCGACATCGCCTCGACCAACTTCTCCGAGGACTCCGCCGTCTTCGGCGGACGCAAGAATCTCCACACGGCCCTCGACAACGTCGGACGCCAATATCGACCGACGCTCGTTGGCATCGCGACCACCTGTCTGTCCGAGACGATGGGCGAAAACATGCCGATGTTGATCGGCGAATACCGCAAAGAGACCGGAGAGCGGAAGGCGGAGAGCGGAAAGGACGCAGAAGCCGGAGTGGTCGGGTTCCCGGCTGAGTCGGCCGAACTGGTCCACGTTTCCACCCCGAGTTTCAAGGGTACCCACGCCGAGGGTTTCCACGCCGCGGTGCGCGCGCTGGTGGAATCGCTCGCGGGAGCAACCCCGAGCGGAGCGCGCAGCGATCCGCTCCTACAAAAACCGCGTCTCGCGGTTTTTGCCGGCATGGTTTCCCCCGCCGATCTCCGGCACCTGCGCGACTTCTGCGCCGCGTGGGGCGAGGCGACGATCACCCTCGTTCCCGACTACGCGGAGACGCTCGACGGTCCCAGTTGGTCGGAGTTCATCCGCACGCCCACCGGCGGCACCACCATCGACGAGCTGCGCGCTCTCGACCGGGCGACGGCCGCACTCGAGTTCGGCCACTCGCTCGCCGCGGCGCCCGCGACGGCCGGTACGCACCTCAACACGAAGTTCGGCGTCCCGCTGCACCGCCTCGGCCTGCCGATCGGCGTGCGCGCCAACGACGCCTTCTGCGCGGCGCTCGAGACCGCCACCGGCCGCGAGATGCCGGCGCGCGTCGCGGCCGAGCGCGGCCGCCTGATCGACAGCTACGTCGACGCCCACAAGTACCTCGCCGGCAAGAAGGCCGTCGTCTACGGCGAGGACGATCTCGGCGCCGGTCTCGCGGTCTTCCTCGCCGAGACCGGCCTCACGCCGGTGCTGGTCGCCAGCGGCGAGCGCAACCGCCGGCTCGCCGACGCGATCTTCGCCGCCGCCCCCGAGCTCCGCGACCGCATCGAGGTGCGCGAGGGCTCGGACTTCGGCGACATCGAGACCCGTATCGCGGAGCTGAGGCCGGATCTGCTCATCGGCAGCAGCAAGGGCTACAAGCTCGCGCGCTCGCTCAACGTGCCGCTCGTGCGCTGCGGATTCCCGGTCCACGACCGCCTCGGCGCCCAGCGCATCCAGCTGCTCGGGTACGCCGGCACGCAGCAACTCTTCGACCGCATCGTCAACGCGCTGCTCGAAGCGAAGCAGGAGAATTCGGACATCGGTTACGCCTACCTCTGAACCAACCGGAGCACTTTACCATGAAGGATGAAACCAACTGCGCCCTGATCGCCACGACCTCAGCCTGCGTCTCCGCCGAAAGCGGCCAGTGCGACGATGTTCCGTCGGTGGTGCACCAGACCTTGGATTTCACCAAGCACCCGTGCTTCAGCAAAGAAGCGCACGGCAAGTTCGGCCGCGTGCACCTACCGGTCGCGCCGCGCTGCAACCTGCAGTGCAACTTCTGCAACCGGAAGTTCGACTGCATGAACGAGAGCCGCCCCGGCGTGACGAGCTCGATCCTGCCGGTGCCGCAGGTGGTGCCGTACCTCGAGGAGGTCATGGCGCGCGTGAAGAACCTGAGCGTTGTCGGCATCGCCGGTCCCGGCGACCCGTTCGCCAACCCGGACGAGACGATGGCGACGCTGCGCGCCGTGCGTGCCCGGTATCCGGAGATGATCCTCTGCCTTGCGACCAACGGTCTGGGTATCGGGCCGCACGTCGAGGAGATTGCCGCGCTCAAGGTCAGCCACGTCACCTTCACGGTAAACGCGGTCGATCCCGTGATCGGCGCCAAGATCTACGCCTGGATCCGCGACGGCCGGAAGCCGATGCGCGGCATCGAAGCCGCAAAGCTGCTCCTCGAGCGGCAGCTCGACGCGATCCGCCGCCTCAAAGCCCTCGACGTGGTTGTGAAGATCAACTCGATCCTCATGCCGGGCGTGAACGACACGCACATCCCCGAGGTCGCGAAGGTCATGAAGGAGCTCGGCGCGGATCTGATGAACGTGATGGCGTTCCTCCCCGTGAAGGGCGCGGCGTTCGAGGACCTGGCGCCGCCGGACAACCTCGAGATGGCGCGCGCCCGCCTGCAAAGCGGCCTGCACCTCCCGCAGATGTCGCACTGCGCCCGCTGCCGGGCCGACGCCGTGGGCCTCATCGGCGAAGGCCTCAACGAGGAGAACATGGAGCGGCTCAACCGCTACGCCAACGCCGACGTCCTCAGCGGTCGGAGTCGTCCGTACATCGCGGTCGCGAGCGAGGAGGGCGCCTTGGTCAACCAGCACCTCGGCGAGGCGGCGCGCGTTCTGATCTTCAAGAAGGACGAGGCGACGGCCTCGGGTTTCAAATTCCACGAGGTGCGCAAGACGCCCGAGCCGGGCACCGGCGACGGACGCTGGCGCGACCTCGGCGCGACGTTGCACGACTGCCGCGCGATCCTCGTCTCCGCCGCGGGCCCGAAGCCGAAGCGCGTGCTCGAAGAAACCGGTATCGAGGTCCTCGAGATGGAGGGGCTGATCGAGGAGGGCCTCAGCGCGGTCTTCTCCGACCAGCCGATCCCGAAGGCGCTGCAACGCCGCTTCACCTCCTGTGGCAGCGGCAACAGCTGCAAAGGCACCGGTACCGGCTGCGGCTGAGGCTACGTCTTCCCCGAACTCGACGATCTCCAATCCCAAATCGATCCTCCGATGTCTCCCACGATCACCGACTGTCTCTCCGCCCAAGGCACCCGCGAGATGTCCACGTCCAAGTCCTACTTGGCGATGGCCTACTGGTGCGAGACCCAGAACTGGAACGGCTTCGCCAAGCTCTTCCACCACCAAGTCGCGGAGGAGCAGGCGCACGCCAAGAAGTTCTTCCACTTCCTCGTCGACCGCGGCGCGATGCCGCAGATCGGCGGAGTGGGGGCGCCGCGCAGTGAGTTCGCCAACTTGGCCGACGTCGCCAAGGCCGCCTATGACATGGAGCGCGCCAACACCGCCGCGATTCACGCCGCCTACGAGCTGGCGCTGGCCGAGAAGGACTACGCCACGCAGGTCTTCCTGCAGGAGTTCATCGCCGAGCAGGTCGAGGAGGAGGCGTGGACCGACACGCTCGTCGATAAGGTCAAGCAAGCCCTGTGCGCCGGTGCGCTCTTCAATCTCGATCGCCATGTCATGAAGGAGGTCCTCGGCGAAGGCGCCGATTGAACCGTGGCGCGGTGCCTCTGGTGGTGGGGCGGGCTTTACGCCCGCCATTCCGGATGAAGCCCAGTTGGCGGGCATAAAGCCCGCCCCACCATCGGAGAAGCTCCAGCCAGTCCCTTACTCCCTCATTCCCGCACTCCCTTACTCCCTCTTCCCATGAACAAACCGAACCACCACCTCTTCGTCTGCGGCTCTTTCCGTGCGAACGGCGAGCGCCAAGGCGTCTGCCACAAGAAGGATTCGATGAGCCTTCTTTCGTACCTCCAAGGCGAGATCCAGGACCGCTCCCTCGAAGGCATTGAAGTCGCCGTGACCGGCTGCATGAACGTCTGCGTCAAGGGCCCGGTCATGGTCGACTACCCGTCCGGCAACTACTACCGCGTGCCCAACAACGACGCGATCGACGCCATCCTCGACGCGATCGAGAACGACACCGTCGCCGAGGAGTACCTGCTGACGTGAGCATCCGAGGGTAGGGACGTTTCTCCGAAACGTCCGTCGCTCTGCTCTCGTCCGCGCCAGACGCCGCACAGCGGCGGTTTCGGAGAAACCGCCATGCCATGGACTGAGTTGCCCAGCCACGATTGAGCATAACCGATCACCTTCCGCCCATGAACACCCGCCGCCTCCATCTCATCGACACCACGCTGCGCGATGGCGAGCAGGCGGCGGGCGTCGTGTTCACGCGGGAGGACAAGATCGCCATCGCTCGCGAGCTGGCGGCCGCCGGGGTGCCCGAGCTCGAGGCCGGGATTCCGGCCATGGGGGTGGAGGCGCAGGGCGATCTGCGGGCGGTGATCGGCGCCGTCGGCAGCGAGCGGGTGCTGGCGTGGTGCCGGGCCGACTCCGCCGATCTCGCCGCGGCGCGGACCTGCGGCGCGACCCGGGTCCACATTTCCTTTCCGGTGTCCGACCTGCATCTGCGGACATGGGGCAAGGACCGGTCCTGGGTGCTGCGCGAGCTGCGGCGCCTCGTCAACGAGGCGGCGGCGCAGTTCCGCTACATCTCGATCGGCGCGCAGGACGCCACGCGCGCGGATCTCGGTTTTCTCAAGGAGTTCGCCGCGACCATCGCGCTGACGCGGGCGCGCCGCCTCCGATTGGCGGACACGGTGGGCGTCGCGCACCCGACGCGTTTGGCGCGCGAGATCGCGGAGCTGCGGGCGTGCGCGCCGCGGCTCGCCCTGGAGATCCACGCCCACGACGACCTTGGGCTTGCGACGGCGAACACCCTGGCGGCGTTCGAGGCGGGGGCGACCGCGGCGAGCGTGACCGTCAATGGCCTGGGCGAGCGCGCGGGCAACGCGGCGCTCGAGCAGGTCGTGATGGCGCTGCGCGTCGCGCACGGCATCGACTGCGGCGTGCGCACCGAAAAGCTCGCGCTGCTCTCGTCGCTGGTCGCACGGGCATCGGGTCGGGCGGTGGCGCCGGAGCGGCCGGTGGTGGGCGGCGCGACGTTTCGCCACGAGTCCGGGCTCCATTGCGCCGGGCTGCTCAAGGATCTCCGCTCCTATGAGCCGTTCGCGCCCGAAACCGTCGGACGACGACGCGAGCCGTTCGCCATCGGTTGGAAGTCCGGTGCGGCGGCGCTTGGCGCGGCGTTGCGGGCGGCGGGCGCGACGCTGGAGCCCGAAGCGCTGCGGCTCCTGCTTCCCGTGGTGCGGCGCCGGGCCCGCGAGCTGCGCCGCACGCTCTCGGCGGCGGAGCTGATCGAGCTTCATCACGCAAACCTCAAAGCAGGAGGAGTCTAGCCATGGGATTCAAAGCCTACCATTTCACCTCTCGGACCAATGACTCGTGGATCCTGACCGATCCTGAGCCGCTCCGTTTCTCGGGGCCGCAGGGCCTGATCGCCCAGTGGTTCCGTCTCAACCGAATGGAGATCGGCGAGAACGCCTGGCTTGTGCCGGCGCGCGAGTGGCTCGCGCTGGCATTCGGGGCGGAGGAGTCCGCCCGGCGCTGGATCATCTTCGAGCAGGTCGGCGACGGGATGCGCAAGCTCGCCCGGCTTGAACGGATCAGCGGGAAGTTCGGGACCCAGACGCGCATCATGATGCAGTTCCGGCCACTGGAGTGCCTTTCCGGCGGTGCTCCTGTGGTGGTGGCGGAACCGGAGTGTGCCTGCGGCTGGGGCGAGGAGCTGTCGATCGACGGCGGTGCCGGGAGCGAGAACTGCACCTGGCGCTGGATGGCGCCGCAGCTCGGCTTCGCGAGTGTGGTGGCGGGGTGAGGCCGGCCTGCGCTGTTGGTCCCGTCTGCCGCGGAGGACCGCAGCGAACGGTGCGCTACTCCGCGCCCTCGAGCATCTCGGCGTCGAGACTTCCCTCGCCGACACGGGTGACCCCGCCGGTCATCTTGATCGCGAAGCCTTCGCCGATCTCGATGCCGATCCGGCCGCCGGGCATGTGCACGGTGACCTTGTCGTCGACGAGGCCCAGCCGGTGTGCGACGGCGGCGGCGGCGGAGCTGCTGGAGCCGGAGGCGAGGGTGTAGCCGGCACCGCGCTCCCAGATCTCGATGCGAATGTTCGCGCGGTCGAGCACCTGGAGGAACTGCACGTTGGTGCGGCGCGGAAAGTTGGCGTGGGTCTCGAGGAACGGTCCGTAGGTGTGTGCGAGGTCCGGCGACACCGCGGGCAGCGGGACGACGCAGTGCGGATTGCCGATGGTGGCGGCGCAGTAGGTGAAGGCGCGGTCCTTCACGGTGATGGTGTCGTTGATCACCTCGCGCTTCGGGCCGGCGACGGGGATCTTCGCGCTGTCGAAGCTCACGTGGCCCATGTCGACGGTGATCGAGCGGCCACCCTTTTGGATACGGACTTCGACGAGGCCGCCGAGGGTGTCGAGTCGGAAGGGCTCCTCCTGCACGAGGCCGCAGTCGTAGAGGTAGCGGGAGAAGATGCGGATGCCGTTGCCGCTCTTCTCGGCCTCGGAGGCGTCGGGGTTGAAGATGCGCAGGGCGAAGGGCGCGCGGGTCGACTCGAGCGGGCCCCAGAGGATGCCGTCGGAGCCGATGCCGAAGTTGCGGTGGCAGATGCGGCGGATCTGGGCGGCGGTCGGCAGCGGGCCGGCGGTGCGCGGGTCCATCACGAGGTAGTCGTTGCCGAGGGCGTTGTATTTCGTGAAGCGCATGAGGGGAATGGACGATGGCGGATGGAGGATGGCCGATGACGGCGGAGCGGCCGGGGAACCGGCGGGAGGAACCGCTGATGGACGCTAATGAACGCTAATCCGGCATCGAGCGTAGAAGGCGGCGGACCTTTCGGAGAAACGTCCCCACCTCGAAACAAGGATCACTCGACCAGGAACGGCGCCACGAGTTCGCGGAGGGCGAAGGGGACGCGGCCGGTGATGTACACGGCGTCATCCTCGGCGCGCTCCTCGACGATGCCGCCGGTCGAGTGCAGCTTGGCGACGATGTCGTAGCGGTCGTGGGGGATGCGCAGCTGGGCGGCGAACTCGGCGGTGCTGGTGAGTTCGCTGCACCGGGCCAGCAGGAGGTCCACGCCGGCGCCGGTGAGCGCGCTGAGAAAGACGGCGTCGGGGTGGCGGACACGGGCCAGCTCGACGGTCTCGGGCCGCGCGGCGTCGCACTTGTTGAAGACGGTGATGGTGCGCTTGGTGTCGGCGCCGAGCTCGCCGAGCACGGCGAGCGTGGCCTCGAGGTGTTTCTCGACCTGTGGGTTGGTGAGGTCGAGCACGTGGATCAGGAAATCGGCGACGATCGTCTCCTCGAGCGTGGCTTTGAAGGCCTCGACGAGGCGGTGGGGCAGGCGGCGGATGAAGCCCACGGTGTCGGTGACGAGCAGTTTGCGTCCGTCGGGCAGGACGAACTGCCGCGTGGTGGGATCGAGGGTGGCGAAGAGCTTGTCCTGCACAAGCACGGCGGCGCCGGTGAGGCGGTTGAGCAGGCAGGATTTCCCGGCGTTGGTGTAGCCGACGATGGCGGCGTTGGGCACGGGCACGCGCTGGCGGCGGTGGCGCTGCACGGCGCGCTGCTTCACGACGGCGACGAGCTCGTGCCGCAGCGCGGTGATGCGGTCGCGCACGAGGCGGCGGTCGACCTCGAGCTGGGTCTCGCCCTCGCCGCCCATCTTGCCCTTGCCGCGCTGGCGGCTGAGGTGGGTCCACGCGCGTTTGAGGCGGGGCAGGGCGTACTCGAGTTGGGCGAGCTCGACCTGGAGCTTCGCTTCGCGGGTCTGTGCCCGCTGGTTGAAGACCTCGAGGATGACCTCCTGCCGGTCGATCACGGCGCGGTCGGATTCCTTCTCCCAATTGCGGCCCTGGGCGGGCGAGAGCTCCTCGTCGAAGACGATGAGGTCGATGGCCTCCTCCTTCGCGATCTCGATGAGTTCGGCGGTCTTGCCGGTGCCGATGAGGAAACGCTGGTTACGGGTGCGCAGGCGCACGAGTTCGCACCGGGCGATCTCGAGCCCGAGGTTGCCGACGAGTTCCTTGAGCTCCTCGAGCAGTTCGGCGCCTTCGCCGGCGGGCATTTCGGGCGTCTGTACGCCGACGAGGAGGGCGCGGGAGGCGCGGGTGGGAGAGACTTCGCGATCGATGACCAAGGTGGCGGGAGTGTCGGGGGCGCGGGCCGGGAGTCAACGGATGATGGGCGATGGCGGATGTGAGATGGACGATGGGGGCCGGAGCGGCCGGTGGACGGTAGGCGGTGGGTGGTAGACGGTGGGCTGTGGACGGGAACGGGAAGGGGCGCGAGTTGTGCGTGCGGTTTCGGCAATCCGGGGGTTGAGACGGAGCGAAGGGTGGGCCAGTATCTGGACGCGCATGAGAATCCGCTCCGAGTTCCGCGTGTGGTTGAGCTGGGCTGTGCTGTTGGTTGCGGCGGTGGTCGCCAACGCGGCTGAGCCGGGCACGCGGGGCACCCCGTTCAAGTTCCGGGCGTTGGGCGTCGGCAACCCCTGCTTCGTCGACTCGGTTCGGTTTGCCGACACCTACCTCGGCGGGCGCAAGGCGGGCGGCTCGCGCTGGGTGCGGGTGCTGCGCTGGGGCACGCTGGACGACGACTACGCGATGGGCCCGGGCCACGCGGTGGCGGTCTTCCAGTGGCGCGGCGGACTGTTCCTCTTCGATATCAACAACGGCGTGCGCAAACTCACGGTACCGCCGGCGCGGCGCGAGGACCTGCACGAGGTGACGGCGGCGGTGCTTTCGCTGTATCCGCAGGTCAAGCAGACCGGGGCGATGCTGCTCGACGACTCGTGGAGCAACCGCCGGCCAGGGCTGCGTGGCGCACCGGCCGGGCCGGCCACTCCCGGCTTCCGCGCGGCCGAACGCGTGGCGAAGGCGCTCGCGAAGTGTCGCGAGGTGCGACTGGTGCGTTTCAGTTACCTCGAGAAGGGGAAACGCCGGGAATCGGCGGCGGCGGTGTTTCCGTACGACCGGAGACTGTGCGTCTATGTGCCCGAACGGGGCACGGTGATGCACAAACAAATCGCTCCCGATCTCGACGACGACCGGCTGATCCTGCTCAAGCTGGAGCGCTGCTTCGGTCGCGAGGCGCAGGTGCAACTCGTGCCGGTCGGCGGTGGCGAGGCGCCGCGCCCCGTGCCGGTGCCGGGACGCACGAAGGGAAAGTGACCGCGGCGATCGCGGTGGCGCGGCTCATTCCTGCCGGGCGCGGGCGGCGGCGATCGCTTCCTCGCCCAGCGGCTTGGCGTTTTTTACCCGCAGGCTGTGGGCGAACTCGCGCGCGAAGTCCCGGTGCAGGCGCCAGTTGATCAGGGCGACGACGGTCATGGCGATCAGCGCGCCGCAGGAGGCGAGCGCCATGTCCTTGTGGGCGTCCCAGACATCGCCCTGCGTGCCGAGGTAGGCCTGGCCGAGCTCGCCGCCGAACCCGACCGCCGCCGCCCACTCGATGAGCTCGTAGAGCATCGAGGTGGACATCACGACATCGAGCGGGAGGAAGTAGCCCCAGAAGCCCTTGGCATCGGCGATGCGCAGGAAGACCTCGCGGATCGGGTAGGCGAGGAGCAGGCCGTAGGAGAAGTGCACGAGGCGGTCGAAGTGGTTGCGTTCGAAGCCGCAGAGTTCGTTGAGCGAGCGGCCGAACAGCGCGCGGGTCCAGTCGTTGTAGGGGACCTCCGCGTACGTCCAGTGCGCGCCGATCTCGTGCAGGATGAGGAACACGAAGAGCAGCGTGTAGCTGACGCGCGAGAGCGGGAAACGCCGGTACGTGGCGGCGAAGAAGACCAGCGCGCCCAGCACGAGCACGTTCTCCAGCCACCAATCGTGCGGGTAGTGCGCGCCCACGCCCGAGGCGACGACGGCGGCGCCGAGCAGGGCGGCGAGGATGAGGACGTAGCGACCGGGACGGATGGAGCGCAGCATGCGCGCGAGTCCAGACGATGGACGCGCCGCCGACAAGCGCGGGGTGCGGCCACAGGTGCTACGGCTCATCCTAAACGAAGCAGTTGGACACAGAGGGCGCAGAGATAAGGCAAGAGATCACAGAGAGTTCGGAGGGAAACAGGACTTCAGGGACGCTCACACGCTGGGTGAGCACCCCGAATCCGGGTTCCTCTACACCAAGTTCTTCTCTGTGCTCTCCTTCCGTCTCTCCTCCGCCTCGGTGACCTGCCCGAACTGCAGTTTCGACGCTCAGTCCAGGTCGTCCACAACCAGCAGCCCGGGTATCGATTGGAAGTGCCGGTCGAACGTCAGGACCGCGGCGTCGTTCTCGATCGCGGAGGTGGCGATGGCGAGGTCGGGCAGCCCGATCACGTGGCCGGCGCGATCGAGCTGCCAGGCGAGTTTGGCGGCGCGTTGCCAGCTGCCCGCGGTGAGGTTGAGGAGGACCATCGTCGAGAAGCCTTCCTCAAACCGTGCGCAGGCGGCGGGATCGGACCGACCGCGGATCACCTCGGCCCAGATGATGCCGTTGATCGCGAAATCGAAGTCATCCGCGTGCGATTCCAAGTCGTCGAATGGATCGCGGTGCAGCGCGACCATCCGAATCCAGTAGCTGCTATCAACGAGAAGCAGGTTGCTCATGGTTCGGAGCGTATCACGGTCTTGGTTCTTCCGTAACCGCGCTGCTCACAAGGATGAACCAGCTTGGCCCTGGCCGGTGCGGTAGGGGGCCTGATCCTCGGCGACCTTCAGCTCGCGGGCCTGCTTGGCCGCGCGCCGCGCGTCGCTCTTGGCGATGAACCGTTGCACGGCCGCCTCGTCGATATCCATCGAATCACCATGGATCTCCATGAGGGCACGCCCGTACTCGCCGAGTTGCTCCGGAGTGAGGCCGAGGCCTTTCTGGAAGAACTTCTTCTGCTTGTGGCGGCGCGCCATCTCGGTGAGCGCCATCTCCACCGCCTGGGTCTTGGTCTTGGCCCCGGTGAGCTCCATCACTTGGGCGAGGACATCCTCGTCGATGTGCATGGTCATTTTCATGGCGCCGGTGAGTATGGCTCGCCTGCCATACCGGTCAAGTGGCGGTATGGCTCGTTTGCCATACCGTTTTGTAACTGCATATCGAGCAGCGCGAAAAGCCTGATTTTGGTGGCCGTCGCCCCTCCCGAAACGTGGCATTGCCTGCGCCGCCCGGACCGCTCACTTTCGCCCGCTTCATGGCGCTGTTCACGCTTCTCGATCTCTCGCATGCCTTCGGCGGACCGCCGGTGCTCGACCACGTCAACTTCCAGGTCGATGCCGGCGAACGCGTGTGCCTGATCGGCCGCAACGGCATGGGCAAGTCCACGCTCATGCGGATCATCGCCGGCGAGATGAAGCCCGACAGCGGCACGATCTCGCGTCAGCCCGGCGCCCATTTCGCCCGTCTCAACCAAGAGGTGCCCACCGACCTCGCCGGCCGCGTGCACGACATCGTCGCCTCGGGTGTGCGCGCCGAGAATGCCGGCGGCCCGCACGAGGAGGACTGGCAACGCGAGCTCCGGCTCGAGCAGCTCCTCGAGCGCATGCAGCTTCCGGCGACGAAGGAATTCTCCGCGCTCTCCGGCGGCCTCAAACGCCGGGTGCTCATCGCCCGCGCGCTCGCCGGCCAGCCCGACCTGCTCCTGCTCGACGAGCCCACCAACCACCTCGATCTCGCCAGTGTGCTTTGGCTGGAGGAGTTCCTCCTCGCCGAGAAGATCGGGCTCTTCTTCGTCACCCACGACCGCGCGTTTCTCCGCCGGCTGGCGACGCGCATCGTCGAGCTCGACCGCGGCGTGATCACGAACTGGGACTGCGATTACGCGAAGTTTCTCGTCCGCCGCGAGGAACGCCTCGAGGCCGAGGAGCGCCAGCGCGCCGCCTTCGACAAGAAGCTCGCGCAGGAGGAAGTCTGGATCCGCCAGGGCCTGCGCGCGCAGCGCAAACGCTCCGGCGCCCGCATCGAGGCATTGCAGGCCATGCGCGCCGAGCGCCGCGCCCGCCGCGACCGCCTTGGTAACGTGAGCATGCGCCTCGCCGAGGCCGGCCGCACCGGCGTGAAGGTGATCGAGACGGAGAAACTCGCCTTCTCGTACCCCGACGGCCGCCCGCTCGTGCGCGACCTCTCCACGACGATCCTCCGCGGCGACAAGATCGGCCTCATCGGCCCCAACGGCGCCGGCAAGACCACGCTCATCAAGCTCCTCCTCGGCCAGCTCGCGCCCACCGCCGGCACGATCAAGCACGGTACGAATCTCGAGATCGTCTACTACGACCAGCTCCGGGCGCAGATCGACGACAACCGCACCGTGGCCGACAACATCGCCGACGGCAACGAGACCGTCCTGATCGACGGCCGGCAGCGCCACGTGATCACGTACCTGCAGGACTTCCTCTTCACCGCCGACCGCGCCCGCACGCCCGCCCGTGTGCTCTCCGGCGGCGAACGCAACCGCCTGCTGCTCGCGCGCCTCTTCACGAAACCCGCCAACGTGCTCGTGCTCGACGAGCCCACCAACGACCTCGACGCCGAGACGCTCGACCTGCTCGAGGATCTGCTTGTCGAATACCAGGGCACGCTGCTCCTCGTGAGCCACGACCGCGAGTTCCTAGACAATGTCGTCACCAGCACGCTCGTCTTCGAGGGCGATGGCCGCATCGAGGAGTACATCGGCGGCTACAGCGACTGGGTCGCGCAGGGCGGGGGAGTGAAGCCGCCCGCCGCCACCGTGAAAGTGGTCGCTCCGCCGCCGCCGCGTCCGAAGCCCGCCGCGAAGCCGCGCAAGATCACCCAGAAGGAGCTGCGCGAGCTCGAGGCGTTGCCCAAACGAATCGAGGAATTGGAGACCGAGCAGGTGGAACTCACGGCGAAGCTTGCCGACCCTGGCTTCTACGCCCGCGAGCCCGGTTCGGCCGCCGGCGTGAAGGCGCGCCTCGAAGCCATCGAGCAGGAAATCACTGCGACCTTCACTCGCTGGGAGGAACTCGAGGCTGTGCGTGCTGGGACCGCGTGACCGTGCAGGCCGGTTCTCCGCCCGTCGCACCGTCGCGCGAGAACTTCCGCTCGCAGTGGACCGGAAGCATTGGCCACCGATGCGCACAGATCGGCACCGATGACCCGGCAGATGCGGTCGGATCCGACAGAAGCCAACGAACGGAACGAAGCGGCGGATGGCCTGAACCACGGAAACCACCGGATCCACGGATCGGTGACAGCGGGCCAGCTTCCGTCCCTCCGCCGTAGCGAGGCCCGTGAGGGCATCGATCCGTCTTCTCGGAGGCGCTCGGTGCCGGAGATTCCCAGAGGTTCTGCTTCGGCATGAATGCCGCACGGCAGAACGTCCCCAGTCGTCCGCTGTCCGCTCACCGGCTACCGGTCACCGCCCACCGGCAACCGCCCTCCGTCCTCCGTCTTCCGTCGTCCACTCACCGGCAACCGGCCACCGGTTACCGTCCACCGTTCTCCGTCCTCCGCGTCCTCTGCGTCTCCGCGTGCGCCCCTTCCGTCATCGGTCCCGATCCGGCCTCACGCGGAGCCGCGGAGCACGCGGAGCGCAGATGGTCCGCTCACCGTCTTCCGTCCTCTGGCGTCCGTCCTCAGCCCCCCCCGCCGTCCGCCCACCACTCACCGGCAACTGGCAACCGTCAACCGGCCACCGTCCACCGCCGTAGCGATGCCCGTGAGGGCATCGATCCGTCCTCCGAACTCCGCCGACTGATCTCGCCGCTCATCCGTCCAGCGGGCTGGGAGCGCCGAGGCCGGGTTTGGACATGCAGTGCAGATAGATTTGGGTCGTCTCGACCTTCGCGTGGCCCAGCAAGTCTTGCACGGTGCGGATATCCGACCCGCTCTCGAGCAGATGCGTCGCGAAGGAATGGCGCAGCACGTGGGGCGTCACCCGTTTGTCGATGCCGGCGCGGTTGGCGGCGGTTTTGATCACGCGCTGGAAGGTGCCATCGAGCACATGATGCCGCCGGATGATCCCGGTCTGCCGATCACGGGAGATGTCCTTCATCGGGAAGACCCATTGCCACAGCCACTCCGTGCCGGCCACCGAGAATTTCCGCTCCAGCCCTCGCGGCAGCCAGACACCCGGGAGATTGGCGTCGCGGTCCTCCTTGTGCAGTACGCGCAGGCGGTCGAAGTGCTCCCGCAGTTTTGGGACGAGCCGCTTCGCCAGCACGGTGGCGCGGTCCTTGTTGCCCTTGCCGCCGTAGATCAGGACCCGGTTGCGCTCGAGATCCAGGCTCTGGATCCGCAGTTCCACCAACTCGGTGATGCGCAGACCGCTACCATACTGGAGTTCCGCCATCAGCCGCCACGTGCCGGCGAGCTGACCCAGCAACCGGTCGACCTCTCCGCGGGAAAGCACGACGGGGATCTTCGGGCCGCGCCGGGCGCGCTGGAAATCGCCGAGGTCGCCCAAGTCGCGCTGCAAGACTTCGCGGAAGAAGAACACCAGCGCGTTGAGCGCCTGGCGCTGGGTGCTCGCGGCCACTTGGCGTTGCACCGCCTGCTCGGTCAGGAATGCGCACACTTCCGCCCGGCCGACGGAGTCGGGCGTGGCCGGCCGCACATGCTCGGCGAAACGTCGCAGCCAGCTCCGGTAGATCTGCTCGGTGTTCCAGAGCAGACCACGTTGCCGGATCACGCGGATCAGCCGCGCCTCCCACTCGGGCGTGTCGGGCGGGATCGGCAGCGGCGTCGGCGGAGCGACATCGCTGGTCGCGCCTTCCGCTGGCATCGCCGCCGCGGCTGTTGCCTCGGCGGTGCTCTGTCGCTGCCGAGCGGTGGTGAAGAACCAGTGCAGCGCATCGCGGTCAGTCTGGCCGAGTTCCCCGGCGGCGACGCCGTCCTCAAGGAAGCGCTTCGCGTCCGCGATCGACGCCGGTTTCTGGCGGGCCTTGCAGTGGCGCAGGTAGCGGATGATGGCCTGCCGGTGGCGATAGCGGACGTGGGATTCCAGGGGTTCGAGCTCGAGCAATCGCCCCCATTCCGGGAAGGACACCGGCTGGTCCCAATATTTGGGCGTGCCGCCGGTGTTCGGTGTTATGGGGCGAGGCGAGCCGGAGTCGCCGGAGGGCTGGTTTTCGCGCAACGGATTCATGGCGAGGGGGTTGATCCTGTCCAGAACCAGCGGGGGGCGACTGGCCGCGGGGTCGCGGACTCCTGATATAGTGCAAGCCGCCCGAGCCGCAACCCCACCGACCAGATACACGCCAATCCTGCGCGGGGGAGCCAAGTGGCGCGCATTCCGCGACTTGCACCACGTCCCGTCGCGGATTGGTGTCGCGCCCCGGCGACCCCGCGGCTGCGTGCGTGCCGGTTTTCGGGGATTCCGCGGTGCGGATTCTCGCGCCGGCGAGTCCGGTCTTGTCACGGAACCTACGACTCTCCAGAAACTTGCCCCGTCACATCGCGTGCGAAGCTCATTGGTCCCCTCCTTGTTATGGACGCAACGCTCCCGTGACATAATACCCTGTTGGGCGAAAAAAGATGAAGCTGCTCGTCCCTCTTCTCGTACTCGTCTTTGCACCCATTCTTGGCGCACAGGATCGTGAAGTGCTGCGGCTCGACGTCTATCCAGTGGATGCGGTGGATCCGATGGTGGTCCACTCTATCGTCACGAATGCGAGCGACAGGCCAGTGACGATTCCGACGAGCACCTACACCGGCGGTGTTTCGGGCTGGGCGCAGGGAAGCGGGAATCTCGGCATTTTCTTTATCGTCGGTCTGAATTCGGTGGGTGAGAAGTCACTAGTTCCTTCACCGGTTCGCTTCTTTCCGGTCACATTGCAGCCGGGCGAGAGCACTGAGTTGCCTCTTGTTCATGCCAGACGAGAAGGCGAGAAGACGGTCGAAGTCACGTTTGTCGTCGAGAAGGACTTTGCCCAGAATCACGGCTGGTGGTTCGGACGACTGAAGAAGAAGGTCGTGATTGGCGAAGGCGAGAACCCATACATTGAGCCGTTGGAGAGTTCGGACGTCGGTGAGTTCCCGGGAAAACCGGAGCCCAACAAGCCACTACATGGAACGCCGGCAAAGGCCCCATCCTCTTCGACTGAGTCGGAGGGCCGGCGTCCCTGACCTGAATCGTTAGCCAAAATGAAGAAGTCACTCATCGCCTTTCTCGCACTCTTTGCGTGCTCCTCGCTTTGGGCTCAGGTCCTCGTCGACTTTGGGCCGAAGCACAATCTGGTGTGGAACTATAATCCTAGAGACAAGTCAGCGCTCGTCTGGTTGTCGTACGGAATCGGCCGGTTTTCCTACGTCACTGAGCATCGTCGCGAGTATCCGAAAAGCGGCACCGGTGAGTTGTCATCCCGGTTCGGCGATGAACTCAAGGGACGAGAGACCGCGCTAGATACCTACGTGAACTTCCGAAAAGCCGGGAAGTGCGAGAAAGACGATTTCTGGGAAGAAGTAAGGAGCGCGAGCGATGCCGGATTTCTAGCGGAGTACGTTTGGACATTCTATCGGCGTGATGATTGGCCTGCGAAAGCTGAACCCAAGCGACTCAAGGAATTCGAGGTTTGGCGGGCCGCTCAGATCCCGAACCACAAGGCGGAGACCCATGGAAAGATCGAGTTCAAGAAGAAGGGCTAACCAGCGGTCACAGCGCAACGCCTCTACGATGTCCTCTTCAACCTCAGTATCCGCGGTTCGGCGTGGCTGACCCAGAACGTTGATATAGCTGCGTGGAGTCAACCGGGGACAAAAGAAAACTGGTCCGCGTCGGGGAGGGGCGCAGAGGGTGAAGGGACTCCGCCGGGGTGGCGGCAGCAGACAGCGCCCGGGCCGAACTGACGAAGGCGACGTCATCTGGAGAGCGTGCCTCGGGAGCCGAGGCGCCCGTGAGCGTGCTGATAATACGTGGATCACAACCACAGGAACAGATACCGTCGTGCCCGCACTCTCTAGGCTCGTACATGAGCGGCCGCTTGCGCGGCGCCTGTGGGCCAACGTCTACGTGCATGGGCCGGGGGGCCCGGGCGCTGAACGCTGCCGCCGTTGCCGCGGCGGCTCTGACAAAGAACGGTTGAGGGTTGATCGTGGTGGTGGAACACCGGACACGGGCTCCGGCGGGGCGGGCCGAAAATGGACGCCTACGTTCGTCGCAGGCCCGCCCCGCCGGGCGCGGGCACGAGGTGGAGCATGGCCCAGACGAAAGCGGCCATCTCCCTGGCCAGCGCGACGGTGATCTTCGGCTTCATCAGGCCGCGGTTGAGCAGATGCCAGCCGCGTTTGTG
>JAEWNN010000136.1 GCA_023457035.1 Verrucomicrobiota bacterium
GCGGGCTTGCGGTCGAAGAAGAGCACGTTGGCCTTCACGCCCTGCGCGTAGAAGATGCCGGTGGGCAGGCGGAGCAGCGTGTGGACGTCGGCCTGCTTGAGGAGCGCGCGACGAATCGTCTCCCCAGCGCCGCCTTCGAAGAGGACGTTGTCGGGCACGACCACGGCGGCGCGGCCGTGCTGCTTGAGGATCGTGAAGATGTGCTGGAGGAAGTTGAGCTGCTTGTTCGAGGTCGAGGCCCAGAAGTCGTCGCGGTTGATCACCAGCGATTCCTTCGAGGTGTCGCCCTCCTCGTTCACGATGGTGACGCTGCTCTTCTTGCCGAAGGGCGGATTGGCCAACACGACGTCGTACTCGCCGTGCTTGCTCGCGAGGGCGTCCTTCGAAGTGACGGGCAGGTCCGTGGCGCTTGCATCGGAACCGATGCCGTGGAGCAGCAGGTTCATCGCGCAGAGGCGCGTGACGCTGTCGACCAGCTCGACGCCGAAGAGCGTGCCGTTGTGGAGCTGCTTCTTCTGGGCGCGGTCGAGGTCGGAGCGCTTCGCGAGGTGATCGTAGGCTGCGAGCAGGAACCCGCCGGTGCCGCAGGCTGGATCGCAGATGGTCTGGCCCGGTTGCGGCGCCATCGCCTCGACAATGGCGGCGATGAGCGCACGCGGCGTGAAGTACTGGCCGGCGCCGCCCTTCACATCGGCCGCGTTCTTTTCCAGGAGGCCCTCGTAGGCGTCGCCCTTCACATCGGCGCCGAGGGAGGTCCACTGCTCCTTGTCGATGAGGTCGACGATGAGCCGGCGGAGTTTGGCGGGGTCCTGGATCTTGTTCTGCGCCTTGCGGAAGATGATGCCCAGCATGCCCGGCTTCTTGCCCAGCTCCTCCAAGGTGTGGCGGTACTGGATCTCGAGGTCGTCGCCGTCGCACTTGAGCAGCACCGGCCACGAAAAGCCCCTCGGGATCGGCGAGGGCTTGTTGTACGGTGGCCGCGACTGCTCGTCGGCCATCTTGAGGAAGAGCAGAAAGGTGAGCTGCTCGACGTAGTCGCCGTACGACAGGCCGTCATCCCGCAGGATGTTGCAGTAGTTCCAGAGCTTTTGGACGAGAGCGGGGGCGGTCATGGGGCGAAGGTTGGGTGGAGAGCCCTTGAGCGAGAGCAGAAACGAGCCGTCCTATAGAAAACGGATTGGGAGTACCCGGTCGGCAAATGGTCCCGGTGAACACCGGGGCCTTTGTTTTGGGCGCAACCGGTGTCGCGAACGGACTGCGCCGGGTCAGAGGACTTGAGCGAGGTTGAGAAGCATCGCCCACGCGCCGTTCTTCCGGGCAAAGGTTCCACCCCGGTGACAAGAGCCCATGGGGCTCTCTCGCAAGAGTAGCCGGGGTGGTCGCTTTTCTGGACGGCGGTCATGGAGCACGCAGAGATTGTCGGGGAAAAACAGTCAATTGACGGGCCAGAGCCGTCAGCTGGTTCTCACAGCTTCCAGCCCTCGCGGCGCATCAAGCCCAGTAGGCTAATGCAGGGCAGGCCGAGCTCGCGGCACACGTCCGGAATGAAATGGGAACGCTTCGGGTTGCGCTTCTCGGCCGCCGAGGTCTCCTGCGTCACCACGATTCCGCCACGCGACTGCGCGAGCGCGATCACGTAGGCGTCGGCCTCCTCGAACTCCGCCTTCGGGTCCCGCAGGCCCGGGAAACGGTTCTGGATCCCCAACGCCGCCGCGAGCACCTCGGCGGTCGGCACCCACAATTCCGGCCTCTGTCCCGCCCACCCGGCGAGCTCGGCGGTGCCGACGGCGCCCAGCTCCTCAAGGACCAGCTTCGGTGCCACGAACCGTTTCGCGTTCACCAGCGTGTCGACCCGTTCCAGCAACGACCCAAAGACATCGCTCGGGTAGTACCGCGCCTGCCAGTCCATCAGGACATTGGTGTCGAAGACGTAGGTCGCCCCCGCCGCGGTGTCACTCATCGCCGCCTCCTGCGCCGGGGCGCGTCAGGAGGGCGTCGCGCAATCCCTGGAAATGCTCAAACTTGAGGTCGAGGTAGCGGGAGGCGTTCACCGCGGTGATCCGGTTGGCAGCGAGCGCTTCCAGCACCACGCGCGTGAACGGCCGGCCGGCGCGCCCCAGCGACTTCGTGATCGGATGAGCAAAGCCGCCGGGCTTCGGCGGCAGCGTGGCGACATACGCCTCCCAGTTGCCCTTCCACTGGTTGTAGAACGCCCAGTCGAAGACTCCCGACGCCCGCAATCGCGTGGCCATGGCGAGCGGGGTGATTCGGAACCGACGTGCCAGCGTACGCACATCGCCGATATCCCAGCCGTTTCGCGGCAGCCGGGCAGCACGGATCGCCTCCTGCAACGCCGCCTCCGGCACGAGCGTTTGGCTGGCGACCGATTCGGCGAACTGCTCGACGGGCGCCCACGCCTCGCCGGTGCGCGGCTCGCGGGCCGACGGCTGCTCCGCCTGCGCCGCCGCGAGCATCAGATGCGCGACCTCGTGCAGCAGCGTGAAGCTCCGCGAATCGGGCCATTCCTTGCTGTTCACGCCGGCCACCGGCAGCGGAAACCGCAGCAACGACAGCCCGCGCACCTCGCGCAACTCGACCTTCGGAAACTGAAAGACCAATACACCCAGCCGCTCGACCGCCTCGCGCCACGCCGCCCACGCCTGCCACTCGTTGGCCCAGCCGAGCTGCGCCGACAGCTCGACGCCCAGCGCCGCCCGCAAGCGCGCGGCCACGGCAGCCGGCTCCTCGTCGAGCCGCGCCGCCAGCCCGAAGGCCGGCGCCGATTCCGCGAGTTCGCCGAGCAGTTCGAGCATCGTCTCGCGCCGACCCGACATCTTGCGGAGCGCTAGCCGCAGCTCCGGCGACTCCGCGCCCGCGACCACACCCGCCAGCCGGCGATATTCCGCCGCCACCGGAGGCACCTGCGGCGGGTTGGGCTGGAAGAAGACGCTCAGAGGCCGGTGGAGAAACGCCGCCAGCTCCTCGATCTGCCGCAGGGTCGGCACGCGGTCGCCCCGTTCCCATTCGTTCACCCGGTCTTCCTTCACCGCCAACCGCGACGCGACCCGCTCCGGCGAATAGCCGCTCTCCCGCCGTGCCCAGGCGAGCACGGCCGGATTGATCGGAACTGGAAGCGCCACGGCCATCGGTTCAGAGAGAAATCTAGCTCGCCCCGGCACTCAAGCGAGCAAGCGGCGCGGGCGCGAACGCCTGTTGCAGCACGGCCTGCCGGAGGCGGGTGGATCGGGCGAGGTTGGTGGCGACGAGGGTTTCGAGTTCGTCGATCACGCTCAGGCGGCGCTCCACTTCGGCGACGATGCGGGTCTGCTCAGCGAGAGGCGGGAGGGGGACTGCGACATTCTCCAAGACGTCGAGGTTGATGTTTTTCTGCGCGGTCGCCGGCGCGTACTGGGCGAGTTTCTCTTTCGCCGTTCGGATGAAGAACTCGACGTAGCGGGTCGTGACCTGATCGCCAGAGTGAACGAACCCCACCACGCTATCCGGGAAACAGGCGTCGAAAGTCAGAATGCCAGTTTCTGCGATGTTTGCTGCGATCGTTATGCACATCGTGCCGGCTCGCCAAAGTCGGCTCTGCTGCAATCCGAGTTCGCTATAGGTTTGGGTGTACTCGCGAATCGTACCGCATGCCCTACGGATGTCTCCCGTCTGAATGAATGGATATTTACCGCCGTAAAGTTGAGCATCATCACGCGGTCGGTGTTTAGACTTTCCCCGGCTCAGCTCTCCGAGTTGCGGCAGTGTCGCCCAAACCCAGCCATCGGGAATCCGTGGGAGCTTGGATGAGTCGGGATCGACGGGCTCCTTGTACTTGCCGCGCCCGGCCCAGTATTTGCGGCGCTCGGCGAGGATGCGCTGGAGGAGCTGCTCGCCGGTTTCGAATGTGGTCGGGCCGGTGAGACCCGAACTCACGACCCCTTGCACCCCGCGCGCGCCCGCGGCGCGGTTGGTGGCGCCCTCACGGGGAATCGAGGCTGTCTTCGGTCCTCTGACCTCTGTCCTCCGGAGCTCGGCTTCCGTCGGCACGAGTTTTCCTTCGCAGGCGGCTTTGAGGACGGCGGCGCGGTAGCGTTTGAGGTTGGCCTGCACGCATTTCAGAGCCGCCACGCCGGCGTCGAGCTTCGTGAACTGTGCCTCGATCTCCGCCACGATCCGGCGCTGCTCGGGGAGCGGGGGGCATGGCAGCGGTATGTCCGCAATTGTGCGTGAGGACAGGTGCTTAACGGTTACCGACGGCGTATGTGCGTTGATTGCCGCCAAGTAGCCGGGGAGCACGAGAGCCAGAAATCTCTTCGAGTACCGGGTCTCATCAGGAGTGACCTTGCAGACCCGCTGGTTGAGAAGCGCTGGTTCGCCCGTCCAAAGCGCCGAGTTGAAATCCCCATCCATACCGACCAGCAAATCGCCTGCTTCGACGAGATAGGCTTGGTCGAACTCTCCTTGGTAGTAGGTCTCCGTCCGTCCAGGGACGATATCACGAATACGAATCAAGGGGGTACCCTTGTCCTTCGTAAAACGCGAGGACTCGAAGGGGAACCCGTTGAGGATCGTCGCGACGCTTCTGAGCGGGACTCGATCCCACCCAGGGCGCACGCCAAGGAGCCCATTACGATTCTCGGAAACGATATCGGAAAGAGCTGCGGTGAAGCTCACGGGTACACCTCCGCGAAGAGACGGGCGAGGACGCCGTGGGCGGGTGGCGGGAGCGGGTGATCCTTCTGGAGGAGCTGCACCTTCTCGCGGAACTCGGCGACGACGGCGGGGCGGATCTTCTGCAGGCGCTTGAGCGTGTGCGCGAGGAGGAGGCGGGGCACGGCGTTGTCGGGCTCGGCGAGGCAGAGCTGGAGGTTGCCGTCGACGATCTCGCGTTCGCCGCTGAGAAAGGAGTTCGGCACGCCGTCCATCGTGCTGCACCGCACGGCGAGGAGCTGTTCGAGCCGAAGCAGGTATTGCGGGAAGTTGGCACCGGCGGGCACGCGGTAGAAGGCGGGCGGCGGCGTGCGCTCCAGCTCGGCCTCGCGGGCGAGCAGCGCGAGGAGATCGGTGGCGAGGCGGCGCAGGGCGGCCTCGGGCTGGGCCACGGGGAAGGAGGCGTCGAGGGTGCCGAGCAGCTTGGCGTCGATCGTGCGGACGAGGCGCAGCTCGACCGACCACGGCTCGGCGGCGGACTTGAGGTGGGTGACGACCACGTAGTCGGCCGGCGTGTCGCCGCTGCGCGAGTACTGGGCGGCGTCGGCATCGGTCCACGACACGCAGCCGAGGACGAAGGCCGGAGCGTTGCCGAGCAGCCAGGGCAGGATCGGCCGGACCTGGGCGCGGCCGTGGAAGCGGACTTGTTCGGCGAGGAAGACCGGCAGTGCGCGGCTGAGGCGGCCGGGCGTGTCGCTCATCTGATGCACGGGCTTGTCGCCCGGTTTCGGCACTTCGGCGGTGCTGCCGAGGAAGGCGACGCGCACGAGCGCGCCGGTAGGCGCGGGGAAGAGTTCGGCGGCCGGCGAGGACTCGGGCAGCCAGACCGGGCCGTCGCCCACGAGCATGGAGATCGAGGGCTTGGCGGCGGAATCGGCGGGCACGGAGCCGACGTGGGCCTTGGCGAGCTCGGTGTCCCAGAAGGCGAGCGTCTCCTTCCAGTCGGGGTGTTTCTGCGCGTAGAGCTGGTCGAGGAGCGCGCGGGTGGCGTCGAGCCGGCCGAGGTCGAGGTTGGCCTTGAGGAGGTTGTTGCCGACCGTGATGCCGTGGACGGCGACCTCGAAGTGCGGGGCCACAAGTTCGAGGATCTCGGGCAGGTGGCCGTGGTTGCCGAGGTCGCCGCTGATCTGCATGAGCAGGTCGGTCGGCACCGGTTTACCGGCAAGCGTGAGCGCCTCGCGGAAAAGGGCCATGGCCTCGTCCAGACTGCGGCGGTCGAGCGCATCGTGGGCGAGCCAGAGGCGGGCGCGCCAACTGCCCGGGAGGGCCGCGACGCGGCGGATCGCCTCCAGCCCGGCCGGCGGACCGCCCTTCTCCTGGAAGATGGCGGTGTACCAGCCGAAGGCGTTTTCCTGGTTGGGATCGAGTTCGAGGGAGCGCCAGAGGGTCTTCAGGGCGAGCTCGGAGTCGCCGCGGGCGGAGTGGACCTTCGCGAGGTTGCTCAGGACGTAGCTCGCCTCGCCGTGCGCGCGGAGGTGGGCGGTGAGGACGCGCTCGGCATCGTCGAAGCGCTTGTTCTGGAGGTAGACGACGCCGAGGAGGACGGCGCCGCGCTCGGGGTCGGGCGAGATCTTCGCGAACTGCTCGGCCGGCTTGATCATATCGGCCAGAAAGCCGTCGTTGAGCGACTGGACGATGATCGAGTAGAGTTCGTCGGGCTGGTTCCAGACCTTCTGGAGATGGCCAACGAGCACGCTGTCGCGCCACTGCTGCTTGGTGATGAACATCTCGCGGCCGTAGGCATCGAAGACCCGGATCATGTTCGGGGCCTTGGCCGGATCGGCGGTGCCGGGAAGCGCCGGGCTGGTGGCCGGCTCGGAGTCGGCCCGCACGACGGTGCTGCCGGCCGTGACAGTCATGGCGGCGGTGGCCGCGGCGGTGGCGGCCGACTTTTTGCCGAAGAGTTTGCGGAGGAAGTTCATGCACCCGGGCTCCTGCGCCTTCGGGGCGGCTTAGCGGCGGAGGCCGAGGTCGGCTGGGTCGGGCTCCGGTTCGGTTGCGGCGCCTCAAGCCGGCGGCGCGTGGCCTCCAGTTCGGCGGAGAGGAGTTTCTCGTCGGGCAACGCGGTGAGGTAGTCGCGCACGAGGAGCTTGTTCGGCAACGCCTCCGTGGCGTAGCGCACCAACGCCTCGCCCTTGCCGGAGCAGAGGATCACGCCCACCGGCGGATTCTCGCCGGGCTGGACCCAGTGCTCGCGGGCGTAGTTGAGGTACAGGTGCATCTGCCCGGCATCGCCGTGGGTGAAGCGGCCGAGCTTCAGGTCGAAGATGACGAGGCAGCGCAGCCGGCGGTGGAAGAAGAGCAGGTCCACGCGGTACCATTCGTCGTCGATCCGCAGTCGTCGTTGGCGGCCGACGAAGGCGAAGTCGTTGCCGAGCTCCAGCAGGAAGGTTTCGAGATGGCGAACGAGGGCCTCCTCCAGATCGGTCTCGGAGTATTCGTCGCGCAGATCGAGGAACTCGAGAACGAGCGGATCGCGAATCTCCTCGGCCGCGGTGACGGCGTCGCCCGGCTCGGGCTTCGCGGCGCGGCCGAGCATGGCGGCCTTGTTGCGCGACAGGGCGACGCGCTCGTAGAACTGGGTGTCCATCTGCCGGCGCAGCTGCCGCACCGACCAGCCGCCGCGCAGGGCCTCGGTGTGATAGAACGCGAATGCCTCGGGCGAGCGGGCGCGGCTCAGCAGGAGAACGTAGTGAGACCAAGGCAGCGGAAAGGCACGGGCCAGCTCGGACAGGAAGAGGGGGGACGGAGCGAATTTGCCAGACGGTGTCTGGCCCATCTCGCCGATGTCGGACTTAGCAGGCAGTGTCGGCGCGACTGGGGCGACCGGCGACTCGTTCGACACCGTCGAACCAATCCGGGGCAGAGCGGGAGATTCGTTCGACACTGTCGAACGAATTCCAGGCGACGGGAATGCCTGGTAGAATTGGCGGAATCGGACGAGGTTGGGACGGGCAAATCCACGGCCATGCTGCGCCGTGAGGTCTCGAGAAAGCCGTTCGAGCAAGCCTTCGCCGTACGCGGCCCGCTTCGCACCGCCCTGTTCGAATTCCACGATTCGACGTCCGATCTCCCAATACGTGGCGGTCATGAACGCATTGACGGCGCGCACGCTGGCGCGGCGGGCGGCATCCAGCAGTGCACCGATATCGCCCACCAGACCGGAGTAGCCGGGGCCGAGGGGCGCGGGAGGTTGGTTGCTGGAGAGAGGCTTGGTCATGCGGCGAGAACGGCGTTGAGTGCACCCGGCAATTGCGCCGAACGCCCGCCCCAAAGTGTGCGAAGGAAGTTCATGCGTTTTCCTTCGGCTGGAGCGCGGCGAGGACGGCGCGGCCCTTGGCGGTGAGCCAGGCGCGTCGGCAGCGTTCGATCCTGTCGCCAGGGACCCGTACCTCCAGGGACTCTGGCCGTGACTCTGGCTGTGCGGCAACCGAAGCACCCGCAGCGACAAAGTCGCGCAGCGCCGCGCGCTCCGAGGCGAACTCCTTCTGCACGCTGCTGATGAAGAGTCGAAGCATGGCGAAGGCGTCAGGCTACGAGCTGGCGGTTCAGCTCGTCGAGCAACGGGACGAGCCGTTCGCCGAAAAGTTGATGGGCCTTGCCGAGGCCGCCACGCTGCGAGAACGGCGCGTAGTCGAAGTCGTCGGGCTCGACGGTGACAGCGGTGGCGATGTGGTCGCGGATGAGTTCGAGCCAGGCGAGCTGGTCGGGCGTGAAGGTCGTGCCGGCGGCGGCCTTGTCCATCATCCACTCGTTGAAACGCTCGCGGACGGACTCGGCGAACGGCTTGAGCACCGGCTGCTGTGCGAGCGCGAAGCGGACCAGCGGGATCAGGTCAGCGAAGCGATTCGGCACAGAACGCCCGCGGACTTTCTCGGGCGCGGTGGCGGCGAACGCGTGCCAGAGTGTTTCCTCGGTCCACGCGGCATTGGTGTCGCGCAGCTTGTTCTCCAGCTCCTTCAGCAGCGGTTCGGTGAGGCGCTGCGCATACGGGCGGGAGTAGAGAATCTGGAGCGCGGTGATCTCGGCGCGGTACTGCTCCACGTACTCGCGGAAGGACTGGACGAGGCTCTGCGCGCGGGCTTTCGCGGTGGCGTCGAAACCCTGGAACTCGACCTGGTCGAGCGTGACGGTGTCGATCGTCTGCTCGGCGTCCTGCTTGGTCTTGGCGAGGGCGTCGCGGAAAACCGGATTGTCGAAGGGCGCGCAGGCCGCAGCAGCGAGCTGTTTGCGGGCGGCGGCGAGCGCCTCCGGCGTGGTTTCCGCGGGGCTGCTGCCGGGGCGCCCGGTGGCCTGCGCGGCGGCGACATCGGGGTCGATGGCGCGCAGGAGTTCGCCGGAAATCTGCGCGAGCGTGCGACCGCCGGCGAGCGCGGCGAGCGACTGGCGCTGGGCGGGCGTGATCTCGCGGTCGAGGCGAGACAGGCGGCCGGCGAGAGTCGTGAGGCTGTCCTCGTCGCGTTTGCCGAGGGCGACGCCGAGGAGGAGCTTCTCGAAACCGACGCCTGGTTTGCGCTCCAACGGGCGGGAATCGGTCTTGTCGCTCTCGCACACGCCCACGGCATCGACGATGACAAAGTGGGTCTTCGCGCGGGCATCGGCGCCGGAGACGGCCTGCAGATCGGTGGGCGAAAGCACGCGCGTGCCGCGGCCCTTCATCTGCTCGAAGTAGACCCGGCTGCGCACATCGCGGAGAAAAAGGAGGCACTCCAGCGGTTTGATGTCGGTGCCGGTGGCGATCATGTCGACCGTGACGGCGATGCGCAGCTGCGGCGATGTACGGAACTCCTGGATGAGCGAATCGGACTTCTCGTAGCGCTTCGTCTCGGGGTTGTAGGTCTTGTAGGTGATCTTCTTCGCGAAGTCGTTGCCACGGCCGAAGACCTCGCGCACGAGGTGGACGACGTCCTCGGCATGGGAGTCGTCCTTGCAGAAGATGAGCGTCTTCGGGATGAGCGTGCGGCCGGGGAAAAGATCGGTGCCGAGCGCCTCGTGGTAGGCGGCGAGCACGGTGCGAATCTGCGACGGAACGACGACGGAGCGGTCGAGGTCGCTGGCCGCGTAGGCGAGATCCTCGTCGAGCTGCTCCCAACGGCGGGCGCGGGTCTCCTTGCTGCGTTTGTCGACAAAGAGGCCCTTCTCGACCTTGCCGCCGCGCGCCGTGACCTCAGTGCGGATGCGGTAGACGTCGTAGCCGACGTTGACGCCATCGGCGACGGCGCGCTCGTGGCCGTACTCCATCACGAGGTTCTGGTTGAAGAAACCGATGGTCTGCTTCGAGGGCGTGGCGGTGAGGCCGACGAGATGGGCGTCGAAGTATTCGAGCACTTGGCGCCAGAGTCCGTAGATAGACCGGTGGCATTCGTCGGTGACGATGAAGTCGAAGAACTCCGGCGGGACGGCGCGGTTGTAGGCGACTTCCTTCGGGCGGGAGTCGGCGGCGCTGAGCTCGGCGGCGGACTTGTCGTCGAGATCCTCGTCGAATTCGGCCTCGCCGCGCAGAATCGAATAGAGCCGCTGGATCGTGCAGATCGTGACGCGCGCGACGGAGTCGAGGCGGTTCGAGGTGAGGTGCTGGACGTTGTAGAGCTCGGTGAACTTGCGGCCGGTGTCGGGCGTGACGAACTGGTCGAACTCGCCCTTGGCCTGTCGCCCGAGATTGGCCCGGTCGACCAGGAACAGGATGCGGCGCGCCCCGGCGTGGCGGATCAGGCGGTAGCCGAAGGTGCAGGCCGTGTAGGTCTTGCCCGCGCCGGTGGCCATCTGGACGAGGGAGCGCGGCTGATCGGCGGCGAAGGATTTCTCGAGGCTGGTGATCGCCTCGACCTGACAATCGCGCATGCCGTTGCGCGAAAGGTCCGGGAAGCGGCGTAGGCGGGCGCGCAGGGTGTCGGGCTGCGTGAGCCAATCGGCGAGCGTCTCAGGCTGGTGAAAGGCGAAGAGCCGACGCGAACGTGGGTCCGGGTCGCGCTCGTCGCGGAAGAAGGTTTCGACGCCGGTGGACTCGTAGGCGAAAGGCAGTTTGCCGGTGTGCGACGGGAGAAGCGCGGCTAGGAAATCGGGAAGATTCTCGGCGTAATGGCCGGACTGATCGGCAACGGTGGAGAGCGTGGTGCCCTCCTTCTTCGCCTCGATCACGCCAACCGGAACGCGGTCGACGAGAAGCAGATAGTCGCAGCGGCCCGATTTCAGCGGCACTTCGCGCAAGGCGATACCGCGGGCGGAGCCGGGATTGAAAGCCCGGTAGTCCTGCACAGCCCAGCCCGCGGCGTCCAACAGGGCGTCGATCTGCGCGCGGGCGTTCTGCTCAGGTGTGCGGCTGGGTTCCACCGGTCGTGTGGGGTTGCGGGTCTGCGACCGGTGAAAAGGCAACCGTCTCCACTCATTCGAGGCAAGGGCGGAAGGCGAAGAGATATGCGCGACAGGGAGCGTTTACGACCCCGCTCGCCAATATCCAGAAGCCTGACACAGGCGCGTTCGGCGGCCCCGCCATCCCCGCGAAGTCGGCGCGAAACCGCGCAAATTCGCCCGGCCATTGCCCCTCCAGACGCCTGTGGCCGAGTCCCGGCGGCTCCAGTTTGAGCGCCGCCAGCTACGAGATCGGCAAGAAGATCGGCAGAAATCTGCGGTCGATTTGCCGATTAACAGTCAAAAGTCATTTTCTAACAACGTTTGACGCCGCGCTAAAGATCGGCATTAAGATCGGCAAAAGATGCTCACAAAGACCGCCATTGAGCCCGTGGTTCCGACCCAGCGGCTTCAGCCGCTGGAGGACTTGGCGTGCACGGTTCTGGAGTCTGCCGCCCGGCTATCCGCGAAGGTTCGCGAGCCGCTCCGCACCCAACTCGCGGAGCTCACGCGGTGGATGCACTGCTACTACTCAAACCTCATCGAGGGGCAGCAGACCCGCGTCCGCGACATCGAGGCAGCGCTGAAACAGGACTTCGCCGCCGAGCCGGCGAAACGGGACCTGCAACGCCTCGCGCTCGCCCACTTGGAGGTGCAGCGCTGGGCGGCGACGCAGACCGGATCGCTGCACACCGCCGAGTTCATCCGCGAACTGCACCGGCGTTTCTATGCCGCGCTGCCGGAGGAGATGCGGATCGCCACCACCTCGGCCGGCGCCAAAACACCGCTGACGCCCGGCGAACTCCGCAACCGCGATGTCGAGGTCGGCTCGCATGTCGGCCCGCCGCACGAGCTCGTTCCCGCCCTGATGGGGCATTTTCAGTGGCGGTACGAATCCGCCGATCTTTCGCGTCTCCAGCGGATCATCGCCATCGGCGCCAGCCATCATCGGCTCGCCTGGATTCACCCGTTCCGCGACGGAAACGGCCGCGTCGTCCGCCTCTTCTCCGACACCGTCATCCGCCAGCTCGGCATCGACGGCGGCGGCCTGTGGTCGCTCTCGCGCGGCTTCGCCCGCAACCGCGACGAGTACTACGCGCGGCTCGCCAACGCCGACCAGGAGCGCAGCACCACCAGCGCCGACGACGGCCGCGGGCACCTGAGCGAACGCGCCCTCTGGGATTTCTGCGAGTTCACGCTCCGCACCATGGTCGACCAGATCGCCTTCATGGAGCGCTTGCTCGATCTCGACGGGCTGGAGCAACGGATCGATCACTACATCCACGTCGCCGAGCCGGCGGTCGCGAAGGACGCCGACAAAATCTTCCTCCTGCTCCGCGAGGCATTGCTCCGCGGCCAGTTCGCCCGCGGTGAGGCCGGCCGCATCGTCGGCGCCGGTGAGCGCACCGGCCGCGACCTCCTTGGCCGCACCATCGCCGCCGGACTTCTCACCTCCGAGTCACCCAAGACGCCCGTCTCCCTCGCCATCCCCGCCAAGGTGCTCGACAGCTATTTCCCGCAGCTCTTTCCTCTCAATCCAGTCGGTGGTGACGTGCGATGACTACGGAGCCAGTCGCAAATGACATTTCTATGGCCTCGAAGCCGCCCTCGAACAATTCCGCGAGCTCGAGGAGGACCTGAAGAAGTGATGTAGCCCCAACCCAAACCACACATGGCCGTTCCAACCTACGATAAACTCCTGCGTCCGATTCTTGCCCTCGCCGCGCAAAAACCGATCACCCGCGTGGTGGCTACGAAGGAGATGTGTCTTCAGTTCTCGTTGACGGCCGCCGATTCCGAGCAGCGGATTCCGAGCGGGAAGTCGACGTACATCCATAATCGGACCGGATGGGCGATGACCTTTCTGACCAAGGCCGGTTTGATCGCAAAGATCGAGGCGAAGACCTACCGCGCGACACCTGCCGGCAATGATTTCCTGAAAGCCCACCCGGAATCTATCCGTCTGTCAGACCTTCGTCTTCTGCCGGGATGGGAAGATGCTTGGGAAGCGGGCCGAGAACGGCGCCGAGCGAAGGCAGCGGAAGGTATTGATCCGGCCGCTGGCACCTCTGACGAAACAGCGACGCCCCTTGAGGTGATTGGGCGAGAGGTGGAGGCGCTTAGGGATGCGCTCCGTTCGCGCCTCCTGCGCACAATTCTTGAGCAGACACCGGAGTTCTTCGAACAACTGGTGCTCGATGTGCTGCTCGCGATGGGGTATGGCGGCTCGAAAGAGGATGCGGCTGAAAGGCTCGGGCGGAGCGGGGATGAGGGTATTGATGGCCGGATCAACCAAGACGCCCTCGGATTGGATCAGATCATGGTGCAGGCGAAGCGATACAAGTCCGACAACATCATCGATCGGAAGACCATTCAGGCGTTCATCGGTTCGCTGGCCGGGCAAGGCGTGACCAAGGGGATCTTTATCACCACGAGCAGCTTCGCCGAAAGCGCCCGCGAATTCGTCCTCCGGGGTTCAACGACGAAGGTCGTTTTGGTCGACGGGACGATGCTGATCGACCTCATGATCAAACACCGGATCGGTGCGCGGGTGGCCCACACGTACGAACTTTACGAGCTCGACCAGAACTATTTCGACGAGGACGAGTGACGATGACGCCTGAGGGGAGTCAATGGGGACAGGCCCTGCAAAAAGCCCCGCGGACTGGCGCGTGGCACCGAACAAGAAGGTCCCGCGGTGGGCGTTCTGTTTTCTCGACCCCGGGGTGGCATGGCGTTTGTCTGCGGACTTCCCCGTGAAATTCCTGACCCCCGTCCTCGTTGCGGTTTTGGCCAGCGTCGCGCCCTTTGCCCTCGGCGAAGGCGCGCCGACCGCTGCGGCGCAGAAGACCACCAGCGCGCCTCCGGACATGAGCCGGTTTTTCCCGCCGCCGATGCAAAGCTTCGCTCTTTACGGCGACGGCAAGGTCCCGAACTCGAAACCGAGCCCCGACGAAGAGACCGGCGCGGACCGCGGCTTCGTGCGCAATGTCTCTCGTCCGCAGATCCAGGTTCACCTGCCGGCGCCGAGCCGGGCGAACGGTGCGAGCATGCTCATCTTCCCGGGAGGAGGCTATGCCGGGCTCACGTTCGAGTACGAGGGAACCCAACAGGCGCGCTTCTTCGTCGCCCACGGTTTCGCGGCGTTCGTCGTAAAATACCGGGTACCAAGCGATCAGACGATGGAGAACAAATCCATCGGTCCGCTGCAGGATGCCCAGCAGGCGCTGCGGTTCGTCCGCCTGCACGCGAAGGAGTGGAACCTGGATCCGGCCCGGATCGGTGCCATCGGATTTTCCGCGGGAGGGCACTTGGCCTCGACCCTGGCGACGCACTTCGCCACGGCGCATATCGACAATCCCGAGCAGGTGAGCCTTCGCCCCGACTTCCTCGTTGTGGTCTATCCCGTCATCAGCATGGACGCGAAGATCACACACCTCGATTCGCGCAAGGCCTTGCTGGGCCCGAGCCCGTCGGAAGACGACGTGCGTCTGTTCTCCAACGAACTTCAGGTGACCAAGGACACCCCGCCCACCTTGATCCTGCATGCGGCCGATGACGGGCTCGTCGACGTGGACAACAGCGTCGTGTTCTTCCAAGCGCTGCGGCACGCCGGCGTCCCGGTCGAAGCGCGACTCTTCGAGAAGGGCCAACACGGCTTCTTTCTCCTCCCGCCCGATGCGTGGCAACGGGTGATCATCGAGTGGATGACTGCGAACGGCTGGCCCTTTGCACGGGCGAAGTAGCGCACCCCGTTGAGCCCGGGAGGCGATCCGGGCGCGGTCAGTCCGATCGTTCGAACATCGGTGAGATCCCCCGTTTCCGGTTGAGCCGCTGTTGCAGTGGCAAACGCCCAAGCGAGCTGAAACGGGGCCTGATGCTCGGGCCACTGGATCCCCGGAGTGTTCGGTGGTGTGTCGCCGGATTCCGGTGATGCGCAAAGCGCGGTGGCGAGGCAGGCTTGCCGAAAGGCCGCGCTTGGTGGCGAGCTGTCGGCCCGCGCGCGGGCCTCGGTACGATCCCAGCCTGGGCAGCCATTTTCGAAGCCCGACGCGCCCCTTGCCCGTCGGGCTTTGTGCTTTCGATGTGCGTTCAGCTTCGGTGAGTTGGGGCGGTGTGTACGTGCCGCACTGAGCTACCGGGTCGCGTATTGTTCCCCCGGCGCCGATCATCGCATTTGGTTGATCCCCTGTTGTCCGCGCTCCACCCGGCTCGCCAAGGATCGGCAAAATGATCGGCAGGGAACAACGAAACACGGGCGTCATAGGTATCGAAAGCCAATGGCTATCAACGCCTAATGCCGCGCTAAAGATCGGCGATAGGTGCTTACCAATACTGCGATTGAGCCTGTGGTTCCGACCCAGCTGCCTTCAGCTGTTGGCGGACTTGGCGCGCACGGTCCTGGAGACTGCCGCTCGCCTTTCCTCGAAGGATCACGAGCCGCTCCGCTCCCGGCTCGCGGTGCGTACCCTGAGTATGCACTGCTACCACTCGAATCTCAGCGAGGGACACAAGGCCTTGCGGCAACCATCTGGGGTCTCCTTTGTTGCCTTCATGCAACGTAAAGAATTCCTCACCACCGCCGCTGCTACGCTCGGCTCTTGCTTGTGTGGCGGCGCGCTTCTCGGTGCCGAGACGCCGTCGGCCGAGGCCGACTCGCCCGAAGTCCGCGATCTGCGGCAGAAGATCGAGTTCATGCAGAAGCGGATGGCCCGGCTGGTCGCCGCGCTGGATGCTCCCACCCGGTCGCGGGTGCTCGAAACGATGGGACGCGAGTGTGCGAAGGAATTCGCCTCCCTCACGGAGCGCTTTCGCGGGAAACCGCGGGAGTTCCTCGACGAGGCCCGCCGCCAATGGATGAAGGAGGCGAGCTACGATCCGGCCACCGGGACCGTCCGTGTCGTGGATCGGGCAGCCCACTGCACCTGCGCCTTTGTCCGACCCGGCCTCACTCCGGCGGACTTCTGTGCCTGCACCCTGGGGTGGCAGAAGGAGGCGTACGCGACCATCCTCGGTGAACCGGTCGATGCGGAGCTGGAGTCGTCGGTGCTGCGTGGCGACAGCTGCTGCGCCTTTCGCATGCGGGCGCGGCGTGGATGAAGCGACGCGCCCCGTCGGCTGGAGCTCACGTGCAGGCCATGCCGAGCGGGAGCTCGCAGTTGGGGCGGGCGATCACGCCGGGGTAGGGCTCGGCGGCGAAGGGGATGGTGGGATCGCGCAGAAGGTGCTCGTCGCACACGGCGAAGAGCTCGGCCTCGGTGCGGGCGTGGCGCATGGCGCGGAGAAAACGGCTCTCGGGGTCCACGCTTTGCGCGATGAAGTTGAGGTACTTCTTGAGCTTGCCGGTGCGGGCGAACTCGGGCGCGGCGGGGTTGGCGGTGGCGCGGTGGAGCCGGTCGATGTACTCGCGCACGTCGCCGAGCGTGGGCGCGAAGACGGGTTCGCCGGCGAAACGCTCGCGGAGCTGGCGGAAGATCCAGGGGTTGCGGATGGCGTGGCGGCCGACCATCACGCCGGCGCAGCGCGTGGCGGCGAGCACGGTGGCGGCCTTGGCGGCGGAGGAGATTTCGCCGTTGGCCAGCACCGGACAGCGGAGACGCGCGACGGCGCGGGCGGCGAACTCGTAGTGCGGCTCGCCGCGGTAGAGCTCCTTGACGCTGCGGCAGTGCACGCTGAGCAGGTCGACGTCGTGCTTGTCGATCAGCTCGAGGAGCGCATCGAAGGTGGCGCCGTCGTCGAAGCCGATGCGGGTCTTGACGGTGAAGAGGCCGGGCGTGGCGGCGCGCAGGGTGCGAAGGATCTCGTCGACCTTGGCGAGGTCGCGGTGGAGGCCGCCGCCGACGTTCTTGCGGTAGATCTTCGGGGCGGGGCAGCCGAGGTTGAGGTCGATGCCGGCGATGGGGAGCTTGAGCAGATCGGCGGCGGCGCGGGCGAGGTCGGGCAGGCTCTCGCCGATGAGCTGGGCGAAGACGGGGCGGCCGGTCCGGTTCTCGGTGACCGAGCGGACGATGTGGTCCTCGAGGCGCGAAGTGGCGTGGACGCGGAAGAACTCGGTGACGAAGTAGTCGGGCGCGCCGTAGTGTGCGCTCACGCCGAAGAAGGCGAGGTCGGTCACGTCCTGCATGGGCGCGAGCGCGGTGAGCGGCAGGCCGGGGCGCAGCGGCGGCGGCAGTTGCCGGTGGACGGTGAGCGGTGGACGGTCGCCGGTGGGCGGTGACGGATGGCCGATGGCGGATGGCCGATGGCGGATGGACTGGGGGGCGGAGGTCAGATGCGGAGGGCTGAGGACGGATGACGGTGGGCGGTGGACAGTTGACTGTGGGCGGTGCGCAGCCGGCGGAGGATCGGGCGGCGGGCGGGCGGCGCGGGATCAAAACGTTCCCGCGTTTCGCGCCGAGAAAAAGGGCGGAGCGTGCGGGCGCAGGGCGAGACTCAGAACGGCTTGTCGTTCTCGTCTTCCTCGTCGTCGGCGTCGTCCTCCTCGTCCTCGTTCTGCTGCTTGAGCACGCGTTCGAGGATCTCGGTCATGTCCTCGACGGCGTCGTAGACGGCGCGGGCGACGAAGACGGGCTTCTTCTGCTGGAGGGCGAGGACGAGGGAGTCGCTCGGGCGGGCGTCGACCTCGATGATCTTGCGGCCGAGCTCGTTGGACATCGTGAGGATGATGCGGGCGAAGAAGGTGCCGTTGTCGACGTCGTTGATGACGACGCGTTCGAGCACGACGCCGAGGCCGAGGAAGATGTTGCCGATGAGATCGTGGGTGAGCGGGCGGTCCTTCTTCACCCCCTGCATCGTCATGGAGATGGCGTTGCCGACGGAGTGGTCGACGTAGATGACGAAGTTCTTGTCGTCGTCGCCGAGGAAGACGGCGCAGCCGTTGGCGGTGGGCATCACGCCTTTGACGGAGACTTCGACAACATCGTTCTGCATGCGGGGCGAAATGTGCGGGCGGCGCCGGGGGACTGCAAGTCGGGAGAGGACGGCGGGCGGTGGGCGGTATCCGGTTGCCGGTATCCGGTGACCGGTGGGCGGTGACCGGTGGGCGGTGGGTCGGGGGAAGGGGTGGAGTCCCGAGGCGGTCCGGTCGGAGACCGGACCCACTTGGCGAGGAATGTCGCGTGGCGCGCCGCAGCACGGTGGGCGGTGGGTAGGGCCGGTCTGCGACCGGCCGCGGTGGGCGAGGACCGGGGGGGAGGAGGGGACCAAGGGGTCTGGTCGCAGACCGGACCCACATGGGCGAGGGGCTCAGGCGACCGGGGGGTCGACGCGGCGGACCTGGATACGCACACCGCGCATCATCACGCCGGGCATCTTGTTGACGACGAGGTCGAGGTTCTCGTCGGAGACGTCGACGTAGCTCTCCTGGTCGAGCAGGTCGATCGCGCCGATGGCCTTGGCGGTGAGGCGGGTGACGCCGGCGATCTTGCCGACGATGTCGGCGGGGGTGACGCCATGCATGCGGCCGACGTTGAAGGCGATGGTGGTGAAACCCTCCTCGTTGCCGGTGCGGCGCATCCAGCGGCCGGCGGGCGCGGCCGACGGGGGCGCAAAATCGCGGGAGCGTTTCTCGCGATGCGGCGGGAAGGGCGAGTGCGCGGGCGGCTCGTCGCGAAAATTTGGAGCCTGGTAGGGGGGCGGGGTGTCGATGGTGGCGGCGGGGGCGGAGGGTTTGCCGGGTTCGCCGTCGCGCAGGAGGTGGATGAGGGCGGAGGAGATGTCGGTGGGGGCGTAGCCCTGCTCGATGAGGCGGTCGATCATGCGGTCCTGCTTCTCGAACTTGCCGCCCTCGAGGGTGGCGCGGATCTTCTCGAAGAAGACGTTCTCGCGGGCCTCCTCGACCTGGTCGATGGAGGGGATGCGCTCGCGGCGAATCTTGAGCTTCGCCATGCGGATCATGAACTGGAGTTTGTAGATCTCACGACCGGAGACGAAGGTGAAGGCGCGGCCGGATTTGCCGGCGCGGCCGGTGCGGCCGATGCGGTGGGTGTAGTCCTCGGCGTCGTTGGGCAGGTCGAAGTTGAAGACGACCTCGAGGTCGTCGACGTCGAGGCCGCGGGCGGCGACGTCGGTGGCGATGAGGAACTCGAACTTGCGGTCGCGGAACTTGGACATGACGCGGTCGCGCTGGGTCTGCGCCATGTCGCCGTGGAGACGATCGACGGCGTAGCCACGGGTGTGCAGGGCCTCGTCGAGCTCGTCGACCATGACCTTGGTGGAGCAGAAGACGATGCCGTAGCGGAAGTCGTGGACGTCGATGAGGCGGGTGAGGGCCTCGAGCTTGGAGCGGCGCTCGACCTCGAAGTACACCTGCTCGACCTGCGGGGCGTTCTGGGCGAGGGACTCGATCTTCACCATCTCCGGTTCGTTGCTGTACCGCTTGATCATGGCGCGGATCGGCGGCGGCATCGTGGCGGAGAAAAAGAGGAGTTGGCGCTGCTCGGGGGCGGCCTGGACGACGCGCTCGATGTCGTCGCGGAAGCCCATGTCGAGCATGCGATCGGCCTCGTCGAGGATGAGGAGCTTGAGGGCGTCGAGCTTGAGGGTGCCGCGCTCGAGGTGGTCGAGCACACGGCCCGGGGTGCCGATGACGATCTGCACACCGGCGGCGAGGCCGCGGAGCTGGCGGTCGTAGGCTTGGCCGCCGAAGACGGGGAGTTCGCGGATGCCGCGTTTGAAGAGGGTGAGCTTGGCGACCTCCTCGGCGACCTGGAGGGCGAGCTCGCGGGTGGGGCAGAGGATGAGGACCTGCGTCTGTTTGACCGCCGGGTCGGCGAGCTGCACGGCAGGGATCGCGAAGGCGCAGGTCTTGCCGGAGCCGGTGGAGGACTGGCCGACGAGGTCACGGCCGGCGAGGATGAGCGGAATCACCGCAGTCTGGATCGGGGAGGCCTCCTCGAAGCCCATTTTGTCGACGGCCTTGAGGAGCTCGGGCGTGAGGCCCAGTTCGGTGAATTTGCGCTTTTCCATGCGGGACTGTGTGGGGGTGGGGGCGGGAGAGCAAGGCGCGGGAAGGGGCACGGTGGAAATGGGCGGAGCGGGGCGCGGCGACGTAGCCTCGGGGCGCACGCACTTCCGGTTGCCGGGACGGTGTCGGGACCTGCCTTGACAAAGCCGGGGGCGGGCGGTTGCCTCGGCCGCTTCATGAACATTTTGATCGTTGTCCTGACTTTCCTGCTCGTGCTCGTCTCGCTGTTCCTCGGGCTGCTGGTGCTCGTGCAGAAGCCCCGTTCCGACAGCGGTCTGGGCACGGCGATGGGCGGCGGCGTGGCCGAGGCGACCTTCGGCGCCGAGACCGGCAACGTGCTGACGCGCTCGACGATCGTGCTCGCGGTCGCCTTCTTCGTCCTGGGTTTCGGCGCCTATCTCGGCCAGATCTACGTGGTGAAGCACAAGGACAAGTCGGTCGAGAGCCTCCCGGCGGCCCCGGTGTCCACCGCGCCCGCCGCTCCGGCACCCGAGGCCGTGCCGGCCCCGACCCCCGCGCCGGCTCCGGCGGCGCAACCCTGAGGTTCCGGGTTCTTCCCTTTCCATGAACGCGAGGCGCATCGGCCGGTACACGGTCTGCGGTCTCGCGTTTTTTTTGGCGTTCGCGGCTGTAGCCGAGCGGCGGATTCGCCCGGAGCCGCGCTATGCGTTCACCGGGTCGGCGGACCCGGTCGAGGGGCGGCGCCTCCTGGCGGAGTTCCGCCAGCTCGGGCTGGCGGGGGACTATGCGCTGGATTTCTCGCTGCGGGTGATGCCGCGGCGCGGCGACGAACGCACGGTCGCCGGCCGGCTGTATGGCACGCGCAACGAGGCGGGGCCGTTGTCGCTGGTCGAGTTTCCGTCCGCCACCGAGGGCGCCCGGCGCATCCTGGTGCAGAACGGCCCGCAATCGGCGGTGTGGACGGTCCCGCGCGACGGCGCCGACGCGGTCGCGGTGGGGGCGGCGCAGCTCTTCGCGCCGCTCGCCGGCACGGACCTGACGGCCTTCGACCTGCAGATGCCGTTCCTGTTCTGGCCGGATACCGTGTTCGAGGGCGTGGTCAGCGTGCGGGGGCGGCCGGCGCACCGGTTCCTGGCGTATCCTCCGGCCGAGATCGCGGCGGCGCGGCCGGCCCTGGCGGGCGTGCGCTTCTACCTCGACACCCAGTTCAACGCGCTCGTGCAGGCCGAGGAGCTCGGGCCCGACGAGACCCCGGTGAAGACGATCAGCGTGATCGACCTGAAGCGGACGCAGGACCAGTGGATCGTGCGCACGATCGACCTGCGCGACGAGGCGACGCGCAACAAGACGCGGTTTCGCATCACCGGCGCGGCGCTCAATCTCCAGCTGCCGCGCGTCGTATTCAGCCCTGCGCACCTGCCGGTCCCGCCGGAGCTGGACGCCGCGGTGAAGTTCGAGGTGTTCGACTAGCGCGGCGGGCCCTGCCGTGGGCTTGGCGCCGCCGCGGTCCGCTCAGATGGCGCGGCGCTGCCGTCGGCGGTGTTCGCGGATGGTGGCGAGCACGATGCCGATGCCGGGTGCCCAGATGAAGAAATAGAACCCGAGCGTGCGCGCCCCGGTGAGGGCAAGGTCGCCCAGCGGAATCCGACCGCCGGCCCACGCGCCGATCAGCGGCCACAGGGCTGCACCGAGGAGCGCGCCGGTGCCGGTGATGAATGCGGTCACCCCGAGCGTGAGGGCGCAGAACTGGAGGACGGGCTTCATGCGGAGTGGACGGTGGATGGTGGGCGGTGAAGGCGCTAGCGGTCGCCAGCCCGCTATCTCCCGGCGGTCTTCCGTTTGGCGCGCAGGACGGCGATCTTGGTGGCGTGGTTGAAGGGCGCGGGATCGGCGGGAAGCGGGCGGGTGCGCGTTTCCGGGAAGCCGATGCAGTCGGCGGGCACGGGAATGAGCTCCTCGAGCGCGAGGTAACCGTCGGCGCAGAGCTCCTCGAGCGTGCGGAGGTAGTCGGCGCCGGGGAGGAAGAGCGCGTTGTTGACCGCCACGAGGCGCCCGCCATCGGCGAGCAGCGGGCGGACCTTGTTGATGAGTCGCCGGGATTCGGTGACGAGGTTGACCGTGCCCTGCGCGGAGGTGGAGAAGAACGGCGGGTCGAGGAAGATGCAGTCGAAGTGCGCGCGGTCGCGCTTGAGCCGGGCGACGGCGGCGAAGAAGTCGCCGGCCCAGAAGGTGTCGGGCGTGGTGGGGTGGGCGTTGAGGGCGTGGGACGCGCGGGCGAGGTCGAGGAAACCGCGGGTGCGGTCGAGCTGGACGAGCCGCTTCGCCCCGGCGGCGAGGGCGGCGACGCCGAGGCTGCCGGTGTAGGCGAAGGTGTTGAGGACGCGCGCGCCGGCGAGGTGGTCGAGCGCCCAGCGGCGCAGCAGGCGCGTGTCGGGATAGAAGCTGGTGTCCTGGTTGAGGAGCAGGTCGAGGGCGTAGCGCACGCCGTGTTCGCGGATCTCGCGGGCGGGGGCGTCGCCGTGGGTGACGACGCCGTTGCGGGTGAAGCACCGGTCGAGCGGGAGCGCGTAACGGGATTTCACCACCACGGTGCGCAGCCAGGGAAGCTGGCCGAGATAGAAACGCTGCGCCTCCTCGATCATGGCGGCGGCGGAGTCGGCCGGGCGGGCGTGGTTGAGGAGCACGAGGGTGTCGGCATAGACCTCGGCGACGAGGTCGGGCTGGCCCTCGAGGAAACCGTTGAAGAGACGCACGGCGCCCTCGTGGGGCGCGGCGAGCAGGGCGGCGCGGGGCGCGAGGGCGGCGGCGAGGAGGGCGGAGGGAGGGACGGCGTCCGGCATGGGCGGGGAACGTGTCGGTTGGGTTGGGGCGAGTCGATGCAAACGCAACGTGGGCGCGCCCCGTGGAGGCGGCGAGGGCGGGCGGCGGAGTGGTGCGGTGCCGGGGATGTGCCGTTGAGAGGAGCGGCGAGGCGCCGGCCGCCCGCCGCTGAAACCGGGATTGCGCCCGGTGGCGGCGGTGTTTCAACTGCGCGCTTCGTTTCTTCCGAAACCAACCTCCGACCTCCGTCTCCATGAAGCCAACGGTCAAACCGGCCAACCCGAACTTTTCTTCCGGCCCGTGCAGCAAACGCCCGGGCTACGCGCTGAGCGCGCTGCCGACCGACATCCTCGGTCGTTCCCATCGCTCCAGCCTCGGCAAGGCTCGCCTGGAGAAGGCCATCAACGAGACCAAGGCGCTGCTCGGCCTGCCCGCCGACTACCGGCTCGGCATCGTGCCGGCGTCTGACACGGGCGCGTTCGAGATGGCGATGTGGAACCTGCTCGGCGCCCGCGGCGTCGACGTCTTCCACTGGGAGTCGTTCGGCGAAGGCTGGCTGACGGACATCCGCAAGCAGCTCAAGCTGTCCGATGTGCGCGAGTTCAAGGCGCCCTACGGCCAGTTGCCCGACATGAAGCAGTACGACGGCAGCCGCGACTGTGTCTTCACCTGGAACGGCACGACCGGCGGTGTGAAGGTGCCCAATGCCGACTGGATCCCGGACAACCGCCAGGGCCTCGTGCTGTGCGACGCGACCAGTGCCGTCTTCGCGATGGAGATGCCGTGGCCGAAGCTCGATGTCGTGACCTTCTCGTGGCAGAAGGTGCTCGGCGGCGAGGGCGCGCATGGCGTGCTGATCCTCTCGCCCCGCGCGGTCGAGCGGCTGAAGACCTACAAGCCGGCCTGGCCGATGCCGAAGATCTTCCGCATGACCAAGGGCGGCGAGTTGATGGAGGAGATTTTCGAGGGCTCGACGATCAACACCCCGTCGATGCTCGCCAACGAGGACTACCTCGACGCGCTGGCGTGGGCGAAGTCGATCGGGGGCCTGCCGGCGCTGATCAAGCGCAGCGAGGCCAACCTCGCGGCGTTCGAGCGCTTTGTCGCCGCGCATCCGTGGATCCACTTCCTCGCGCAGAACAAGGAGCAGCGCTCCAACACGTCCGTGTGCCTCACTGTCGACGCTACGCCCGAGCAGGTGAAGCAGATGGTGAAGCTGCTCGGTGCCGAGAAGGCCGCCTACGACTGCGGCGCGTACAAGGACGCTCCTCCGGGACTGCGTTTCTGGTGCGGCGCCACCGTCGAGACCGCCGACATCGAGAAGGTTTTCCCCTGGCTCGAGTGGGCCTACGCCGAAGTGAAGAAGGCCTGACCCTGAGCGGGCGGCGCCGCGACCGCGCCGCCGCCCACGCTTCCTGCCCCCGCGCCGGTTGCCGGTCGCGGGGGTTCTGTTTCGCGGGCGGAAAAGGTTTGGAGAACGACGGGCGGCCTGCCTGTCTGGGCGCATGCGGTATCCTTTTCGTGACCAGACTGCGGATGCGCCCGGCGGGCGCCGGAGGCGTGTCGGCGGATGAAGGCTGGGCGGATCCGGGCGGCCTGGGTGGCGACTTGCGCGTGGTGGCCGCGGGCGGGGCGCCTGCGGCGCCGCATGGTGGGCCTCGCGTTGGTCGCGGTCTTCGGCGGGCTCATGGTGTCGCTCTGGCATCCGGTCTATCGTTTCTCCTCCCTGCTCTGGCTCGATGCCGCGCGGGAGGCGGTCATGATGCCCGCGTTGCGCGTGCAGCCGAGCGCCCTCAACGCCGGCGGCTACGACGGCCAGTTCTACGCCCAGATCGCCTGCGATCCCACGCTGCGCGACCCGGCCCTGGTGCCGGCGATCGACTCGCTGGCGTACCGGGCGCGGCGGATTGCGTTGCCGGCGACGGCGTGGGCCCTCGCGCTGGGCGATCCGGAACGGGCGGTGCGGGTCTTCCCGTGGTTGAACATCGGATGTTGGATCGTGCTTGGCGGCGTGCTCTGGCCGCTGTTGCGGGCGGACCGCGGCTGGATCGGTGTGGCCGCGTGGGCCGGCGTGATGTTCTCGGGCGGGATGCTGGCCAGCGTGCGCTATGCGCTCACCGACCTGCCGGCGTTGCTTCTCCTCGTGTTGGCGGTGCGGGCGGCGGAGCGGCGGCGCGGGGGCGCGATGGCCGGCTGGTGTGCGGCGAGCGTGCTGACGAAGGAGACGATGCTGGCCGGCGCGTGGGGCCTGCTGCCGGCGTGGCCGTCGCGGGCCAACGGCTGGCTGCGCCGGGCCGCCTGGCTCGCCGTGGCGACGGTGCCGCTGGTGCTGTGGATGTTCTACATCCGTTGGCGAGTGGGACCGCTCTCGAGCGGACTGGGGAATTTCGCTTGGCCGGGCACCGGCTTCATCAGGGAGTGGCGGGAGGAGCTGGCGTACCTGTTGAGCTGGCGCGACCCGCGGCTGGGCATCACCTCGACCCTCGCGCTCGTCGCGCTCACGGCGCAGGCGCTGTTTCTGGTCTGGCACTGGCGGCCGCGCAATCGGTGGTGGCGGGTCGGCGCGGGCTCGCTGCTGTTGATGGCGGTCCTCGGCGGAGCGGTGTGGGAGGGCGTATTTGGCGCGTCGTTGCGGGTGCTGTTGCCGTTGCTGCTCGTGAGCAACTACCTTGCCGTGCGGCGGCGGCGGGCGGCCGTGTGGCTGTTGTTGCTCAATCTCTCGGTCCCGGCCGGTCTGGTCACGATGACGCCGCAGCCGGATACCCGGGAGGTGGTGGCCGGCCGCAGCGAGGTCGGGGCGGTGGTCATCCGTGGGGAGTCGGGCTGCTACGGGTGGGAGGCGGATCGGCAGAGCCGCTGGACGTGGACGCAGCAGGAGGCCGTCCTGGCGGGGCGGTGTTGGCTGCAGGAGCCGGAAGCCGAGCTCGAGCTGACGATGGAGGTGCGCGCGCTCGACACGCGCGAAATCGTGATCTCCGCGGACGGCGGCGAGCTGTGGCGCGGGACGGTGAACGAGCGGTGGACGGTCGTGACGGTGCCGCGCCTTCCGGTGCGGGCGGGCGAGTTTCGGCTGCGAATACACTCGGAGTCGCCCGGTGTGCGCGAGGCGCCCGACGAGGGGTCGCGGCGCCTGTCGGTGTGCCTGCTCAACCCGGAGGTCGTGGTGCGGCGCAGCACGGGCCGGTGAGGCGGGCGGCTGAATTTCGCATGGATTCCGGGCGTGCGGTCTGAATTAGTCGGGGGACCCATGAAAGTCCCGTTCCTCGACCTCACGCTCCAGCATCAGCCCCTGCGCGACGAGATTCTCGCCGCGTGGGCCGCCACGCTCGACGGCAATCGTTTCTGCCTCGGCCGCGACGTGGAGGAGTTCGAGAAGGCGTTTGCCGTTGCCTGCGGCGCGAACGACTCGGTGGGCGTGGACAACGGCACGAGCGCGCTGCACCTCGTCTCGCAGGCGCTCGGGCTCGGGCCGGGCGACGATGTCATCGTGCCGGCGTTCACCTTCATCGCCTCGGCGTGGACGGCGACCTACGTGGGCGCGCGGCCGGTTTTCGCGGACGTCGATCCCGCGCACTACTGCGTCACCGCGGACACGATCCGTGCGGTGCTCACACCGCAGACCAAGGCGATCGTGGTGGTGCACCTCTTCGGTCAGCCGGCGCCGATGGATGCGATCCTCGCCCTCGCGGCCGAGCGTGGCCTGAAGGTGATCGAGGACTGTGCGCAGGCGCACTTGGCGCAGTACCGCGGCCGACCGGTCGGCCTGCTGGGCGACGCCGGCACGTTCAGCTTCTACCCGACGAAGAACCTCGGCGGCTGCGGCGAGGGCGGGGCGGTGATCTCCAAGCACGCCGAGGTGCTGAAGCGCGTGCGCACGTTGCGCGTGCACGGTTCCGACCGGCGCTACTACCACGATTATGTCGGCGGCAACTTCCGCATGGAGGGCCTGCAGGCCGGCGCGCTCAGCGTGAAGCTCAAGCATCTCGCCCGCTGGACAGCCCGCCGCCGGCAGATCGCCGCGCGCTATCGTGCCGGGCTGCAGCTCGCCGGGCTGGCGCTGCCACAGGTGCCGGAGTGGGGCGAGGCGGTGTTCCACCAGTTCACGGTCACCCATCCGCGGCGCGACGCCCTGCGCGAGCATCTGACGAAGGCCGAGATCGGCACCGACCTCATCTATCCGATGCCGTTGCACCTGCAGCCCTGCTACGCCGCGCTCGGCTACAAGCCCGGCTCGATCCCGCAGGCGGAGCGCATCTGCGCCAACTGCGTGAGCCTGCCGATCTTCCCCGAACTCACCGACGCGCAGGTCGACCACGTGATCGCGTCGGTAAACGCCTTCCCGGGATGATCGGTCCGCTCCGCGTCAAGGTCTGCGGTCTCACCTCGGCGGACGACGCCGCGGCGGCCGCCGGCATCGGCGCGGATTTCCTCGGTTTCATCCTCTTTCCGAAGTCGCCGCGGTATCTGCCGCTGGAGCGGTACGCGTCGCTGCGGGCGGGGCTGCCGGCTTTGCCGAAGGTGGCGGTGCTGGTGGCGCCGAGTGAGGCGGAGCTCGCCGCGGCACAGGCCGCCGGGTTCGATTTCTTCCAGGTCCATTTTCCGGTGACGGACGAGGCGGCGGCCCGACGGGCCCACGCGGCGGTGGGCGCCGCGCGCCTGTGGCTCGCGCCGAAGCTGCCGCCCGAGGTGGAGCTTCCACCCGAGTTGCTGCCGCTCGCCGACACATGGCTGCTCGACACCTACCGCGCCGACAGTTTCGGCGGCACCGGGCATACGGGCGACTGGGCGAAGTTTCGCCGCTATCGGGCGGCGCAGCCGGCGAAGCGCTGGATCCTGGCCGGTGGACTTACGCCGGAGAACGTCGCGGCGGCGGTGGCCGCAACCGGCGCGGGCATGATCGACGTGAACAGCGGCGTCGAGTCGGCGCCCGGGCGCAAGGATCCCGCGAAACTGGCGGCGCTGCGCGCGGCGCTGGTGGGCTGAACCGGCGGGTGGGAAAGTTGATTGAAACGCGGCGGAGCAGGCCGCAGCGTTGCCGCTCATGACCATCAACGAACTCGTCCAACGCCATGTCATGTCGCAGCCGGTCTACGAGCCCGGCAAGCCGATCGAGTACGTCGCCCGTGAGCTCGGGCTCGATCCGGCGACGATCCTGAAACTGGCGTCGAACGAGAACCCGATCGGCTCCTCGCCGAAGGGGCTGAAGGCGATGCGCGCGGCGTTGAAGGACTCGCAGCTGTATCCCGACGGCGGTTGCGTGCGGCTGCGCGACAAGCTCGCGGCGAAGCTCGGGCTGAAGCCGGAGCAGATCGCGGTGGGCAACGGCTCGAACGAGCTGCTCGAGCTGCTCGGCCACGCGTTCCTCGGCGCGGGCGACGAGGTCGTCATGGGCAAGCCGGCGTTCATCGTCTACAAGCTGGTGACGCTGCTCTTCGGCGCGAAGGCGGTCGAGGTGCCGCTGGTCAACCACGTGCACGATCTCAAGGCGATGGCCGCCGCGATTACGCCGCGCACCAAGCTGGTCTATTTCGCCTGCCCGAACAATCCGACGGGCACGGTCAACCCCGAGGCGGAGATCCTCGAGTTCGTGCGCGCGCTGCCGGAGCACGTGGTCTTCGTGCTCGACGAGGCGTATGCCGAATACGTCGAGAATCCGCCGGACCTGCGCCCGCTCATCGCCGAGGGCCGCAAGGTGATCTGCCTGCGGACGTTCTCGAAGATCTACGGGCTGGCCGGCATCCGCGTGGGCTACGGCTACGCGGCGGCGGAGCTCGTGGCGTTGCTCAACCGCGTGCGCCAGCCCTTCAACGTGAACTCGCTGGCGCAGGAGGCCGCGATCGCGGCGCTCGACGACGAGGCGTTCGTGAAGCGGGCCCGGCGGGTGAACAACGCCGGGCTCAAGCAGCTCACGAAGGGTTTCCGGAAGCTCGGGCTCGAGGTCGTGCCGAGCGCGGCGAACTTCCTCCTCGTCAAGGTGGGCGACGGCAACGCCGTCTTCCAGAAGCTGCAACGCGGCGGTGTGATCGTGCGCCCGGTCGGCGGCTACGGCCTGCCCGAGTGGGTGCGTGTGACCGTGGGCACGAAGGTCCAGAACGAGCGGCTGCTGGCGCTGCTGGCGAGTTGAACCGGGCGCGGCGCGGGGGGGCGGCCTTGCGCCGTCCCTCCTGTGCTTAAGAACCGGTGACTGGCAGGACGGGGCTGCGGGCGAGGGCGGCCTGGATCGCGGCGAGCAGCTCCTCGCGACCGGCGACGAACAGGTACCGGTCGCTGGAGAGACGGGTGCGGGCGAGCTGCAGGACCGCGGGCGCGGGGCGCCGCATGGCGAGCAACCGGCGGAGGTTGGCGGTGAGCTCGGGCGTGGGGGCGCCCTCGAGGTCGAGCGCGATGAGGCGCGTGAGGGCGTTCTGGTTGCGCGGATCGGCGGCGACGGCCTGGGCGAGCACCTGACGGGCGGGGCGCTTGGCGCCGGCGGCGACCAGATGGTTGGCGATGGCGGCGAGCTGTTCGGCGCGGACCTCGGGCTGGGCGAGGAAATGCTGCAGGTAGAGGTCGGCATCCTCGCGCTGGTCGAGGCCGTAGCAGGCCACGGCCTGCAGGCCGTTGATGAAGCCGAGGGACTTCTGGAACCACTCGGGCCGCGTGCGCCCGAGTTCGTAGAGGTAATCGAGGGCGGCGCGGTGTTCGCCGGCGACGAGGTTCGCCTCGGCGATCATCAGGCCGACGGCGGCGGTGGGGAGGTTGCGCGCCTGCAGGTGCTGGCGCACCCGCAGGACGAGGGCGGTGTCGCCCTGTCCGGCTCCGAAGTTGGCGAGGGCCTCGAGCACGGCGGGATCGCCGGGGAAGTCGCGGAAGAACGCGTCGACCTCGCGCTGGTACTGGGCGGTGTCGTGATTCAGTTTGTACGCGAGGAGGAGGTCGATGCGGGCGGCGGTGCTGCGCGGATTGGCGATCTGGCGCAGGATGGCGTACTTCTCGACGGCGGCGAAGCGGCCGAGTTCGCGGTTGAAGAGGGCGAGCTGGTTGTAGAAGTCCTCCTCGGCCGGGAAGAGCCGCAGGTAGGACTCGAGCCGGAGCAGGGCCAGATCGTGGTGGCCGCGGTCCCATTCGATGCGCACGGCGAGCAGCCGGCCGTCCTTGGTGTCGGCGAGGGCGTAGTCGCGCAGGAGGGTTTCCGCCTCGTCGTAGTTGCCGCGATGGAAGTGGGCGGTGGCGGCGGCGAGGGCGATGAGCTGGTTGCGGTTGTCGGCCAGCGGGGCGGCGGGGAGCAGGTCGGCGGCCAGGCGGCAGATCTGCTCGTCCTCCTGGTAGCGCAGGAGGAAGGCGAAAAGGGCGCGGACGAACTCGGGGTCGTGCTGGGAGTGGGGGATGCCGTCGAGCAGGGTGCGCCGGGCGAGCTCGAACCTCCCGTGGTAGGAAAAGAACTTGGCGAGGGTGATGCGGCCCTCGAGATTGCTCGGGGCGGCGGCCACGCCGACGCGCAGATGGTGGATGGCCTTGAACGGCTTCTGGTCGGCCAGTTCCTGCAGGGCCTGCTTGATGTAGAAATTGCCCCGGGCGGTGCGGTAGCCGGCCCAGCGGTTCGGCAGGAGAATGTCGACGAGCCGGGCCTCGGCGAAGCCGCGGTAGTATTTGATCCAGAGAAACATGCCGCTGCCCATGGCGAACCACGCGGCGACGGCCAAGGTGAGCAGTTGCAGGGCCAGTCGCCCCCAAGCGATGCGGATCTTCACTCCGGCGGCTTCGCGGTGGGCGGAGATGGGGAACGCCCACCAGGGCTGGCGGGCGGGGGCGGCGGAGAGGACCTTCGGTTGGCGGGGATCCATTGGGTTTGGCGGCGGGGACCGTAGGGATCCGCCGGGCGAACGCTACCAAATTAGGCCTTGCTGCTCTTGGCGCTGTCTTGTTCCATGGATTCAAACCCAAACCTGCAGCCTGCATCCTATGAACAGTCGTTCCCTCTCCCTGCTCGTCGCCATTCCGCTGGCGGCTTTGATGGTTCGCGCCGAAGTCAACATCGATGCTCTGGTCGCTCAGGCTGTGGCGGACGCCGACAAGGCGCCGGCGCTCATCGCGAAGACGGCCTCGGACAACCCCGACGTGGCGGTGAAGCTGGTCGGTGCCGCGGCGACCGCGATGCCGGCCAAGGTCACGGAGATCGCCTGCGAGGTGTGCAAGAGCCTGCCGAAGCTCGCCCCGGAGATCGTGCGCACGGTGCTCGATGTCTATCCCGACCGTTCGGCCGAGATCGTCGCGGGCGTGGCCGATTGTGTGCCCGCCGAGGTGCGCGAGGCGCTGGCGGCATCCCCGGCGGCGTTGGCCGCTCCTGCCGCTGGAGCGCCGCTCCCGCCGCTGCAGCCCCTCGACCCCGACATCGTCAGCCCCTCCAACTGAGCCCTTTTCGTTCTCCAAAGATCCAGCCATGAACTGCAAAACGATCGTCGGGATCGCCGCGTGTGTATTTGTGCCCGCTCTGGCCAGCGCCCAGACCGGAATCGCCTTGGGCCCGGACCTCTCGCTCCATCTGACTGGAGATGCCCAGGTGCGGTGGGATGACAATGTGCGCCTTGCCGCCGAGGGCGACTCCTCCGACCTGGCTTGGGTCTTCACTCCCGGTCTTGAGCTGAGCTACTTGGGCGGTCTCTCGAAGGGCACGCTCACGGTCACCGAAGAGATCACCAGCTACGACGACATTGCCCACCGGATCTACGAGGACGAGTTATTCTCGGCTGTCGGCCGCTACTCCTACGAGGGGGCGCTCACCAAGGTGACTGCGCAGGCCGGTTATCGCGAACTCAACCAGGGCAGCATGACCATGCGCAATCGCGAGCAGGCGGTCCGCCACACCGTGACCAACGCGAGTGTGGATGGCCTCTGGTCGGCAACCGCGAAGACCCGCATCGGGGCCGGCTTCGGGTACAACGCGATCGACTACCCGGAATCGGCGTTGGCCGACAGCGTGAACGTCACCGTCCCGCTCGATTTCTACTACGCCGCCACGCCGAAGGTCGATGTGAGCGTCGGCTACCGGTATCGTGCCACCTATATCTGGGAACGCGGCACCGCGCCGTCGGCCGACTCGAAGGATCACTTCTTCAATGTGGGCGCGAAGGGCGAGTTCACCCCGAAGCTCAATGGCCAGTTCCGCGTCGGCTACGGCATGCGCAATCCCGAGGTTGGCGAGACCACCGGCCAGCTCGGCTTCTCCGGCGCGCTGACCTACGTCTATTCCCCGAAGGCCTCCTTCGATCTCACCGTTTCCAACGACTTCAACAACTCCGGTTTGGGCACGTCCCAGAAGGTCCTCTCCTTCGGCGCTTCGGGCCGGTTCGCGTTCACCCCGCAATGGAGCGCCGGCATGGGGCTCAGCTACGAGATGTCCGACTACGCCGCGGTGCCGGGCGTCACGCCGAGCGTGCGGCGCGAAGACGAGTTCTTCGTCGGCAACGCCAGCGTCGTCTATGCCCTGGACGAGGTGATCTCGTTCTACGCCATGTATGCCCACCGGGAGAATTCCTCGAATCGCAGCGGGTTGGGTTTCAACAGCAACATCCTGAGCTTCGGAGCTTCTCTCCGCTACTGAAGTGACTGGATTCTCGTCGGTTCGTCTCCATTCCGGGAGCGGCGCCCTGCGGCGCCTCCCGGGCCTGTTCGGTTTGCTGGTCCTGCTGCTGCCCTTCTGGGTGGCGGCGGCCCCGGTCACCTCCAAGGACTACACGCTCGAGCCGGGCGATGTGGTCAGTGTGAAGGTCTTTCAGGAGCCGGACCTGGATCGTGAGTTGCGCGTCTCCCAGGAGGGGGACCTCTATCTGCCGCTCATCGGGCGGGTGGAGGCGCGCGGTCGCTCCGTGGCCGAGGTCGAGCGGGTTGTGCGCGAGGCGTACGATCGCGACTATCTCGTCAACCCGCAGATCAACATCCTCGTCGTCAAGTATCAGGTTTCCACGGTCAACGTTCTCGGGGCGGTGAACTCGCCCCAGGCCGTCGAGTACCCGCCCGAGCAGCAGCTCACGCTCATCGACGCGGTGTCCCGGGCCGGCGGGTTCAGCCGCCTGGCCGACCGCCGGCGGGTTCGCCTGTCGCGCACCCTGCCCGATGGGCGGGTGGAAAATCTTGTCATCAACGCCGATGAACTCATGTCCGGAGCCGCCAAGGACCCGCTGGTGCTGCGCCGGGACGATGTCATCTATGTTCCGGAGCGCGTGTTATGACCAACCCTGATCCGTCCGATCCGGGCCCGGCGGCCGCCGGCGAGGGGCGCCGCCCCGCCCCCGCCCAGCCCGAGCACCGCGCCGGCGGCGAGGGCCACTACGGCTACGGCCCCGACGCCTACGGCTACGGCGAGCCGGACGGCTCGCCCCACCGCAGCCTCCGCGACTACCTGCTGATCCTGCGCGAGCGCATGTGGTATGTGATCGTGGTGTTCCTGGTCGTGTGCAGCGCGTCCCTCGTCTACACCTTCAGCCGCACCAAGCAGTACACCGCCAGCGCCACCATCGAGATCCTGCGCCGCGACGCCGTGGTCATGAAGGTCGCGGAGGTCCGCGACTCCGAGCTGCGTGGACCCGAGGATCTGAACACGCAGGTGAAGCTGCTCGAGAGCTACGCCATCGTCGAGAAGGTGGCCGAGCGCCTCGTCGGCGAGGACGCCAAGGCCTTCATGGCCCCGTACGACAAGGGCGGCAGCGGCGATCCGATCATGCCCCGCGAGATCATCGGGGCCAACCGCCTCATCACCCCGATCCGGCAGACGCGCGTCCTCGTCGTCAGCTACACCCACCCGAACCCGGTCGTCGCGGCGAAGGTGGCCAATCTCTTCGTCGACGAGTTCATGACCTACAACGCGCGCCAGCGCATGAGCGAATCGATGAAGGCCGTCGAGGACCTCAAGAACCGCGCCGACACGCAGAGCAAGAAGGTCCAGGAGATCGGCATCAACATCCAGGCGTACAAGGAGCGCAACAACATGGTGTCCCTCGACCAGCGCAAGGACATCGTCACGGAGAAGCTCAAGGCGCTCAATTCGCTGCTCACCCAGTCGGCGGCGCGCATGAAGGACGCCGAGGTCCGCTGGCGGCAGGTGCAGGAGGCCCGGCGCGACGGCATCCCGTTGTCCGACCTCACCTTCATCGCGGCCAGCCCGCTGATCTCGAATCTGTCCCAGCAGGTCGCGGCGCAGAAGATCGCGCTCGCGCAGCTCCAGCAGCGTTACCGCGCCAAGCATCCGAAGATGCTCGAGGCCGTGCATTCGCTCGGACAGACCGAGGCCGAGCTGGCCCGCGCGCTGGTCACGGCCGCCAGCAACGTGCTCAGCGAGTACGAGACGAACCGCCGTTCGTATGAGCAGACTCGCGACGATCTCGCCGCCCAGGAGACGGAGGCGCTCAAGCTCGACCGGATGCTGCTCGAGTACAAATCCGCCCAGAACGAGCTGGAGGTGAACGAGCAGCTGCTCGCGAGCATCGTGGCCCGCATGCGCGAGACGGCGATGAGCGCCAACATCGAGACGCAGAACGCCCGCCGGCTCGATCGGGCGCTGCCGCCGGGCAACCATTCCTATCCGCGCTACCTCACCAACATCGCCGCGGGGGTCTTCGGCGGGCTCGGGCTCGGCCTGGCCTTCGCGTTCTTCGTGGCGTTCATCGACGACCGCGTGAAGAGCGCCTTCGACATCGAGGCGGTCGTCGGGCTCCCGCTCATCGCCATCGTCCCGCAGATCCGCCGGCTGGAGGCGATCGAGAAATCCCAGGTCGCCCTCTCCAACGCCGACCCGCAGGCGGCCGAGGCGTTCCTCTCGCTCCACTCCAACCTGCGCCTCAAGGACGAGAGCAAGAACGCCAAGGTCATCCTCGTCACCAGCACGACCCCGAGCGAGGGCAAGTCCTTCGTGAGCTCCAACCTGGCCCTCACCTTCGCCGCCCACGGCGAGCGCACGATCATCATCGACTGCGACCTGCGGAAACCCAACGTCCACCGCTCCTTCGGCGTCCCGAATCTCAAGGGCGTGATCGACTTCTGTGTCGGTGGTGCGGACCTGGAGTCGCTCATCCTCAAGAACCATCAGCCCAACTTCGACATCCTGCCGACGGGCGGGCGGGCGAAGAATCCCACGCAGGTGCTGAACAGCCCCGAGTTCGGCCGGCTCTTCGCGGAGTTGCGCAAGCGCTACGACCGCGTGGTCGTCGACACGCCGCCCCTGGCCGCGGTGAGCGACGCGATGGTCCTGCTGCCGCTCGTCGATGGCTCGGTCTTCACGATCATGTTCAACCACGTCCGCCGGAAGGCGGCGCAGTTCTGCGCGCGACGGCTCACGCAGACTAACGTGCCCTGCTTCGGCGCGGTGCTCAACGCGCTGAACGTCTCGGCCAGCGGCTACTACTACGCGCAGTATTACGATAAGTCCTACAAGGACTACTTCGTCGCCGCGGACGACGGTTCCGGTTCCGGCAAACACAGCTAGCCGGCGCCCGCGGCCCGGTCCGCGCGGCCTTCGCACCGCAGTCGCTGGGGACGGAGCAAGCCTCCGTCCCTTCTTGTTTTCGTGGCGGAACTCCGGAGAAACGCGGCGCCGCTCAGGCGGCACCGCTACTCGTGCCCGCGCCGCTTCGCGGCCGCGCGGCGCAGCCGGTCGTTGACGGCGATGCCCGCACCGGTCTCCGGGGCGAGTTCGGCGTGGAGGCGGCGCAGGCCGGCGCGGTCGAGTTGGTGGAGCGCGGCAAACAGCCGCCGCGCGGCCTCCTTGGCGCTGCCGCGGCGGGAGAGGATCGTCACTTGGGCGGCCGTCTTCGGAAGGCCCCGGTCCGGCGCCGCGAACAGGATGATTCCCTCGTCGGCCGCGGCGCGGCGCAGGAGCGCCGTGGAGATCCGGCCGTGCAGTTGCAGCGGTGTGCGTGGACTGTAGTGACGCGTGAGCAGGCCGGGGGCGCGCAGGGGGCCGGCGGCGACGATCGCCTCGTTGCGTACCGGCACCGGTCGGCCGAGCACCTTGGCGATTTGCGCGGCGGTGATTCCGCCCACCCGCAGGACTTCCGGTGCGGCCGGATCGGAGAGGTCGACGATCGTCGACTCGACCCCGACGTGGCAGGCCCCCCCGTCGATGATATGCGGGATGCGTCGCCCGAGCCCGGCCTCGACGTGCTCGGCGGTGGTCGGGCTGATGAAGCCGAAGGGATTGGCGCTCGGTGCGGCGAGCGGCAGCCGGCAGAACCGTAGCAGCCGGCGCATCACCGGATGGGCGGGACAGCGGATGGCAACGGTCGGACCGCCCGCGGTGGCGACCGCGGGCACGAGCGGGCGCTTGCGTAGGACGATCGTGAGCGGACCGGGCCAGAAGGCGCGCATGAGCCGCCGCGCCTCGGTGTTGAGGAAGGCGAGCCGCGCGGCGGCCGCCACCGAGGGCACGTGCACGATCAGTGGATCGGTGAGGGGACGCTGCTTGGCGCGGAAAATGGCGCGGCAGGCGCGGGGCTCGAGCGCGTTGGCGGCGAGCCCGTAGACGGTCTCGGTGGGCACGGCGACGAGACCACCTTCGGCGAGGACGCGGGCGAGCCGCCGGAGGTTGGCTGTGGTTGGCTGATGGATCGCCGCCATGTGCCGGGGGGTGGACCCAAAAAAAAAGCCGGAGCGTGAACTCCGGCTTCGGAAAACGGGCGGAGCCGACGGCTTAGGCCGCCAGGTGGATGTTGCGCGCGCGCTTGATGGTCTTGGTGACCTTGCGCTGCTGCTTCGCCGACATCCGGGTGTACTTGCGGGGAAGGAGCTTGCCGGTGTCGGTCGTGTAACGGCCGAACGACTGGGTGTTGTGGAAAGGAATCTCGTCCGGGGAGAGACTGCGGGACTTGGTCTCGGGCTTGGTCTCGGTCGTGGTCTCGGTCGTGGTGGTCATACGAAAGGCGCCGAGGCTCCGCTCTCGGCCGGGCAAGTCAACCCCTTTTTCCTTTTCGCGTGCGGTCGGGCGGAGTTGCTGCGTCGGCATCGCGCTGCGGCGCGGGAAAATGTGGAGGCCGGGCGGTGTTCCGCGGGGAAAAGGCCTTGCACTCGACATGGGCGCGGCTTTCATCCGGCGCAACTTTCGGAGAGATGCCCGAGTGGCCGAAGGGGGCGGTTTGCTAAACCGTTATAGGTGTAACAGCCTATCGGGGGTTCGAATCCCCCTCTCTCCGCCAGTTTCCGCTGCGGCGGCTGGCGCTTCCCGCGGACCACGCAGTGGCGTTTCTACTACGACTGTTCGTCGTCGTCGCGCGGGTGCTCCTGTTCCTGTCGGCACTCGCGGACGACTCGCAGGCAGATCTCGCGCAGATCGAAGAGGCGGGCCAACGCGTACCGGCTCAGCGGCGGACCGGCGTCGCCGGGCGCGGCATCGGCCGCGGCGTCGGGAAGCACCCCCATGGCGGAGTTGAGCAGACCGAGCGCCCGTTTGAGCTCGGAGATGCCGAGCGTGTTGTCGCCGAGGTCGAGCGACTGCACGCCGAGCACGACGGCCATCTCGGCCCGGTGCAGGCGGCGCAACAGCGTGAACGCCTGCGCGGGGGCGATCCCTTCTCCGGCGACCACCGCCGTCTCCAGCCTTTCGATCAGGCTGGCGAAGAGCGCGCGGGTGGCGACGTAGACCGGGTTGCGGTGCAGCGTGTAGGGGTCGAGATCGTCGGAGTCGAAGTCGTCGTCCTCCTCGCCGTCGAGATCGCCGTCGAGCGTGGGCTCCCACCCGAGTTGGCGGGCCACCTCGTCGAGGCGGTCGGCCGATTCGGCGGCCTGATCGTAGCAACGGCGGTACTCGGTCACGGCCTCGTCGCGTTGCCGCAGGTAACGCTCCCAGTCGAACTCGTTCCAAACGAGTTCGCCATGCTCCTCACCATCGTCGGGACTGCTGTTGTTGCTGGAGTTGTTCATGGCGTGCGGGGCCGAGGGCCTCGGCCGCGCAGTGTGAATCCGGCGGGGGGCAAGGAAAGGGAAATAACCGCGTTTGGACGCGCGACGCACGGAACGTGCGTTCCGGGTTGAGTTTGCGCATGATTTTGGGCGTGATGATGCCGCTTCAAGTCACTCCCTTCTCGGCCGCATGAGCGAAGTCCAGCACGAGACCGTCTATTTCACCGGGCATGTCCAGGGCGTGGGGTTCCGTTACACCACGAGCCAGGTCGCGAAGGAGTACGAGGTCACCGGCTTCGTGCGCAACCTGCCCGACGGGCGGGTGCACCTCGAGGTCGAGGGCGAGAAGCCCGAGATCGAGGCCTTTCTGCGCGGGCTCGCCGAGGCCATGCCGGGCTACATCCGCAAGACCGAACGCAGCGGCGAGCGGAGGTCGCCGCAGTTCTCGGGATTCACAATCCGGTGACGGCCTGAGGCAACCGGAGGCATGGCGATGGCGGCAAACAAGACCGATCCGGCGCAGCGCCCTCCCGCCATCGAGATCCGGCGCCTGACCAAGGACTATCCGCTCCCCGGCGGGCGCCAGCGGGTGCGCGCCGTCGACGACCTCTCCCTGCGCGTCCACCCCGGGCAAGTCTATGGGCTGCTCGGGCCCAACGGCTCGGGCAAGAGCACCACGCTCAAGGCCCTGCTCGGGCTGCTGCGGCCGACGCTGGGCGACTGTCTCCTCGCGGGCGTGCCCGGCTCCGACCCGGCCGCGCATCGGGCGATCGGTTACCTGCCGGAGGCGCCGTATTTCCCGCGGTTCCTGAGCGGGCGCGAGCTGCTGCGTTTCCACGCGAAACTGGCGGGCGTGCCCCGTGCGGGGCGGGAGGAGCGGATCGCGGCGCTGCTCCGGCGCGTCGGGCTGGCCCATGCGGCCGACCGGCGGGTCGGCGCCTACTCGAAGGGCATGCTGCAGCGCGTCGGCCTCGCACAGGCGCTTGTGGCCGATCCTCCGATACTGATCCTCGACGAGCCGACCGCGGGCGTCGACCCGGGCGGGGCGGCCGACATCGCGGCGCTGATCCTCGAGCAGAAGGCGCGCGGCCGGACGGTGCTGCTTTGCTCGCACCTGCTCACGCAGATCGAGGAGATCTGCGACCGGGTGGCGATCCTGCACCGTGGGCGGTTGTTGGCCGAGGGCGCGCTGGACGAGTTGCTCGGGCGCTGTGGTCGGCAGTCGCTTGTCGTGGAGAACCTGCCGCCGGAGGAACTCGCCGCCTTCGAAGACTGGCTGGCCGAACGGGGCGGGCGACTGCACGCGGTGGAGCGGCCGGCGGCGCGGCTGGATCGTTATTTTCTCGAGACGGTCGAGCGGGCCGAGCGGGAAGGGGATGCCTCCCGATGAGCGCCGTCGACAGGGGATCGCTGCGCTTCTCGTTCCGCCGGGTGGGCGTGTTCGCCGCGCATGCGTTCCTCGATGCGGTGCGACAGCGCGTGTTCCAATTCACGACGCTGCTGGCGGCGGGGCTCGTCGTCGGCAGCCTGGGACTGCGCGAACTGGACTTCGGCGGCGCGGAGCTGAAGTTCGTGGCGGACTTCGGCCATGGCGCGCTGGTGCTCTTCGGCTCGGTGCTGACGATCGCGACGACGGTGCAGCTTCTCGGCGGTGAACTGGAGAACCGCACCGTGCTGCCGGTGCTGGCGCGGCCCGTGCGGCGCAGCGAGTTCATCTGCGGCAAGTTTTTCGGCGCATGGGCGGTCGTGCTGGTGTTCTGCGCAGCCGTTACGGCGGTGCTGCTGGGCGCGCTCTGGCTGGGGGCGCAGGCGTTGCCCCCTCCGCTCGCGGACGCGCCGTCGGTGTCGGCGGCCGCGGTCCCGTACGCCGGGGTGCTGCTCGGCGGAGCGCTCCAGGGCGTGAAGTTCGGACTGCTCGTGGCGATGGTGTTGCTGGTCGGCAGCTACGCGCGCTCGAACCTGTTTGCGCAGGCGACGAGCTTCCTCGTGCTGGTGATCTGTCATCTGCAGTACCTCGCGCGCGACGCCTGGCAGACCGGACACGGCTGGCTGGAACGGTTCGGTGGCGGGCTGATCGGGCTGGTGTTCCCCAACTTCCAGCTTTTCGGCGGCGAGCATCTGACTGCCGGAACCGACGGTGCGGCGCTGGCGCTTGGCGGTCGGGTGGCGCTCTACGGGCTGGCCTACACGGCGGCGTTCCTGACGCTGGCGGTGTGGAGTTTCCGCCGGCGCGAGATCTGAGGCGCGCCATGCGGTTGATCCCGACAGGTATCCGTTCGTTGCCTGCGCTGACCCGCGCCGGCGCGATGCTCGGCGTGCTCGCCGCGGCAGGACTGGCGCTGCGGCCGCTGGAGGCGCCCGCCTGGGCGGCGCAGGTGCGGCAGCAGCCGGCGCTGGAGTGGCGCAGCATGGAGGGGGTGATGGGGCAGGGGTTTTCGCTCGGGCTGCTCGGTGGCTTCCGGGCGCTCGCCGCCGATCTGCTCTGGCTGCGCGCCAACGCCAGTTGGGAGCGTAACGATCTCCCTGGCACGCAGGCGGCGCTGCGGCTGGTCGGCGCCGTGGACCCGCGGCCGGTGGCGTTCTGGCTCAACGGGGCGCGGATGATCGGCTACGACATGCCGCACTGGCGGATCGAGGCGCTCGGCGGCGAGGCGTCGTTGCCCGCCACGGTGGTTCGCCACGTGCACGCGGAGCACGCGCGCGCGGCCATCGCACACCTCGAGAAGGCGTTCGCGCACCATCCGGACCATCCGCTGCTGCACATCGAGATCGCGAACCTGCTCCTGCAGAAGCTCGACGACCGCTCCGGCGCCGCGGAGCGCTACCGGCTGGCCGCGCTCCAGCCGGCGGCGCCGTTCTACGCGGCGCGCGTGCATGCCGAGCTGTTGCGCCAGTCGGGGCGTGAGCGCGCCGCGTACGAGTGGCTCGTGGCGCTGCATCCCTCGTTGCCGCCCGAGCGCGCGAATCCCCACGCGATGGCCGACACGGTGCTCGCGCGCATCCGCGAGCTGGAAGAGAAACTCGCCCTCGTGCCGGCGGACCGTTACCAGCCGGGGCGAAAATGAGCGAACGTCCCTCCACGATCCGCATCTGGCTGCTGGCCGCGCGGCCGAAAACGCTGCCGGCCGCGCTGGTGCCCGTGCTGGTGGGCTCGGCGTTCGCGGCGTACGCCGGGGCGTTCCACTGGGGCGCGGCGACGCTGTGCCTGGGCTTCGCGCTGCTGGTGCAGATCGGGACCAACTTCGCCAACGACTACTTCGACTATGTGCAGGGCGCGGACACGGCGCAGCGCGTGGGGCCGGCGCGGGCGGTGGCGTCGGGCTGGGTGACGCCGGGCACGATGCGCACGGCGATGCTGCTGGTGTTCGCTGCGGCGTTCGCGGTCGGGCTCGGGCTGATCCATTTCGGCGGCTGGGGGCTGCTGCCGCTCGGCGTGTTGTGCATCCTCTGCGGGATCGCGTACACGGGCGGGCCGTACCCGCTCGGCTACCACGGGTTGGGCGACGTGTTCGTGTTTCTCTTCTTCGGGCTGGTGGCGGTGGGCGCGACGTTCTGGGTGCAGGCGCACACGCTCACCTGGGAGATGTTGCTCGCGGCGGCGGCGATCGGGGCCCTGGCGGCGAACATCCTGGTCGCGAACAACTATCGCGACCGCGTGACCGATGCCGCGGCCGGCAAGCGCACGCTGGTCGTGCGTTTCGGCGAGCGTTTCGGCCGCCTCCAGTACGGCGCGGCGGTGCTGCTCAGCGGTACGGTGCCGCTGGTGCTGTGGGCGCGAGGGTTCGGCGCGTGGTCGCTGCTCGGGTTGTGCGCGCTGCCTTGGGGCGTGGGCTGTTGGCGGCAACTGCGACCGGCGGCGTCGGCTCCGGCGCTGATCCGGCTGCTCGCCCGCACGGCGGCCCACCTGGCGCTGTTCGGGCTGCTCCTGTCGGCCGGGCTCGCGCTCGGTTGAGCGGGATCGCCGCCGCGCACCGGCGCGATTCGCGGATAATGCGTGGGACGGGGTTGGCGGGGTGGGGCGGCTTGCGTTTCCCGGTGCGCCGGCGCTTGTTGCTTCCACCACCGCAAGAACCGATGAACCGTCGCCACTTCCTCAGTGCATCGGCCGCCGCCACGGCCGGGCTGCTCCTCCCCCGTTCGCTGCCGGCACAGGAGGAGGCGGCCGCAGCGCCTGCGCCGACCGCCCAGCCGAAGATCCCGCGGTGGCGCGGTTTCAACCTCACCGAGCTCACCGGCGGCCGGCGCGGCCAGCGCTTCCGCCGGAGCGATTTCGAGTGGATGGCGGAGTGGGGCTTCGATTTCGCCCGGCTGCCGATGTCGTACTGGGCGTGGTCGAGCGCGGAGCGCTGGATGGAGATCGACGAGCGTGCACTGGCGCCGATCGACGAGGCGATCGAGTGGGGGCGCGAGTTCGGTATCCACATCAACCTGAACTTCCATCGCCTCCCCGGCTACTGCGTGAACGGCCGCGAACAGGAGCCGGCGCAGTTGTTCGACAGCCCGCGCGAGTCCTTCGACCGGGCGTTGCCGGTGGCCGTGCACCACTGGCGCACCTTCGCGCGCCGCTACAAAGGGATCCCGCGCGAGCGGCTCAGTTTCGACCTGTTCAACGAGCCGCCGTTCATGGCCGACCATTCTCGGTACGTGGAGACCGCGCGGGCGCTCGTCGCCGCGATCCGCGCCGAGGATCCGGGCCGGTTGATCGTGGCCGACGGCGCCGACATCGGGCAGACGCCCGTGCCGGGGTTGGTCGACCTCGGACTGGTACAGAGCACGCGCGGCTACCTGCCGAAGATGGTCAGCCACTACACGGCGACCTGGGTGCCGGCCAACGAGTTCGAGTCGACCGAGCCGCCGGTGTGGCCGATGACCGACAAACACGGCGTGCGTTGGGACCGCGAGAAACTGCGCGCCGAGCTCATCGCGAAGTGGGAGCCGCTCACGCGCCTCGGGGTGCCGGTGCATGTGGGCGAATGGGGCTGTTTCAACCGCACCCAGCACGCGGCGATGATCGGCTGGATGAGCGACCTGCTCGCGCTCTGGCGGGAGGCGGGGTGGGGCTGGGCGATGTGGAACCTGCGCGGGGCGTTCGGCGTGGTCGACAGCGGCCGCGACGACGTGAAGTACGACTCGTTCCGCGGCCACAAGCTCGACCGCGAGTTGCTCGAACTCATCCGCGCGCACTGAGGCTGTCCCCTGTGGCGCCCCGCTCCCGCGCGGGCGAGGTCCGACCCCGCGGCACTTGGGCTTGGCGCGGGGCCGGGAAACCCGCTTGCACGGTGGGCCCACCGCCCTAGACCTGCTCGCCGTGAGATGAGCCTCTCCTTTCCCACACGAGCACTCCTCCCGGCGCGCGGCATGGCCCGCGTGCGGGCGCTTTTCGGCGGCTGGACCGTGCTGGTGCTGCTCTTCTTCTACACGCCGATCCTGTTTCTGGTGGCGTATTCGTTCAACAGCTCGCGGCTGAACATCGTGTGGGAGGGTTTCACGCTGAAGTGGTACGTGGAGCTCTGGAACGACAACCGCCTGCTCGCGGCGCTGGAGAACAGCCTGTTCGTGGCCGTGGCCGCCACGGCCCTGTCGATCGTGATCGGCACGACCGGGGCGTGGTTGCTGCATCGCTACCGTTACCGCGGCGTGCGCACGATCGGCACGCTGGCGTTCATCCCGATGGTGGTGCCGGAGATCATCATGGGCATCAGCCTGCTGGTCTTCTTCAAGACCGTCGGGGTGGGGCTCGGCTACGGCACGGTGATCGTGGCGCACACGACCTTCTGCTTCCCGTTCGTGATGGCGGCGGTGCAGGCGCGGCTGGCGGGGCTCGATCCCGCGCTGGAGGAGGCGGCGCTCGATCTCGGGGCCACGCCGCTGAAGGCGTTCTGGCATGTGATCGTGCCGTACCTGATGCCGGCGATCGTCTCGGGCGGGCTCATGGCGTTCGCGCTCTCGATGGACGAGCTCATCGTCACCTATTTCACGTCGAGCTCCTCCTCGGCCACGTTGCCGCTGCGGATCTACGGCATGGCCAAGGTCGGCCTGAATCCGAAGATCAACGCCCTCTCGACCATCTTCATTGTGGCAACGATCGTGCTGCTGCTCGCCTCCGAATGGGTGAAGCGCCTGCGCCGCTGAGCCCGCAACCCGCCGCTATTCCTCAACCCAACGAAATGAAGACACGTCTCGGTTCGCTGCTTGCACTCGGGCTGGCCCTCGGCGCCGCCCTCGACCTCTCCGCCGCCCGCAAGGAAGTCAACCTGTTCGGCTGGTCCGAGTACGTGCCCCAGGAGGTGCTCGACCTGTTCAAGGAGGAGACCGGCATCACGGTGAACTACGAGACCTACGCCTCCAACGAGGAGATGCTCTCCAAGCTGCTCGGCGGCGCGGGCGACTACGACCTGGTCCAGCCCTCCGAGTACGTGGTCGAGTCGCTGGTGAAGGCCGGCAAGTTGGCGGAGATCGATTTCGCGAACGTTCCGAATCTCAAGAACATCAACCCCGCGTACCTGCACCGCCCGCATGACCCGGAGCAGAAGTACAGCGTGCCGTACATGGTCGGTGCGATCAGCATCGTGGTGAACACCGCGCGGGTGAAGGAGCCGGTGACCGGCTTCCAAGATGTCTTCAGCGGCAGATACGCCGGGCGCATCGTTTCGCTCAACGACAACCGCGAGCTGCTCACCTGGGCGCTGCAGACGCTCGGGCGCGACTTCAACGCGGTCACGCCCGAGAACATCGCCGCGGCCCGCCCGCTGCTCCAGAAGTGGTTGCCGCAGGTCAAGATCTTCGATTCCGACAGCCCGAAGACCAAGCTGCTCAACGGCGACGTCGACATCGGCATCGTGTGGCCCGGCGAGGCGGCGATCCTCCACCGCGAGGACAGGAAGTTCGCCTGTATCCTGCCCGTGGAGGGATCGCACGTGACGATCGACAGCCTGGTGATCCCGAAGGAGGCGCCGCACAAGGCCGAGGCCGAGGCGTTCATCAACTTCATCCTGCGGCCCGAGATCAGCGTGCTCATCTCGCGCGCCTTCCCGTACACCAATCCCAACGCCGAGGCCTGCAAACTCCTCACTCCGGAGGAACTCGCCAACCCGGCCAGCTTCCCGCCGGGCGTCGAGACGCTGCCGACGTTCAAGGCCATCGGCCAGGCCGCGGCCCAGGTCGACAAGCTCATCACCGACCTCAAGAGCGGCTCCTGATCCACTGGGCGGCCGGCCTCGACACGGGCCGGCCGCCGTTTTTCTCCTCTCGCGAAATGTCTGCCCCCCGCGCCTCCACCGACAACTCCGCCGGCGCCCAACGCGCGCCGCGTACGATCGGCTGGTTGCTGCTCACCCCGCTGCTGCTGTGGCTCACGCTCTTCGTCGTCGTGCCCACGGCGATCCTGTTCGTCTACAGCTTCTGCCAGCGCGACGAGCTGGGGCAGGTGGTCTTCGCGTTCACTCCGACCAACTACGCGCGCATCCTCGATCCGGTGTACCTCGGGATCCTCGGCCGCTCCCTCTGGTACGCGGCGCTCACGACCACGTTGTGCCTGGTGATCGGTTACCCCGTCGCCTATTTCATCGGACGGTCGCCGCCGGCGCGGCGCTCGACGTTGCTGCTGCTGGTGATGATCCCGTTCTGGATCAGCTTCTTGCTGCGCACCTATGCGTGGCTCTCGCTGCTCAAGGGCGAGGGCTTGGTCAGCGCGCTGCTGCAGGGGCTGCATCTGCTCACCGGCCCGCTCGACGTCCTCTACTCGCCGACCGCCGTGATCCTCGGCCTAGTCTACACCTACCTGCCGTTCATGATCCTGCCGATCTTCACCAGCGCGGAGAAGCTGGACAACTCCATGGTCGAGGCGGCGCTCGATCTCGGTGCGGGCCCGGTGCGCGCCTTCACGCAGGTCATCATTCCGCTCACCAAGCCGGGCATCTTCGCCGGCGTGCTGCTGGTCTTCGTGCCGTCGATCGGCATGTTCGCCGTCACCGATTTGATGGGCGGGGCGAAGGTGCCGATGATCGGCAACGTCATCCAGAACCAGTTCGGCCAGGCGCGCGACTGGCCGTTCGGTGCCGCGCTCGGCATCACCTTCCTCGCGTTGTTCGCGATCACCTTCTGGTTCCTGCACGACCGCGGGGAGGCCCGGCGGTGAACCCGCGTCGTGGGCTCCGCCCCAGAGCGCGCTTGCGCCGAATCCCGCTTCCCCGATCCTGATTCCGCCCGTGCACGAACATCCCGACACCCAACTCGAATGGGAATTCCGTCTGCCGCCCGCGCCGCTCGCCGCGGCTCCGGCCGACGTCTCGGCCGCGGTCATGGTCGAGCTGCGCGGTGTCACCAAGAGCTTCGGACCGGTGACCGCCGTCGACCACGTCGACCTCACGATCCGCAAGGGCGAGTTTCTCACGCTCCTCGGGCCCTCCGGCTGCGGCAAGACCACGCTGCTGCGCCTGCTTGCCGGCTTCGAGGTGCCGACCGCCGGCGAGATCCTCCTCGAGGGCAAGGACGTGTCGAACATCCCGCCGTACCGGCGCGACGTGAACCAGGTGTTCCAGAGCTATGCGATTTTCCCGCACCTGAGCGTCGCGGACAACATCGCGTTTGGGCTGAAGATGCGCCACGTGCCGGCCGCGGAGCGCCGTGCGCGCGTCGAGGAGGCGCTGGAGTTGGTCTCGCTCGGCGGGCTGGGCAAGCGCCGGCCGCAGGAGCTTTCCGGCGGGCAGCGGCAGCGCGTCGCCCTGGCGCGCGCGCTGGTGTGCCGGCCGAAGGTGCTGCTGCTCGACGAACCCCTCTCGGCGCTCGACGCCAAACTGCGCCACGCCATGCAGCTCGAGCTCAAGCAGCTCCAGCGGCAGCTGGGCATCACCTTCGTCTTCGTCACCCACGACCAGGAGGAGGCGCTGATCATGAGCGACCGCATCGCCGTGATCCATCGCGGGCGCATCGACCAACTGGGCACGGCGACCGAGATCTACCACTCGCCGGCGAGCGCCTTCACCGCCGATTTCATCGGTGAGGCCAACCTGCTCGACGGCGACATCGTCTCCAGCAACGGCGTGACGGCTCTCGTCCGGTTGGACGAGGGCGTGGAGGTGATGGTGCGCGCCGCGGCGCTGCGGCCCGGGTCGACCCGCGCGCTGCTCTCGATCCGACCGGAGAAGATCTACATCACCCGCACCAAGCCGGCGAAGGACAACTGCTTCAAGGGCGTGATCGAGAACGAGATCTTCCGCGGCGCGATGGACGAGCTGCGCATCCGCGTGGCGCACAATCTCCAGCTCATGGCCATGGTCGCCAACGAGAGCGCGCACGAGCACGCCTGGCACAAGGGCGACACCGTCTACTGCGCGATCCACACCGACGACATCGTCGTGGTGGAGCAGAAGTAGGGCGCGGCCGCTCGGCGAGCTGCGCGTCTTCCATCGGCACCTGAGGGTAGGGCGGGACCGCCGGGCCCGCCGAGCGAACGGACGACCCGGCGGGGGTGTGCGAGACGAGCCGGGATCGGGCGCGGGCGCGGCGGGAATTTTCGTGCGCCAGGGGCGCGGGCGCGTTCTGCTGGCGGCACGATGAGCGCCGTTGAAGACCTTCGCCGCACCGTGGCCCGCCTGCGCGCGCCCGGCGGTTGCCCCTGGGATATCGAGCAGACGCACCAGTCGCTGGCCGTCTGCCTGATCGAGGAGTGTGCCGAGTTGCTCGACACGATCGACCGGCTCGACATGGAGCACATGCGCGAGGAGCTCGGCGACGTGCTCATCCAGGTCGTCTTCCATGCGCAGCTCGCCGAGGAAAAGGGGCTGTTCGACCTCGAGGCCGTGGCGCGCGAGATCAACGAGAAGCTCATCCGCCGGCATCCCCACGTCTTCGGCACCGGAAAACTGGACACCTCGGCCCAGGTGATCACGCAGTGGGAGCAGATCAAGGCGACCGAGAAGAAGAACGGCAACCAGCCCGTGGCGACCGGCGTGTTCAAGCGCCAGCCGCCCGCGCTGCCCTCGCTGCTCAACGCGCTGGAGGTCTACAAGCAGATCCACAAGAAGAAGCTCCCCGCCTCCGGCGTGATCGACGAGGCGCGTGTCGCCCAGCTCGCCGACGGCCTGACCGAGGCCGAGGCGGGGCGGAAACTTTTCGAACTCGCCGCGGCCTGCCGCCAGGCGGGGATCGACCCGGAGTCCGCGCTGCGGCGCGAGACGTTGCGCGTGACCACGGACGTCGAGGCGCAGGCGAAGGCCCAGGCCTGAGCACCCGGCGCGGCGAATCCCTCCGGCCCCATGGGCGACCACGCGGACGAATCCGACCCAACGGCGCTGCTGCCGGCGGTCGCCGCGGAGTGGCTGCAGCCATGGCTCGACCACCTCGCGCTGGAGCGGCGCTGCTCGCCGTACACGGTACGCAACTACCGGCAGGCGTTCGAGGACTTCCACCGCTGGCTGCGCGGGGCGGGCCTGGCGGAGCGGGCCTTCGACTCGTTCGACCAGCGTGCGATGCGCGACTTCGTTATCGAGGCGCAGCGGCGGTTCGACCGGCGGACGTTGCACAACCACGTCTCGGGCCTGCGGGCGTTCTACCGGTTCTGGATGCGGCGAGGGAAGCTGGACCGGAATCCGTTCACCGGGGTGGCGCTGCCCAAGCTCGAGAAGCGGCTGCCGAAGTTTCTCACCGAGAAGCAGGCCGATGCGCTGCTCACCGCGCCGATGCGGCGGCTGGAGGCCGGCGAGGGCGATGCGTTCGAGTGCTGGCGCGACCGGCTCGCGCTGGAGCTGCTCTACGGCGCCGGGCTGCGCATCAGCGAGCTGTGCGGGCTCAACTACGGGATGATCGATCTCGGGGAGGGCGTGGCGCGCGTGCTCGGCAAGGGCCGCAAGGAGCGGATCTGCCCGATCGGGGCGGTGGCGAAGACGGTGCTGGAGCGGTTCCGCTCCGAGTTCGCGCCCGCCAAGGGGCCCGCCGATCCGGTGATCGTCGGCGCGCAGGGACGGCGGCTCACGCCGACGGCCGTGCAGCTCATGATGAAGCGTTACCTCGCGCTCTGCGGCCTGCCGATGGACCTCACGCCGCACAAGCTCCGCCACTCGTTCGCCACGCACCTGCTCGACCGCGGCGCCGACCTGCGGCTCGTCCAGGAACTGCTCGGTCACTCCAAGCTCACGACCACGCAGATCTACACCCATGTGACGATCGCGCGGTTGAAGGATGTGTATCGGCAAGCCCACCCGCGGGCGTGAGCGGCGCTGGTGCCGTGGGCGGCTGCCGCCGGGAAGATTCGCCGATGGCGTGGCAATGCATCCGGAAGGTTCCGGCGTTGTCCGGGATGGGACGAAGCGCCTGAGTGGCGCACATGGCTTCCTCCGACAGCCCTGCCGCGCCCGGTCCCGCCGCTGAGCGCATTTCCCTGATCGACGCCTTGCGCGGCTCCGCGCTGGTCGGGCTGTTCGCAGTGCACTGCGTCGAGCATTTCGAGCTTACGCTCTACCCCGAGAACCGGTCGGCGCTGATGCTGCAGCTCGATACCTGGGCGAATTCGACGGCGTTCTTCCTCTTCAGCGGCAAGGCGTACGCGATCTTTGCGATGATGTTCGGCGTGAGCTTCATGTTGCTGCTCCAAAGCTGGACGAAGAAGGGCATCGACGTGTTCACGCGTTTCCCGTGGCGGCTCACGCTGCTGGCCGCGTTCGGGTACCTGAACGGCATCCTCTACAGCGGCGACATTCTGCTCGTGCTGGCGCTGCTCGGACTGCCGCTCGTGCTGATCTACCGGCTGCCCGACAAGGTGCTCGGCTGGCTCGCGGCGCTGCTGCTCCTACAGATTCCGACCGCGGTGTACGCGATCCATTGTCTGCGGAGCCCGGGAACCGAGCTGCCGCAGCCGCTGCATTGGGGAATTTTCGGGCAGGTGCGCGCGGCGCAGGCCGGCGACTCGTGGCCCGCGCTCGCCTCGCTGCTGGCGGGCCGCGGACAACTGATGCGGTTGCTTTTCACCTACGAGACGGGGCGCTACCTCCAGATGCTCGGGCTGTTCGTGTGCGGCCTGCTCATCGGGCGGCATCAGCTCCTCGCGCAGGCGGGGGCGGCCCGGCGGTTTGCGTGGCGAGCGCTGCTTCTCGGGGCGGTCGGCTTTGCGGTTTTTCTACCGCTCAAGCTCATGCTGCCGCTGTGGGGCGTGGACGGCATGCGGGCGTACTACGTGAACAACTGGATCGGCGCCTACGCCAACCTCGCGCAGATGGCGATCTGGGTGGGCGGCTTCGTCCTGCTCTATCTGCACGGCGGCTGGCGGCGGGCGCTCGACTGGTTCGTGCCGCTGGGCCGCATGAGTCTCACCGCGTACGTCTCGCAGGCGGCGTTCTTCGTGCCGCTGTTCTACGGGTTCGGCCTCGGGCTGTATCGGCAGCTCGGGCAGTTCCACAGCCTCCTGCTCGGGCTCGGGTTCATTGTCGTGCAGGCCGCGTTGGCCAAGCTTTGGCTGAGAAACTTCCACTACGGCCCGCTGGAGTGGCTCTGGCGCGCCGGCACGATCCGGTCGTGGCAGGTGCCGTTTCGGCGGATCTCGCCGCAGGAGCAAAGCGTGCCCGCGGTGGTGCCGGCCGGAAGATAAACGGCGTCTCCGAGAACCGATGATGCGGTGACGGACCGGATTCCGTGTGGACGCCGCCGGCGGCGCAGCAGCCTATGGTGCGTCCGGCGACTCCCAGTCGGGCGGCGGCGTGGCGAGTCGCATGGGCTGGTGGTGCACGCCGTTCTTCAGGAGGGCCGGGCCCTCCGGGGCGAAGCCGAGCCGGGCGTAGAAGCTCACGGCGTTGGGGCTCGCGTTCACCGTGACGGGGGCGACGAGGCCGCCGCGGACGGCGGCGGTGCGCAGCAGTTGCCGGGCGATGCCGCGTCCCTGAAACTCGGGTGCGACGAAGAGCAGCGAAAGGTGGTTGCAGGCGTGGATGTGCAGCAGGCCGATCACCTGCGGCCCGGCGACGGCGACCCAACTGGCATAACGGGTCGAGTGGCGCCGCAGGAGGGCCGCGGGTTGGGCGAAGCGATGGAACAGCACTCGGCCGGCCTCGGGCTGCGCCGGGGCGATGAACCGCTCGAACACCGCGCGGGCGAGCGCACAGGCCTCGTCGGCCTCATCCGGGCGTAACGGATGGATGGAGATGGGGGCTGGAGAACTGGTGGCGGTTGGTGGCATGAGGCCGACGGGAGAACCGGGCGCCAATCTTGGGCGGGGCGAGGCGCGCTTGGCGATGGCAGAGCGGGGGCCACCGCGAGGAGCGGGGATGGGGAGCTTCCGACGGAGCCTGATGGAGGCGTGGTGCCGATCCAGGGGGCGCGTGGTGTGCCGCGGGCGGGAGACGCTCAGCAGCAGGACTTGGACTCGAGGTCGCGGGCCATCATGGCCAGGAGGCCGGCGCAGGTGGCGATGCCGGCCCCGAGGCCGAGCGCGTCCGGAGTCACGATACGGAGATTGCACAGGACGACGATGGTCGCGGTGGCGATGACGGCGGCGGAGACGAGGAGCGGGACGGAGGAGAGGATGGTCTTCATGGTGTTGTGTGTGTGCCTCCTCCATTGCACTGCGCGTGCCAACCCGTGGTAACGGGCGGAACCTGTTGGAAACCAACGCCGGAGCCCACGCACGGGGTTGTCCCGCGCATGGGCCCGCGTCGCCCGCCTGAGACACGGGCGTCCCGGAAACGGAACGGTGGAGGCGGGCATGCCGCGCTGCGTTGGCGGGGCGCGATCCGCCAACGCCCAGTTGGGGCAGTCGAGGGGCGAGCGACGCGTGACGAGGACCGGCTGCTGGGCGTCGGATCCTGGCGCCGGCTCAGGCGGGCACCGGAGTGTCTTTGCGGAAGACGGTGCCCTGTGCGAGGGCGACGAGGTCGCCGGCGGCGTCGCGCACCTCCATGGTGTAGGTGGCGAGCTTGGAGTTGCAGGACACTTCTTTGGCCTCGGCGGTGAGCGTGCCGGCGCGGGCGGCCTTGAGGTAGGAAATGGAGACGTTGATACCGAGGGCGAGCTGGCCGTGGCTGTTGGAGGCGACGGCGAAGACGAGGTCGGCGAGGGTGAAGAGTGCGCCGCCGTGGACGACATCGGCGGCGTTGAGGTGCTGGTCGGCGATGGTCATCCGCGCCTTGGCCCAACCTGGGCCGGCGTCGAGCAACTCGATGCCGTTGTGCGCGGCGAAACGGTCGCGGGAGAAGAAGGTGCGGAGGGCGGGAGACATGATGCGGGACGGTGATCCAGGTTGAATCCTATTGTTCCGGTAGGGTGATCGATTCGACGTGCCGGGTCTGTGGCCGATCAGAAAGCCGTTCGTCGCAGGTTGTGGAGATGGTGTGCCCATCGAGGGCATTGATGGTGTGCGTGATCAGTACCCACCCGCGGGAACTCGAAAACTCGATGTGCGCGGTCCATACCATGCGGCCCGAATCCACTTTCAGCGTAAGCAGGCCGACGGTTGCCTGCATCTCGGGATAGCGGGACTGGAGTGCGCAAGCGGCTTGGTGAAACCGGGGGGCAATGGTCGCGCTATCTATCCATTCGTCTGGCAACGCCTGCGGCATGGGAATGGGCGGGATGCTGTTGTTGGCGGTGCTGCGTTCGGCGTAGCGAGCGGAGCCTGCATAGGGGACCGTGATTTCCAGTGTTCGATCTTCATCCCGATACTCGAGAACCCAGGCGAATGCGGAGTTCAGTCGCCCATCGGCTGGGACTTGCGCGGCTGGATCGGTGCGGTAGTAGAGCCCGTCGATCACATCGACGAGGCGGGCGGAGTGGAGGTGTTGAGGATCGTGTTTGTTATCGCGCAGGATTTGCTGTGCCAGCGCATGCGCCTCGCGGCCCGTGAGCGGACCGTTGATCGGCAGCGTCGGCGCTGGCATACTTCCTCCGGGCGCGAAGCTCCGGCTCAGTTGTTCGACGAACAACGGGAGTTTGGCGGTGAGGAACGGCCTCATCGAGGCAAGGATCGCCTCAAACTCGAGCTCGGTGCTGAAGGCGAATTCTGGGCAAGTATCATCCCACTCACGATAACTGCCGCCGGCGCAGCGCAGCAACGGCGCGGACCGACGAAAGGGGAAGATCGGCCCGCCGGTGGCGACGAGACCGATTCGGATCTTGAAGACCTTGCCGAGGCGAAATCCTAGATGGGTGTCGAAGACCAGGGCCCAACTCCAGTGTTCGTCGAGTGCAGCGAAGTAGGCGTGGGCGTCTCGAAAGATTCCGTTGCGTTTGCGAAGGGAGGGGAATGCCTCCTTGAGAAACTTGGTGAGGCGGCTCTGCCAGTTGAAGGGCGCCGGTGCCGGGCCGGTGAGCGCGTCGAAGCGACGCGAGGCACCTTCGTGGTTGGCGTTGGCTCCGGTGAGGCTTGTCCAGTCGAAGCCGCTGGCGCGCAGGGCACGGCTTGCCGTCTCGACGCAGTGATCGAAGCGAAGACAGGCGTCACTGCGCTCCTCAAGCGTGCACGAAGGCTCGCCGAGTTCAGGGTACGTGTGGGTTGATTTGGGCGTGGAGAACGCCAGGCCGGTGGCCGCGCGGATCGCGGCGAGTTCGGAAGTCTCGCCGGCGTTGGTCGAGACCGAGAGCGTGAAGCGGGTTTTCCGGTGGAACGCCTTCAGGTCCATCAGCCGTAGGTCACCGGTGGCCGAAGCGTTGCTTCCCTTCCAGCGGAAGCCGGAGGCGGTGATGGTAATCGCGGTGCGGCGAGAGGGGCCGGCTTTGAGCTCGCGGAGCTTTGCGAGAAGAGTGGCGAGTTCAGCAGAACGCAGGGGCGGGACGATAGTGCCCGAGAATGTGAAGTCGGTGCCCGGGTCCAAGGTCTCCATCGCTTCGACTGCTGTGAGATTGACGCTGTGTCTGTTGATTAGCGGCGCGAAACCCCGTTGGTCGGGCGGTAGTGCGGAAGCGATCATCCGGATCGGCTCGGGGTGACTGGTGATCACGAGCAGCTGAACCTTCGTGGTCGGAGTCGTGTCCGCCATCGCCCAAAGGCGGAGGAACTGGTCGAGGGCTGGCGCCAAGTACTTGGTCTCGATGGGGATTTGAAGCTCGTACAGCGTCGCCATGTTGGTCCAAAGATAGCGGCGACACCTCCGGCACTCCAGTGCGGACTTGGCGGGGAGATGTGCAAGGCGATCAGGCTGCCGGCTGGCCGAAGCCGATTCGGCGGCGGTGGGTGGGGCCGTCGGGGGCGAGGAGCTGGCGGATGGCTTCGAAGAGGTTGGCGATCGCGGTGTCGTGGCCCTCGATCTGGCGCTCCAGTTCCGCGAGCTTGGCGGAGAGCTCGTGGTGGGCGGCGAGGAGTTCGCGGAGTTGCACGAAGGCGCGGACGATGGCGACGGACATCTCGACGGCGCGCTGGCTATGGAGCACGCCGGCAAGCATCGCCACGCCCTGTTCGGTGAAGACGCGGGCGGGTTTGCGCACACCGCCGCGGCCGGAGGGCTTTGATGTTCCAAGTTGGAACATCAAAGCCTGCGTCTCTTCGAGGGTGAGATAAAAGGCGAAGTCCTCGGGGAAGCGGTCGCGATTGCGTGAGACCGCTTTGTTGAGTTCACGCGTGGCGACGCCGTAGAATTTCGCCAGATCGGCATCGAGCATGACGCGGCGTTGGCGGACCCAGTGGATGCGTTGCTGGATCTCGGGGACGGGGGCGAGGGTGCTGTCGGGCATGGCGGGAGCGGGCGCGCATGCGGCGGGGGGGGCGTTTCCGCAGTGGGAGTGAGGCTGGCGTGGTGGCGAAGCGGAGTCGCGCGGAGGGTTCAGCGCAGCCGCTGATGGCGGTGCCCTGCTTGCAGGCGATTTCGGCGCCAGTGATTTGCCGCGCGCGGATCGCCTGCAAGCAGGCTCCTACCGATGGAATGAAAAGCCCCGCGGCTTTGAGGACCGCGGGGCGAAGGGAGAGCTGAGCGACTGCGGCGCCCAGCTACGAGGAGGAGCGCGGAGGGACCGGTCGGAGACCGGTCCTACTTGGTCGCCGGGGCGCTTCTCGGGGAGGGCGCGGGTCGCGATCTCCTGGATCACGCGGGCGACGAAGTCGTCCTGCTTGATCACGCCTTCGTCACCCTTGGCGCGGCTGCGGACCGACACGCCGAGCGCCTCGGCCTCCTTCTGGCCGAGCACGAGCGCGTACGGGACCTTGTCCAACTCGGCGCGGCGGATCTTGGCGCCGAGATTATCGTTGGAGGCATCGAGCACGACGCGCACGCGGGCGTCCTTACGCTCTTTGGACAGGACATCGCAGTCCTCGATGACTTTCTCGGAGATCGGGAGGAGGCGGACCTGCGCGGGCGCGGGCGGCGGCCGGCGGATGCGAAGCGGCGGCCGTAATTGACAAACTGAGGTGACGGGGCGCTTGCTAGGCGCATGAGTTCTCCCGACATCGTGCAGATTCGAGCCGTGGGCGACGCCTACGCGCGGACGCTCGATGCGGACGCGCAGCGCTACTGGGGGGAGAACGCGGAGCGGATCGCGCGCAACTTGGCGAAGACCGCCGCACTCTGCGCGGAACGACGGATCCTGCGTGTGCTGGATGTCGGACCGTCGTTCCAGACGGTGATCCTGCGGCGGCTGTTCCCCGGGCTGACGGTGGAGACGATGGGGTGGGAGGATTCGCGTTTCCGCGATGGCTCCGGGGCCGCGCACCATGTGCTGGATCTCAATGCGACGGTGGCACCCGAGACCTGCCCCTCGCCGGCACCCTACGACCTGATCCTCTTTCTGGAGGTGATTGAGCACCTCCACGTGTCGCCGCGGCATGTGCTTCGCTACTTGCACCGATGCCTCGTGCCGGGCGGCGTGCTGATCGTCTCGACGCCGAACGCGGCGTTCCTGCGCAACCGCTGGCGGCTGCTGTGGGGGATCAATCCGTTCGAGCGGTTGCGCGAGGACGCTGGCAATCCCGGTCATTTCCGCGAATACACGCGCAGCGAATTGCTGGCATACTGCCGGGAGTGCGGCCTGCGCGTGCTGGAGTCGCGCATCGAGAACCTCTACCGGTTCGGCAGCGGCTCCGGCCGTTTCTTCTCGCGGATCACGCGGTGGATGCCCGAAGGGCTGCGGCACGACCTGACCGTCGTGGCGCAGCGAGATCCCTGATCCGGGGCAGAACAGGGGCGGATGTGCGAGCGCGCATGTGCCCGGCCTGCGGCGACGCGTGAGCTGGCTTTGCGGGCTGCGGGGGGGGCGGGGGGGCGGGGGGGCGGAGCGACGGCGTCGCCCAGCGACGGGGAGAAACCGGAGGGGACCGGTCGGAGACCGGTCCTACTTGGTCGCCGGGGCGGCGGGCGGGTTCGGCCTACTCGAACGCGCGGCCGAAACGATCCCGATAGGTGGCTAGGAGTTGGCTCATCTGCTGGCGGTCGAAACGGGGCTGTTCCTTGGCGCGTTGCAGCCATTGCCGTGCGGCGAGTTCATTGCCTGTCTCGATGGCGTCGAAGGCCCGGATACCGATGGCGAGCGGATGGCCGGGCTCGGCGACGAGCGCGCCGTCGACCGCCGCCAGCCCCTCCTCCCGACGACCGAGGGCGATCAACGCGGAGGCGAGACCGAGGTAGGCGGGGGCCTCGTTGGGGCGGAGCCGGATGGAGGCTTCGAACTCCGGGATGGCCTCGGCATGGCGTTTGTCGCGGATGAGGTGCTGGGCGTGCTGCAGGTGCAGGCCCGGGGAGTTGGGGCAGTTGCGCAGCCCGTCGAGGGTCGCCTGGTCGGCGGCTGCGCGGTCGCCGAGCGTCTCGCTCATGATGGAGTACTGGATCCAGCCGTCGGAGAAGTCCGGCTTGAGCCGGGTGCAGAGCTCGAAGCATTGGCGGGCTTTCGAGTAGGCTCGTTGGGCGGCGTGGAGTTTGCCCAACTGGAAATGCAGCGTCGCCTGGTTGGGGGCGAGATCCAAGGCCTGCTGGATACGGCGGAAGGCCTGGGGGATGTCGCCGTAGCGTTGGGCGGTGCCGGAAGCGAGCGAGAGGCGGTAGACATCGAAGCAGTCGTCGGCGAGGTCGTCGACCCAGGGGTCGGCGGGGTCGCGGTAGGCGCCGGAGTCGCGCATGCGGCCGCGGATGGCGCGGGCGGGGTCCTCCATCCCGAGGCGCTCGTAGACGGTGACGATGAGGTCGTAGCCGAGCTGGTAGTTGGTTCTTGCGACCAGCGGCTCGAGGAGCTGGCGGGCCTGCGCCCAGCGGCCGGCTTCGAACTCGCAGCGGGCCACGCCGAGGGTGGCGTAGGCCTCGTCGGGCTTCTCGGCGAGGATGGTGCGGTACTCCTTGGCGGCGGCGGCGAAGTCGTTGCGTTTGAGATAGACGTCGGCCAGGCGCAGGCGGGCGGGCGTGTACTCGGGGGCGAGGGCGACGGCGCGTTCCCAGAGGGGGAGGGCGGGGGTGGTGTCACCGTAGCCGGCGAGGATGGTGGCGTGGAGGTGGAACCAGCGGGCATCGCCGGGATCGAGTTTCTGGAGACCCGCGTAGCATTGGGCGGCCTCGGCGAAGAAGCCGTTGGCGTGGTAGAGCCGGGCGAGCTCGGCGAGTCCGTCGAGCGGGGCGGTGGCCAGCTTGCGTTCCGCAGCCTCGACGCGCTGGCGCATCGGCAGGGGCCACATGGAGAGGTCGGGCACGACGGGGATGGCGGCGGCGAAGATCTCGGCCTGTTGGTGCGCGCGGTGCCAGAGGTAGCCGCCGGCGCCGGCGGCGCCGAGGATCGCGACGAATGCGCCGACGAGGAGCGTCTTCTTGTTCATGGGCTTTTCCTCCAAAGGGTGAGGCGGGCGATGTTCTCGTACGGCGGGTACACCGGGAAACCGCCGGTGACGAGGACGGGCTCGCCGGTGCCGTCGAGGTCGTCGCAGGCCAGGGTGATGAGGTCCTTGGGCGTGCTGGCGAGGACCCGCTTGCTGAAGCGTTCCTGGCCTTCGTTGCGAAACCACACCAGCGAGGCGACGAGCGGGTTCATCTTGTCCCAGTCGGCGTAGGCGGCGACGGCGACGATGTCCATCTTGCCGTCGCGGTCCAGATCGACGCCGACCGGGCTGTAGGCCCCGGGGAGATCGGCGATGCGGTGGTACTTGAAGGTGCCGCCGCCGGTGTTCTCGAGCCATTGGATACCGTGCCAGGGGCGGGGGCCGGGGGTGGCGGCGGGGCCGAAGCCGTCGCCGTTGGTGTAGAGGATGTCGACGCGGCCGTCGCCGTTGACGTCGCAGAGGTTGATGCCGCTGCTGCCGTAGTCCTCGTTGGTCGAGCCCCAGATGAGTTTGCGGGTGAAGCGGCCTTTGCCGTCGCCTTGGAAGTAGTAGATTTCTTCCCACTGCTGGGAGATGAGGGCGACGATGTCCTGGTGGCCGTCGCCGTTGAAGTCGGCGACGCACACGTTGATGTCGCCGGAGAGGTCGGTGAGGATCTCGGCGGTGTCCCAGGTCCAGGGGCCGGTGCGGCGCATCCAGCGGACCTCGCCTTGGTCGTAACCGAACTGGCCGACGGCGAGGTCGAGCTGGCCGTCGCCGTCGAAGTCGGCGGCGCGCACGTCGGTGACGCGGGAGGTGTTGGCGATGACGACGTGGCGGGTGAAGTTCTGCCGGCCGTCGTTCTCGAGGATGGTGATGTCGCCGATCTTGTCGTTGTTGGGGAAGACGAACCCCATGTTGGAGACGATGACGTCGAGGTCGCCGTCCTGGTCGAGGTCGGCGGTCTCGATGTGGACGGGGGCGATGCACTTGTCGTCGATGACGATCTCCTCGAACTTGCCGCGGCTGACCTGGCGGAGCCAGAGGATCTTGTTCTCCTTGGCCTCGCAGGCGAGCACGTCGATCAGCCCGTCCCGGTCGAGGTCGGCGGTGTTGACGTGGGCGATCCAAGGGCCGGTGCCGGGGACGAGCGCCGCGCCGATGTTGGTCGGGCGCATGTAGTTGAGATAGGCTCGCGGATCGCTGGCGGGCTGGCGGGCCTTGCGTGCGGCGGCGCTGGGAGCGTCGAGTTTACGGCAGCCGACGACGAGGGCGAGGCCGGCCAGCAGGGCGACCAGTGCGATCGAGAGGGTGGGAGTACGGCGGGGGCGGGACATGGCGGAGCGGAGGGAGAAGGCAGCGAGGGGGAGCCGATCGTGGCCGGGCGCTGTGCAGAGGCGAGCTGGGTGATGCCAGCCCGGGCGGTGGGGCGTCAAGAAAACCGGCCGCCGGGTTGGTGGCGGTGCTTGCGGTGGCGTGGGGAGCGGATGATCCCGCCTGTTGCCTGGTTTCGCCGCTGGTCCCGGAGCGATTGCACGAGAGGCGGCCGCGGTCGTAGCTCTGAGGATATGAAGTCTCCGGTGTGTTCCGCCCTACTCCTGTGTTTTCTGATCGGCCCTGGGCTGCCGCGGCTGGCGGCTGACGATGCCGACGCGGTGCGCCGGTTGTTCGAGGCTGGTGATTTCCCCGGCGCGGCTGAACACGGGCTGGCCGCCTTGGGGCGGTCGCCCGAGGACATCGATTTGCAGATCGACACGGGGCGTGCCCTTGTCCGGTGCGGGAGGTGGCGCGACGCTCGCCCGTGGCTGGAGCAGGTGGTGCGAAGGGGGCGGGCGGGAAACTGGCGAACCGGCTGGGCCCTGTTCGAATTGGCCCGGATCGAGTTCGCCCAAGGCGAGGGTGCAGCCGCGCGGGAGCATGCCCGCTTGGCGGTGAAACAGGCCGCGACGCCTACCATCGTGAGGGAGGGCGGGAGGTTCCTCCTGTTGATCGGTGACGGCCCGGCCTATCGTGGGTGGACGACGCATGAGACTCGGCATCTGCGGATCCATTTCGCGCCGGGAATGGCGGGCCTCGATCCTGCGCGTTTTGCCGAGCGGAGGGAAGCGGTGTTGGCGGCGAACCAGGCCTTCTTCGCGGCGAAGTTGCCCAAGAAGATCGATCTCTACGTGTGGCCCGATGAGGCGACGGCTCGCCGCGCCGGACTTGCGCAGGTTGGGTTTGCGGTGCCGTGGTGTTCGGTGATTCACGCGCTACGGGCACAGACTCCGGGCCATGAGATCGTGCACGTTTTGCACCACCATGCGTTTCATCCGAGAACCCCGGCCGGGTTGGTGGGCGAGGGCGTGGCGGTTCTTTTCGATGGGCAGCCGGAGGCGGATCGCCTCCGGATCGCGCGGGAGGCGGTGCAGCGGGCCGGGGTGCGCACGATTGCGGTGGCCAGTTTGTGGCGGGAGTGGCCCGGGACGGAGCCAACGTGGGCCTACCCGGTGGCTGGTGCGGTCGTCGAGATGCTGCGCCGGAGGGGCGGAGATGCGCACGTGAAGGATCTACTCGCCGGCGGCGAGTTCGCTGATGCCGAAAGGCTCTATGGCGACGATCTGGCCGCGTGGCTCGAGGAGTTCGAGCGTGCGCTGCTGGCCCCGTGAGAAGTGCGTCCTCCGGCGCGCTGCACTTCACGGTTGCGCGAGCCGCGGCAGGCGCATGTTCTCGACGCTTCGCCATGATCGCACCCGAAACCTTTTCCCACATCGACAACATCACCAAGCGCGCCGGCCATCTGTGGAGGTTTCTTTAACTGCGAACAAAAGCAGCGTGAGATCGAGGCCCTCGAGGGCCAGATGGGCGCCCCCTCGTTCTGGGACAACCAGGAGCGCGCCCAGACCCACATCGCCAAGCTCAACGGCCTGAAGCGCGCCGTCCTTCCCGTCGTCGCCTTCCAGAAGAAGGTCGACGACCTCGGCGTGATGCTGGAGCTGGTCGAGGCTGCCTCGGCGGAGGAGAAGGAGATGTACGAGCACGAGCTTGAGACGACCGTGGCCGCGATGGTTCCCGAGCTCGACGAGCTCGAGATCGCCTCCTTCCTCACCGGCCAGTTCGACCGCAACAACGCCATCTTCTCCATCCAGTCCGGCGCCGGCGGCACCGAGTCCAACGACTGGGCCGACATCCTCTTCCGCATGTACAACCGCTGGGCCGAGCGTCGCGGCTTCACCGTGGAGCTGCAGGACGTGCAGGCCGGCGACCAGGCCGGCATCACCAAGGCCACCATGCTCATCAAGGGCGAGAACGCCTACGGCTATGCCAAGGCCGAGCGCGGCGTCCACCGCCTCGTGCGGATCAGCCCCTTCGACGCCAACAAACGCCGCCACACCTCGTTCTGCGCCGTCGACGTGATCGCCGAGATCAACGAGGAGATCAATATCGACGTCCCGGACACCGACATCCGTGTCGACGTCTACCGCTCCTCCGGCAAGGGCGGCCAGGGCGTCAACACCACCGACTCCGCCGTGCGCATCACGCACTTGCCGACCGGGCTGGTCGTCGTCTGCCAGAACGAACGTTCGCAGATCAAGAACAAGGCCAGTGCGATGAGCGTGCTCAAGGCCCGCCTCTACGAGCGGAAACTCGACGAGCAGCGCAGCGAGATGGAGCGCTTCTACGGCGAGAAGGGCGAGATCGGCTGGGGCAGCCAGATCCGCAGCTACGTCCTCCAGCCGTATCAGATGGTCAAGGACTTGCGCACCGGTGTGGAGACCAGCAACGTCGACGCCGTGCTCGACGGCGACCTCGACCGCTTCATCAACGGCTGGTTGCGCGCCGGCAGCCCCCGCCACCGCAACAAGGACATCAAGATGGAGGACTGAGGAATTGCGGAATACGGATTTCGGATTGCGGAATGAAACGAACCAAGCCGCTCGCGAGCGAGAACGTGAGGTCCTCCGATATCTGAATTCCGCAATCCGCCTTCCGAAACCCGCAATCTCCCCATGCTCCCCCACGCCGCCATCCGCTCCGCGCTCGACGCGCAGCCGCTTTTCGAGGCCAAGACCTGGCGGCTCTCGCCCTCGGCCTGGCGGCTGGCGCCCGCGCAGGCCGCCGAGCTGGAGCTGATCGGACAGGCCTGCCTCGAGTTCCACCAGGCGCTGGAGAACCTCTACCTGCGCGCCCACGCCGGGAAGAATCTCCTGCGCAACAAACCGCTGCTCGCGCCCTGGGCCGCCGAATACCTCGACCGCGGCAAGCCGCCCGGCCTGCTCGCCCACGCCCGCGATCCGCGCCAGCGCGGCGCGCTCCCGCCGGTCCTGCGTCCCGATCTTCTCCTGACGGAGGAGGGCTGGGCCCTCACCGAACTCGACTCCGTGCCCGGCGGCATCGGCCTGACCGCCTTCCTCAACCGCCTCTACGCCCCGACCGGCGGCGTGCTGGGCGAGGGCGACGCGATGATCGAGGGCTTCTACGCCGCGCTCGCCGCTTTCGCGCCGGGCAAGGCCCTCCCCTCCATCGCCCTCGTCGTCAGCGAGGAGGCCGCGACCTACCGGCCTGAGATGGAATGGCTCGCTGCGCAGTTGCAGCTGCGCGGGCGCCGCGTCGTCTGTCTGCGGCCCGAACAGCTCTTTCCCCTCGGCGGCGCGGTGTATTTCGATGCGGAGGGCACGCCGGAGCGGATCGACGTCGTCTACCGTTTCTTCGAGCTGTTCGACCTCGCCAACGTCGCCTGCGCCCAGCACCTGCTCGAGGCATGGGCGGGCGGCGAGGTGGCGATCGCGCCGCCGTTGCGGCCATTCCAGGAGGAGAAGCTCGCGCTCGCGCTCTTCCACCACCACCTGCTCCAGGACTACTGGGCCGAGAACCTCTCGCGCACCGCGCTGCGCACGCTGCGCGGACTCATTCCCGAGTCGTGGGCGATCGATCCCGCGCCGCTGCCGCCCAGCGCCGTGCTCGACGGCCCGCAGGTCGGCGGCCGGCCGATCTCCGACTGGCGCCAGCTCGCCGCCGCCTCGCAGAAGGAGCGCGACCTCATCATCAAGATCTCCGGCTACGACGAGAGCGCCTGGGGCGCGCGCAGTGTCACCCTCGGCAGCGACTGCTCGCGCGAGGAGTGGCAGACGGCGCTCGACGCCGCGCTCGCCCGTGCGTCCACGCACCTCCACCTGCTCCAGCGCTACCGCAAGCCGCGCCGCGAGAAGCACCCGCTCTTCGACGCCCACGGGCACGCCCACGAACACGAGGGACGGCTCCGACTCTGCCCCTACTACTTTGTCGTCGGCGGCCAGGTCCGGCTCGGCGGCGCGCTCGCCACCTTCTGCCCGCCCGACAAGAAGATCATCCACGGCATGCAGGATGCGGCCCTGCTGCCCTGCCGCGTGGTGGCGCCGGCGCCCGGCGTCGCATCCCATCCATGACGTCCCGGCGGCCCGTCCTCGCGCTTGCGCTCGCGTTGGCCGTCGCGGCGCTCCAGCCCGGCTGCACGACCACCGCGCCCCGCCCCCCGCCGGCCGTCGCCGCTGCCGCGACCGTGTTCCAGTCGGCGCTGGCCAACGTGCGCACGGAGGGCCGCGAGGAGGTCGACGACATCCTCGGCGTCTACGCCAACCTGCCCGCCGATCAGGCCCCGGGGGTGGCCGCGCTGCGGCGCGACATCGCGGAGGCCTTCGCCCGGCTCAAGCGCGAGGGCCGCGAGCGGCTCGACGGCGACGAGGTCGACCGGCTGACGGTGCGGAATCCGAATTATTGGCACGCCTGGTTCGAGTTCGACCCGCGCGACTCCAGCCTGCTCATGCTCCACGCCAGCCTGCTGATGGAGGCGGGCGAGGTCTTCCGCGCCTCGATGGTGCTCACCGTCGGCGCCCAAGCGCTGCCGCTCAATGTGCAGGAGCGCGTCTTCTGGTTCACGCAGCAGGCCCGCACCCACTGGACCGCCTTCCGCCGGCTCGACGAGCTGCGCGAGCGCGAGAAGGCGTGGGGCGATGTGCGCCGCGCCCGCGAGGCGGGTCTGGCGCGGATCGTGCGCGACTGGCCGGCCGACGGTTTCGCGCTCGAGGTGCTCTTGCAGAGCCGCGCCGGGTTCGCGCCCGGTTCGGTCTCCCCCGAGGACAACGCCCCGGTCGTGCTCGCCCCGGCGGTGCGTGCCCGTGTCGCCAAGCCGCTGGCACAGCTGCGCCGGGTCAACCCGGTCGCCGCCGCCCGCTACGCCGAGGACCACGGGGCGGCCGCCGAGTTCGGCCGGCTCTGGACGCGGTTGGTCGACGAGTCCCGTGCGATCGAGCAGCGCGAGCTGGTGCAGTTCGCCGCCCGGGCCCGCGAGCTGGGGCTCGGCGAGCTGGCGATGATCGCGGGCCGCGCGGTGGCCGCGCAGCGCGGCTTCATCGCGCCGGCCGACCTGGAGTTTGTGCGCAGCTGCCTGCCGCTGGTGCTGCCTCCGGTGGAGGCCGACCGCCTGCTCGCCCGGATCGAGGGCGGCCGTGTTCCGTCGTTTCGGCTCACCCGCCCGCCCGAGCAGCCCGACGAGGTGCTCGACGGGATGGACCCGGCGATCCACCCGTTGCTGGCCGACCACGCGGTGCGGGAATACGCCCGCGAGTCGCTCTGGATCCAGACGGTGGGGGACAACGACGAGCTGCGGGCCCAGCATCTGCGCCTGCGCGCGATCGGCAGTAGCCACGCCGGTCGTTTCGCCGCCGCGCTCGCCGATCTCGACGAGGCACTCAAGCTCCGCCCCCGGGTTCTGGCGTGGCAGATCGACCGCGCCGTCTTCCTTTCGCGCCTCGGGCGCACCGCCGAGGCGGACGTGCTCTTCGCGCGCCTCTGGGAAGCGCGTCCGACGGACGAATACTTGCGCAACGCGCTGGCCGTGCACCAGTTCGGCGAGGGCCGGTTTGCCGAGGCCGAGGCGCTCTTCCGCGCCGTGCAGCCCGACAACGGCAACTTCGCCTACGAGGTGATCTTCGGCTATCTCGCCGGTCTGCGGCGTGATGCCCCGGATCGCGGCTGGCTCCAGCAGAACCTCGCCCGCGACGCCGCCTGGCCGGCGCCGATCCAGCGCTACCTGCTGGGGGAGATCGACCGGGCGGCATTGCTCCAGGCGGCGCGCGATACCTTCGACCTGCGCACCACCGAGCAGCAGTGCGAGGCGTATTTCGCGCTGGGCGAGGTGGCGCTCGCCGCCGGCGACCGGGAGACGGCGCGGCGCGAACTCGAGAACTGCGTGCAGTCGGGCATTGTCGGGTTCATCGAATACGGCCTCGCGCGGCGCGACCTGGAGCGGCTGGCGCCGCCGAAGCCGGCGGAGCCTCGGACGTCGCCGGAGACTCCGCCGACCGCGAAGCCAACCCCGCCCGGCCGCACCGCCGAGGCCGAGGGCGACGGTTCGCCGGCCTGAGGCCGGCTAGAACGCCCGGTAGTAGTTGACGATCACCGACAGGCCGGCCAGGGGCACCATGTCGCTCGGGCGGCCCACCGTGGCGGGCATCGGCACGCGGGTCTTGTCGTTGAGCAGATTGTGAACATCCACGCCCCACTGACCGTGGCGGCGGGGATCGCCGAACCGGAGCCCGGCGTTGACGAGGCCGTAGGTGCCCGTGCGGGCGATCGTGCCGGCGGGGGTGTAGCCGAGTGAGTCGTACACGAGCGAGCCGGCGAGGGTCAGCGTGGCGTGCCGGCTCCAGTGCCAGTCGCACGAGAGCTTGGTGACGTCCTCCGGGTAGAACATGATCTCGCGTCCGGTCGGCGCGCGGAAGGTGTTGTAGGGATCGTCGACCTTGTCGCCGAGGCACACGAGCTGGTGGGCGAGCGAGAGGGAGAGCTTCTCGACCGGGCGGAACTGCGCGACGAACTCGCCGCCGATGAAGTCCACGGTGCCGCCCTGCGTGAAGAGCAGCTTCCCGGTGGCGGCGTCGGTGGTGAGACTGTGCGGGTTGACGAAGCGGTTGTAGAACGTGTTCAGCGTCACGCTGAGGTTGGGGCGTGCCAGCCACGCGGTGCTCAGCTCGAGGGAGCGCACGATCTCGGGTTTGGTGATGGTGGAGAGTCCGGCGCCGCCGAGGAAGAACCGGTCGGGGGTGGTGAGGATGGCCATCGGCTGCCGGAATCCGGTGGTGAACATCAGCTTCGTCGTGAGCGTGGGCTGCGGAGCGAAGACCAGGGCGAGGCGCGGCGTCACCGATTCTTCGCCGGACAGGTGGGGCGTCTCCTGATAGTCGTAACGGCCGCCGAGCACGAGCGAGAGGCGGGGGGAGAGGTCGAACGAAGCCTGCGCGAAGGCGCCCAGCTCGTCGCGGCTGTAGGGCGTGAGCATGCGGTGGGCGTAGTCGGGCGTGACGTCGCTCCAGGTCCCGTTGGCCGGATCGTAGGTGGGGGCGAAGTTGAAGTTCTCGCCCGCCCAGTCGTCGCCGTAGCGATCGTGGCGGTACTCCAGGCCGCCGACGAGGGTGAGCGCCGGCCGCGGAGTGTAGAAGAGGCGGGCGGCGGCGGCGGTGTGCGTCTCGCCCACGGCGCGGATCTTCAGGCCGGTGGCGAGGTCGCGTTTACTGTTGGAGTAGGTGTCGTAGCTGGCCGTGAGCTTGAGCAGCAGGTCGTCGGCGAGCGGCACGCCCTGGCGGAACTCGAGGAAGGCATAGTCGAAGGTGTCGAGGGGCGAGGGCTTCGTTGCGCTGGCGGTGTTGTTCCAGACGGCGCGGGAGACACGGTCGAAACGGGCGTAGAGTTCGGTGTGTTCGCCGTAGTTGAGCCGCAGCGAGCTGCGGGCGTTGAGGCGGTACCGCCCGGTGTTCAGCGGCGAGTTGTCCCGCCCGGAGGCGTTGGTCTTGGCGAAGCCGTCGGAACGTTGCACGCCCGCGGTCGCGGTCACCGCCCAGTCCTTGCCGAGCCGGGTGCGCCAGACCGCGTCGGCGACGAACGTGCCGCCATTGCCCAGCCCGACATAGGCGCTGCCGGAGTGGCCCGCCGCCGGCGGGGCCTTCGTGATCACGTTGATCACGGCGATCGTGGCGCCCGAGCCGTACAGCGCCGAGCCGGGGCCGACGATCACCTCCACGCGCTCGATGTCCTCCAACAGCCCGAGCTCGAGCTCCGGGGTGGCGCCCTTGGCGTACTGGAGGTTCGTATTGTGGCCGTCGATGAGGAAGAGGACCTTCGAGTTGTTGTCGACCGCCACCCCGCGGAACGCCGCGATGAGTTCGTCGCCGTCCTCGGTGACGAACGCGCCGGGCACCTGGAAGTTGACGAGATCGAGCAGGCTCCGGGTGCCGCGGAGCCGGATCTCCTCCGCCGAGAACGAATACACCGTCGCTGGCGCGCGGCTGATCGGGATCGCGGTCTGGGTGGTGGTGGTTACCTCGATGCGCCCCAAGTCCTCGAGCGAGAGCTCGGACAGCGAGGGGAGCGGGCCGGGCCCGGCGTCGGCTGACCCCTGTGCCTCTGCGCGGGGGACGGTGGCCAGCAACCCCAGCAGGAGCAGGCCTGCGAAGGCGCGGGGCCTGGTCGGCGGGGCGTTGCGGCGAAGGGCGTCCATGTTCTCAGCGAGGGGAAGGGCGGCCGGGGCAGGGGTGGGGCCCGTCATGTTGTCGACCTCCGCGACCGGGTCAAACCCGGCACTACGGATGCCGCCGGCCACCCGGTGCACGCGGCCGGCGTGTTGCTCCTGCGGGTCCCGAGAACGACCGTTTCTCGCGTCATCTCGGAGCCAGGCTTGGGGTCCAGCGCCCCAATCCTCACGGTACCTCGGCAATGATGCACGAAAGGTGCAGGTGTCCGTGGGCAGGGCGAACCCTCCGGGTGCGCCGCGCGCTCGGCGGGGACGCCTCGTCCTACCTAGAGCAAGCCTGTTTCTGCGTGATGATTCGGGTTCAGCGTGTAGTTGAGATGTACATCTTGACAGCTGTGTCCAGTAATCTAGTGCTTTGGGCGAAGCCGGGGGGCACGGGAGGCACTTCGCCGACGGTCGACCATTCTGGCTCCACCTCAACAGAACTACACATGAAGCGCACCCTGACATCCTTTCTCGCGTGCTTGCTGTTGGCCGTCGCCAGCCAAGCGCAGATCGTGGATTTCGACGATCTCCCTGCCTCCTCCGACGGTTATGCCATCGGCACGGGCTATGCAGGCCTGAATTGGAATAATTTCTACCGCCTTACTGGTCTGTCGTACCCCAGCCCTTCTGGGTATCACGCGGGTATCATCTCACCCGAGAACATCGCGTTCAATGCCTATGGCCATCCTGCGTCGATCTTGGCCCTTGGAGATGCGACTTTTTCCGTGCAGTCCGCATTCTTGACCGGTGCTTGGAACGACGATTTGCAGATCCAGCTTCAGGGCTTCCGCGATGGGAGTCTGGTGTCCGGTTACGATTTCTCCGTTCTCGTCAGTGCCACCGAACCGACCAAGGTGTTGATCGGGTTTGAGAATATCGACGAACTCAAGTTTACGGCCTCGGGCGGTACGCGGTACCAAGGTTATCAGGGGGTCGGCACTCAATTTGTTCTCGACGATCTGGCCCTTGGCTCAGGGCCGGCCCAGGCCGTCCCTGAGCCCTCAACCTACGGTCTGATCGGCGCGGGCGCGCTCCTCGGCCTTGCCTTCTGGCGTCGCCGGGCCGCGCGTCGCTGAGCGGTCTTTTCCTTTTCAAGGCGTCTCCCGAACGGGAGGCGCCTTTTCTGTTTCCGGACCTCGGCATCCGGCAGCCACTGGTCGGCCGAAGCGGCGGGCGGCCCGGAATTCGCGGTTGAAAAACCGGCGGACCACGGTTTCCCTCCGCGCACCTCGTTTAGGTGAACCCAGGGCGCTGGGTTGAGATCGCGACACGTTCCGTCGCTCAAGCCTTCGAACCTGATGCGTCTAGCCACGCCGTAGGGAAAACAGGACTTGGGCCACGCCCGAGGACTCTGGCTCCCTGCGTTGGGGCCGGGCGGATCGACAACCCTCCGCCACCATGTCCTCGACCGCCGCTACCACTGATCCCACCGGGCACACCGTTTTCCCGGGCTCCCGCCGTGTCTATCTCCCGGGCTCGCGTCCCGACCTGCGCGTGCCGATGCGCGAGATCACGCTCACGCCCACGCGCCTGCCCGACGGCACCGAGATGCCCAACGACTCCGTCCGCGTTTACGACACCGCCGGGGCGTGGGGCGACCCGGCGTTCCACGGCGACTCGACCAAGGGCGTGCCGGCCCTGCGTGCCGCGTGGATCGCCGAGCGCGGCGACACCGAGCCCATCGCCGGCCGCGCCGTGTTGCCGCTCGACGACGGCTACCTTTCCGCCAAGCACCGCGACCAGGCCGAACGCGACGGGAAACGCAACCCGCTCAAGCCCTTCGACCGCGCTGACCGCGCCACCCTGCGCGCCAAGCCCGGTGCCTGCGTCACGCAGATGCACTACGCGCGCCGCGGGATCATCACACCGGAGATGGAGTTCGTCGCCATCCGCGAGAACATGCGTCTGCAGAGCTCGCGCGAGTTGCTGGAGATGACCGAGCAGGGCCCGCGCAACTCGCTCTTCCGCCAGCACGTCGGCCAGAACTTCGGCGCCGCCATCCCGCGCGAGATCACGCCGGAGTTCGTGCGCAGCGAGGTCGCCCGCGGCCGCGCCATCATCCCGGCCAACATCAACCATCCCGAGGCGGAGCCGATGGCCATCGGTCGCAACTTCCTCGTGAAGATCAACACCAACATCGGCAACAGCGCCGTCGCCTCCTCGATCGACGAGGAGGTCGAGAAGATGCGTTGGTCGGTGAAGTGGGGCGGCGACACGCTCATGGATCTCTCCACGGGCAAGAACATCCACCAGACCCGCGAGTGGATCCTGCGCAATTGCCCCGTGCCCGTTGGCACCGTGCCGATCTACCAGGCGCTCGAGAAGGTCGGCGGCCGGCCCGAGGAGCTCACGTGGGATATTTTCCGCGACACGTTGGTCGAGCAGGCCGAGCAGGGCGTCGACTACTTCACGATCCACGCCGGCGTGCTACTGCGCTACGTGCCGCTCACCGCGCGGCGCATGACCGGCATCGTTTCCCGCGGCGGCTCGATCATGGCCAAGTGGTGCCTCGCGCACCACCGGGAGAACTTCCTCTACACGCACTGGGACGAGATCTGCGAGATCATGGCGGCCTACGATGTGGCCTTCTCCATCGGCGACGGTCTGCGCCCCGGCTCCATCGCCGACGCCAACGACGACGCGCAGTTCGGCGAGCTGCTCACGCAGGGCGAGCTCACGCAGCGTGCGTGGAAACAGGACGTGCAGGTGATGAACGAGGGCCCCGGCCATGTGCCGATGCACATGATCGCGGAAAACATGCAGAAGCAGCTCGAGTGGTGCGCTGAGGCGCCGTTCTACACGCTCGGGCCGCTCACCACCGACATCGCCCCCGGCTACGACCACATCACCAGCGCCATCGGCGCCACGATGATCGGCTGGCACGGTTGCGCGATGCTCTGCTACGTGACGCCGAAGGAGCACCTCGGCCTGCCGAACAAGGACGACGTGCGCGCCGGCGTGATCGCCTACAAGATCGCCGCGCACGCCGCCGACCTCGCCAAGGGGCATCCGGCCGCCC
>JAEWNN010000137.1 GCA_023457035.1 Verrucomicrobiota bacterium
ATGGCAGCGCGCGCACGGCCATCCAGCCGCGGAACTCGAGCTGTTCGGCGTCGATCATCTGCGGAAGCAGCTCCTTGAGCCGCGACTTGTAGGGCTCGGCGCCCTTTGTGGCGATCGTCAGTTCCACTGCCGCAGCCCAGTCCATTCCCACGCGCATGCGAGCCCAGCGCGAGGGGGGCGGCGGAGTCGTCGGCGCGGGTGCCGCGTCCGGGCTCGGGGTTGCGACTGTGATGCCCGGCTGGGCCCCGGAGACCACTCCTTGGGACGCGGCCAGCACGCCGGCGGCGGGCGCGCCTTCCGGATCGCCGCCAAAATGCGAGCCCTTGGGGAACGGCGTCGGATTGGCCTTCTCGTCGTTCCAGGTCTTGATCGCCGTCTCGAGGCACTCCTTGGCCGTGGCCTCGTCCCACCCTCTCAGGGTATCGGCCGCCGCCGCGAGCGCTGCCACGGCCTGCCACTGGAAGAACGGATTGGTGGTGGAGAAGATCCAGCGGTCGTCGGGCCGGCCCGAGTAATCGCCCTTCACCTCGTTGGGCCCGAGGTTCGGGTCGTAGATGCGGCCGTCGGTCTTCGTCGCGCCGTCACCCAAGTGTGTATACTGGCGCAGGTCCGGCTCGTGCGTGCCGCGGATCGAATGGCCGAAGGCGCGGAACTGCGCCAAGATGTAGGAGACGCCGTGTTTGACCTGCTGCACAGCATCCGGGACACCGTCGGGCCGGTGGAGCTCGACCTCGCGGGCCGCCTCGTCGACCGAGAGCTGGTCGTGCTGCAGGTCGAACTCGCGGTACGCGAGCGCGAGGCTCTGGATCACGTTGAGTTGCGCCGGTTCCTCGAGGTCGAAGTCGCCGGCATCGTACCAGCCGCCGACGTTCATGCCGGGGATGCGGTCGCCGCCCTTGAACTTGCCGTCGGTGGCCGTGGCCTGGTTCCAGCCGTCGAACTGCTCGCCAACGACGGGAGCGAGGATGGCGTCGTCGAGATGGGAGGCGCCGTGCCACACGCGGTAGCCTTCGCGCACGGAGACGTGGTCCATCTGGATCGCGATGTGGTGGCTCAGGCTGGGCTTCCAGCTGTGGGCGTAGACGTCCTTGGCGATGGGGAACGCCGCCGTGCGCTGGCCGGCGTACTCGATCACGTAGAGGCCGGACTCGCGGACCGGAGTGAAATCGAACTTGGAATACACATAGCGCAGCCACGGGGTGGCGGGCGTGATCGGCCCCTCGAACGCCTGGGTGTACGAACCGTCCGCCAGGAGGCGAAGCACCTTGGCCGTCCGCGGGCCGCTGAACTTCGGATCGAGCTCGAGCACGGCCACCTTGGAGAACCCCGGCGCGTAGCCGACCTGGCTGTGCGCGATCATCGGCGGGCGCGTCCAGTTCGGGATCACGTCGGGCCGGATGTGCCACACGATCGCGTCCTTGGTCTTGCCGGCTGGGATCAGGGAGCGCAGCACGAACCAGCCGTTCTGCGCGCGGCTGCGGCCGTCGAAGAGCAGGAGGTCCGCGGTCTCCGAGGTGACGCTGACGCGGGCCTGCGGGTCATCGACGCCGAGGGTGATGGTCTTGCCCGAGGCGAACGGCAGCGGCTGCGTGTAGCCCTTGGCCTTGTCCCAGTCTTCGAGGTAGTACGCCTTCTTCGGCTCGTCGGCCAACGGGAGCACCTGGATCATCGGATCCTCGGGCGTGCGCGGGAAGAGACCCGCCGTGGCGCCGTCCACGAGGTAGGCTTTGCCCATGTAGAGCGAGGGCAGGAACTCGAGGTTGAAGCCGGCCCGACCGGCGAGTTTCTCCGGCAGCGGCTTGTCGAGGTTGATGCTGACCCGCACACCGCCGGGCTCGGCCGCGACTTCGAGGGTGTAGCCAAGATCAAATGTCGGGAAGGCGAGGTCGGCGGTGAGGCGGTTGCCCTCCTTGTCGGCCTGGCGGCCCTTGAGGGTCGCCACCAGATCCCATTGCTCGGGGGTGGGCATCAGGCGCACGTCGCCGTTGGTGGCGATCCGCTGGCCGTGGAGGATCATCTCCATCGCCGTATTCTTCTGGTCGACGAAGACCGGGTGGTACGTGCTGTCGTACAGGAACACGCTGAACCCCCGGTCATCGAGGTAGTTCTTGTCGGTCACCTTCACCGCGACATCGGCGCCGAGAAGGTGGGAGCAGGAGGTGAGAGCCAAGAGGAAACACAAACGCATAGGGGACTGCATGGGGCGCGGATAGTGGAAGTGCGGCGCCGGAGATCAACCGGCGGCGCGTGCTCGCAGTAGTACTGGGAGCCTCCGCGTCCCTCAAACTATGGAGTTGAATGCATCAGGCCCCTTGGGCTCCCCCCCACCACCGGCAGTTCAGGACCCATCGGCCGCAGGTTCTTCCGTGCCAGGTATGGGTGACCGACCATGCCACGGGCACCGCGACCACGACCGGGATGGGGCGAATCTCCCGGCCAAGGCATCTGCGTCGACACCGGTGCTCACCCCGTTGCGCCGGTGCGCGAGAACCCGCCCCGTCTCCTTCCTCACCCGGCAGGAACGGCGGCGCCCCCCTCCGCCCCGGGCGACCTCCCCCGGCCGCAGGCCTCAGCCGTGGAACGGGAAGACGTGGAAGAACTCGAGGAAGAACATCGCTGCGATCACGTAGCGACCGGGGTGACCCCACGCGGCTTGCCCGTGGCGAGCGCCAGCGCCGCCGCCGCGATCACCCCCAGCCCGATCCCCTGGGCGATGCTGAAGGTCAGCGGAATCGCGATGATCGTGAGGACCGCCGGCACCGCGATCGTGAAGTCGTCCATTTTGATCTCGGCGGCGGACTGGAGCATGAAGACGCCCACCACCACCAGCGCCGGCGCAGTCGCCACCGTCGGCACCGCCAGGATCAGCGGAGTGAGGAACAGCGCCACCAGCATCAGCACCGCCGTCGTGAGCGTCGTCAGCCCCGTGCGACCGCCGGCCTCCACGCCCGACGACGACTCGACGTAGCTGACCACTGTCGACGTGCCGAAGAGCGAACTGAGGATCGCCGCGATCGAGTCGGCCACCAACGCGCGGCCGACCTTCGGCAGCTTGCCGTCGGCGCCGAGGAAGCCGGCGCGCTTGGTCACGCCGATCAGCGTCCCGATATTGTCGAACAGGTCGACGAGCAGCAGCGTGAGGATGAGCGGCAGCATCTTCAGGAACGCCGCGCCGCTGCCGAGAAAGCTCAGGTCGAGCTTGAGCAGGTGCGGCGCGGGCGAAGCCGGCAGTGAGAACCACTGCGCCGGCATCTGCGTTACCATCCCGCCCTTACCGTCCGGCACCAGCGTGCCGGCCAACGTCACCGCCGCCATGCCCAGCACGATCGCGCCGGGCACGCGCCACGCCACCAGCACCACCGTGAGCAGGAGGCCCGCGAGGCATAGCGCCACCGGAGCGCCGGCAAAGTCGCCATGGGTGATGAACGTCGCCGGGCTTGCCACCACCACCCCGCCGTTCTTCAGCCCGAGGAACGCGATCAATATCCCGATACCGCCGGTGATGGCGATCTTGAGTGGATACGGGATCGAATCGACGATCTTCTCGCGCACGCCGGTGAGCGAGAGCAGCAGGAAGAGGCAGCCGTTGACGAACACCATGCCCAGCGCCTGCGCCCACGGCACGCCGGCCCCGAGGCAGATCGTGAACGCGAAGAACGCGTTGATCCCCATGCCCGGCGCGAGCGCGATCGGATAGTTCGTCATCAGCGCCATCAACGCCGTCGCCGTGGCGGCGCTCAGCGCGGTGATCGTCACGAGCGCCGCGCGATCCATGC
>JAEWNN010000138.1 GCA_023457035.1 Verrucomicrobiota bacterium
GAGACGAAGGCGCCGATGGCCCCCGCGATCCAGAACGCCGGGAGCAGGCAGAGGATCACGTGCTCCTGCGCGTACCATTTCGTCAACGCCAGCGCCTCGGCCACGGCGCCGTCGAAGCGCGGCGTGCCCAGCGGCATGAAGTAGACGGCGGCGAAGACCGCGGCCATCCAGGCCAGGACGGTGAATTCTTTCTTCTGATCCATGGGAATTGGTCCGCTGTTTGGCGTTCTTGCGAAATATAAGGCAAGCCGATCACCGCCCGCAGGCGCACGAGGCGGCGCCCGCCTTGGCCGTCGCCACGCCGTTGCCCAGGCAGTCGAGGAAGGTGCCGACGCAGGGCAGCGCCAGCCGGTAGTAGACCTGCAGGCCGCGCTTCTCGTCCTCCACCACCCCGGCCGACTTCAGCACCGAGAGATGGCGCGAGACCGTCGACCAGCCGCCGGCGGACACGTCGACCAGCTCGCACACACAGCGCTCGCCGCCGAGCAACTCCTCGACGATACGCAGCCGGGCCGGGTGGCCGAGGGCCTTGAAGATCGCGGCGCGCTCCTTGCGCTGCTTGGCGGTGACGGCGGTCATGTTGGCCGCCCATTGTTTCGCGGATCCGCGAAATAGCAAGCGCTTGATCGCCGCCCTGCTCCCCGCTGTCGACTGGGCGGGCTGCATCGTTTGACATCCTTTCCGCGCCTGCGTTACTGGACCCTCTTTCCTCCGCGCCCACCGATGCCGATCCTCGTCGAGCTGCTCATCATCTTCCTGCTCCTGCTGGCCAACGGCGTCTTCGCCATGGCGGAGATCGCGGTGGTCTCCGCGCGCAAGGCGCGGCTGAAGGCCGAGGCGGAGCGGGGCTCCGTGAAGGCCCGCGCCGCGCTGGCGCTGGCGGAGCAGCCCGACCGGTTCCTCTCCGCAGTACAGATCGGCATCACGCTGGTGGGCGTCCTGTCGGCGGCCTTCGCCGGCACCAACCTCACTGCAAAGCTCGCCGGCCTCGTCGCCCAGGCGCCCGCCCTTGCGCCCCACGCCGACCGGATCGCGTTCTTCGCGGTGGTGGCGCTGCTGACCTACTTCTCTCTCATCATCGGCGAACTCGTCCCCAAGCGCATCGCCCTCGGCAACCCCGAGGGGCGCGCGATGGCGATCGCGCTCCCGATGACCGGACTGACCCGGTTGGCCGCGCCTTTCGTCTGGTTGCTCACCGTCTCCTCCAACGGCGTGCTCAAGCTCCTCGGGCTCGGCCGCCCCGTCGAGGCGCCGCCCTCGGAGGAGGAGATCTCGCACCTCATCGAACAGGGCACCACCGCGGGCGTCTTCCACAAGGCCGAGCGCGCGATGGTCGAAGGCGTGCTCCGCCTCGACGAGCGCCCCGTCACCACGATCATGACGCGCCGCACCCGCATCGTGTGGCTCAACGTGGCCGACGCCGACGAGGTCAACTGGCGCAAGATCGTCACCAGCGGCCACTCGCACTTCCCCGTCTACGAGGGCACGCGCGACAACGTCATCGGCATGGTCGCCGTGAAGGCGCTCTGGGCCAACTCCGCCATCGGCCTGCCCAACAACATCCGCCACCACCTCACGCCGCCGCTGCTCGTGCCCGCCACGATCACCGCCGTGCAACTGCTCGAGACGTTCAAGAAGTCCGGCAAGCACCTCGCGCTCGTCACCGACGAGTTCGGCAGCATCCAGGGGCTGGTGACCCTGATCGACGTGATGGAGGCGATCGTCGGCGACCTGCCCGAGCCGGGCGACCGCCACGCGCCCGACGCCGTGCAACGCGACGACGGCTCCTGGCTGGTCGACGGTTTCATGCCGCTGCCGGAGCTGCACCGGCGCTTCGGTATCGCCGCCCTGCCGGGCGAGGAGGACGAGGACTTCGAGACGCTCGGCGGCTTCGTGACCGACCGCCTCGCGCACATCCCGAAGGCCGGCGAGTCGTTCCTGTGCGAGGGCTGGAAGTTCGAGGTGGCCGACATGGACCGCCACCGCGTGGACAAGGTGATCCTCACCCGCCAACCGGCCCCCGCCGCCCCGCCGCCGGCCTGATCGATGCGCCTTTCGCTCAAAGCCTTCCGCTGGTTCCATCGCCGGCAGCTCACCCGCAAGCGGCTGCACGGAGGTTTCCTGCACCGGCGACTCGGCGACCGGATCCTCGACAAGGCGCTCTGGAAACCCACGCGCGAGTCGATCGCCCGCGCGTGGTTGATCGGGTTTCCGGTCACGATGGTGCCCTTCCTCCCCTTCCAGTCGCTCATCGCCGCCGCGATCGCACTCTTCTTCCGCGCCAATCTGCTGGTGGCGATCGCGCTCCAGTTCCTCTCTTCGCCGCTCACTGCACCGATCCAACTGCCCGCCTGCTACTTCGTCGGGGAGGTCGTGCGCGGCCGGGCGATCGGCGACACGTGGTTCGAGATCACGCACGCGCCACGCCACGTCTTCACCGGCGACGCGATGACGTCGCTCTACCTCGGTGCCGTCATTCTCGGACTGGTCGGCGGAGCGCTCGGCTACCTCGCGATCCACGGCACGTGGAAGGATCTGCCGCTGCGGAAGCGGCGGACCGCTACACCGCCGGACAGCGTCTAGACGCCCTGCGGCGCGGTCGCCTCGCGATCTTCAATGTCCCGCGTGGAAGGGGCGCACGGAGAAGCGCGGGCACTCGGTGCCGGGTCGCACCAAGCCCTGCCGGAACGGACAGCCGGGATCGCGGCACCAGCCCCAGTCGGGCAACGCCGGCAACTCCTCGAAATGCACGCAGTCGCGGTCGCAGGGCTGCCGGCTGGGGGGAACGCCTTGCCCGCGGGCTTGTGGCTTTGGCGAGGGGCGCGGGTCCATGAGCAGCGTTCAGAGGAGCAGGCACCCTGCGCGCAAGTTCAAGATCTGCCGCCGTTCAACCCTGCGCGAGGCAGTGTTGGGCGAAGGCCTTGATGCGCTGGCGCAGGCTGGCGAGCCCGTTGGCCCGGTTGGGCGAAAGCGCCTGGGTGATGCCGACCTCGCCAAGAAAATCCGTCTCCATCGCGATGATGTCGGTCGGCTTCTCGCCGCTGTAGAAGGAGCACACGACCGCCGCGATGCCCTTGGTGATGAGCGCGTCGGCATCCATGCGGAAGTAACAGAGCCCGTCCCGAAACTCGGGCACGAGCCAAAGCTGGGAGACGCAGCCGGGCAGCAGGCGGTCCTCGGTCTTGAGGTTCGCCTCCAGCGGGGGAAACTTGCGCCCCCGCGAGAGCAGGTAGGCGAGGCGCTCCTCGCCGTCGGGGAGGAGTCCGATCGTCTCGATCAGGTCGGCGCGTTTTTGCTCGAGGCTCATGTGGTGGCTGCGTGCGGCAGGAGGAAGACCAAACCGCGCCGGGGGCCGGCAGGTCAAGCGTGGGGATCGGCCGGGCCGATCGGCAGAGTACAGAAGGCGACAGAAGGTAACGAAGAGAACGAAGGTGCTGCCGGAAGAAGATAGATTCTCTGCGCCCATCCGGGGAGAAGGTTTCATGCCGGGTATCTGCTCTTTGTTTCCTTCGTTATCTTCTGTCGGTCCGATGTTTCGTTCGCCCGTTTCCGCGCTGGCGTCGCCGGAGATCTGTGACCAGCCTCCGGCCCATGAACGGCTGCCACACCCCTGGCGGCCGGCCCGCGTGGCCCCACACCGCCGTGCTGGCCCTTCTGCTCCTGTTCGCGTCCGCGCTGTGCGCGGAAACGCTGCCAAACGAAACCGCCCGCGCCCGCATCGCCGAGCTCCGCGCCGAGATCGCCCACCACGACGAACTCTATTTCCGGCACGCTGCTCCGGAGATCACCGACGACGCCTACGATGCGCTCAAGCGCGAGCTCGCCTCCCTCGAGCGCGAACACTCCGCCGAGGCCGCCGCGGTCCCTCCGTTGCCCTCACTCGGCGACGACCACACCGACGGCTTCGCACGCCTCCCCCATCGCGCCCCGATGCTCGGGCTCGCCAAGAGCTACACGGAAGCGGAGCTGCGTGCGTGGCATGCGGGCATGACCGCGCACAATAGCAGCGCCGGCGTCGCCCTCGTGATCGAACCGAAGGTCGATGGCGCCGCCTTCAGCGCCACGTACGCGCGCGGCGCTCTGGTGCGCGTGCTCACGCGAGGCAACGGCACCAGCGGCGACGACGTCACAACGGTGGCGCGCCGCATCCGGTCGCTGCCGCCACAACTCGTGGCGCGCGGGCCCGATGGCACGGCGAATGCGATTCCGGACCTCATCGAGCTGCGCGGTGAGGTGTACGCGGGCTGGGTGCAGTTCGCCCGGCTCAACCGCGAGCGCGAGGCCGCGGGCGAGGAGCCGGCCGCCCACCCGCGCAATCTTGCCGCCGGCATCCTCAAGCAGCTCGCACCCGAGGAAACGGACCTCCGCGCGCTCGATGTCGTATTCTACAACTGGGGCGCCTGCGAACCGGTGAGCGCCGCGCCGGAGTCGCAACGGGCCTTCCACGAGCAGGCGCGCCGCTGGGGCCTGCCGGTGATCGACCGTACGCGTGTCGCCACCAACGCCGACGCTCTCTGGCAGGCGGTGCAGGCCCTCGGTGCCGAGCGGCGCACGCTGGCGTACCCGATCGATGGCGCCGTGGCGAAGGTCGATGCCGTGGCCTTGCGCCGGCAGCTCGGCGAAAGCGACGCCGCGCCGCGCTGGGCGTTGGCGTACAAGTTCACCGCCGAGCGCGCTACCACCCGCCTGCGCGCGATCACCATCCAAGTCGGCCGCACCGGTCGGCTCACGCCAGTGGCGGAGCTGGAGCCCGTGGCGCTCGCCGGCAGCTCGGTCACCCGCGCGTCGCTGCACAACCCGGCCGCACTCGCACGGCTCGGTGCGCGGATCGGCGACCGCGTGGTGCTGGAGAAGTCCGGCGAGATCATCCCGCAGATCGTCGCAGTGGACCGCGCGCAGCGCCCACCGGAGAGCGCGGCGTACGCGTTTCCCGCCAACTGCCCGGAGTGCGGCACGCCGGCGGTGTTCAGCGCAGGGCGCACCGAGGCGCGCTGTCCGAACGAGTATTGCGCGGCGAAGGTCCGCGCGCGGCTCGGGCACTTCGCCGACTGCGTGGAAATCAAAGGCCTCGGCCCGGCGACGGTCTCCACGCTCGTCGCGCGCGGGCTCGTGCGCGACGCGAGCGATCTCTACCGGCTGCACCGCGAACAGCTCGTGGCGTTGCCAGGAATCGGCGACAAGAAGGCCGGCGCACTGCTCAAAGCCATCGCGCGTAGCAAGCGCGCCGAGCTCTGGCGCGTGGTCGCCGGGCTCGGTATCCCGCGCGTGGGCGTGGTTACGGCGAAGCAGCTGGCGGGACGGCACCATTCGCTCCGACAGCTCGCGAAAGCGCCGGAGATTGCGGATTGGATCAGCGAGCCAAGAAACCGCGAACTGTGGACGCGACTGGCGGAACTGCGCGGCGAACCCTGACAAAGAAAAGCCGCCGGTCCCCTTTTGAGACCGGCGGCTTATCGGGAAACCAATCCTCAGCTCAGCACGCCACCCTTGCTGGCGTTGGTCACGAGCTTGCGGTAGCGGGCAAGCCAGCCGTTGAGCTCGCGCGTCACGGGCTGCCAACCGGCGCGGCGCGCCTCGAACGCGGCCTTGTCGACCAAGATGTCGATGCGGCGGCCGGGGAAGTCGATGCGCAGGCGGTCGCCGTCGCGGAGCAGACCGATCGGGCCGCCCTCGGCGGCCTCGGGCGAAACGTGGCCGATGCACGCGCCGGCGGTACCGCCGCTGAAGCGGCCGTCGGTGATGAGCGCGACCTTGTCGCCCAGGCCCATGCCGACGATGTAGCTCGTGGGCGAGAGCATCTCCTGCATGCCGGGGCCGCCGCGCGGGCCTTCGTTGCGGATGATGACGATGTCGCCGGCCTTCACCTTGCCGGCGAGGATGCCGGCGCAGGCGTCGTCCTGGCTCTCGAAGATCACCACCGGGCCCTCGAACACGAAGCCGGGGCCGCAGTTGGCCTTGAAGGCGTCCGAGATGCCGGCGGTCTTCACCACGGCACCCTCGGGCGCGAGGTCTCCGTAGAGGATGGAGAGGCCGCCGTCGGCCGTGTAGGCGCGGTCGGCGGAGCGGATGCAGTGCTGCGCGTCGAAGCGGAACGCCGGGTCGTACGGCATGAGCCCGGCGGGCTTGGCGACGGCGAAGTTCTTCGGGTCGTAGTCGTGTGTGGCGCGGGCGATGGTGCCCGCGGCATGGAGACGCGGGGCGCGCAGGAGGCAGGCGATCTGCTTCGCGCCGGTCTTCTCGTACTTCCAGATGACGAGCACGGGCGTGCCGCGGACTTCGCCCAGCTCGGCGCGGACGAGGCCGCGGAACTCGACGAACTTCGGCTTCAGGCCGGCCTCGATTTCGGCGGCGCCGCGCCAAGTGTTCTCGGCGTCGACCTCGAGCTCGCCCTTCGCGCCGAAGACGACGCCGCAGGCCGCGGCGTCGTTGGCGTTGAAGGCGGCCGCGAACCGCCAGAGGGCAATCGCGCGGTCGTCGGCCGGGTGGAAGAGCATCGGCTTCGGGATGAGGTTGCCGTTCGCGGTGCGGGCGGCGGGGCCCATCTTGTCGGCCGGGTCGAGCACGAGCGCGGAGGCGCCGGACACGTAGGCGATGCGCGCCTCGGGCGTGCAGGTGGGCGCACGGAGGTCCCAGGCGTCGATGTTCTCGCCGAGGGTCTTGCCGGTGACGGTGAGGCACTCGGTCTTGAGCGCGCCGAGGCGTTTCAGCTCGCCGAGGATGGTGTGGATGCCGCCGGCGCGGTGGATGTCCTGGATGTGGTAATCGGAGGACGGCGACACCTTGCAGAGGCAGGGGATGCGGCGGGAGATGGCGTCGATGCGGGCGATGTCGTACTCGATGCCGCCCTCGCGCGCGACGGCGAGGGTGTGGAGCACGGTGTTGGTCGAGCCGCCCATGGCGACGTCGAGGCAGAGCGCGTTGTCGAAGGCCTCGAGGGTGGCGATGTCGCGCGGCTTGAGGTCGCGTTTGACGAGCTCGACGATCTGGGCGGCGGCGCGGCGGTAGAGCTGTTCGCGCTCCTTGGAGACGGCGAGGATGGTGCCGTTGCCCGGGAGGGCGAGGCCGAGCGCCTCGCACAGGCAGTTCATCGAGTTGGCGGTGAACATGCCCGAGCAGGAACCGCAGGTCGGACAGGCGGACTGCTCCATCTTCAGGAGCTCCTCGGCGGTGATGTTGCCGGTCTGGAGCGCGCCCACGCCCTTGAAGACGGAGATGAGATCGCTCTTCTGGTCGACCGGGCGGAGGTGCGCGGGGAGCTCGCTGGCGGTGTCGGTGTGCGCGATACCCGCGGCCATCGGGCCGCCGGAGACAAAGACGGTGGGGATGTTCACGCGCAGGGCGGCCATCATCATGCCCGGGACGATCTTGTCGCAGTTCGGGATGCAGACCATGCCGTCGAAACAGTGGGCGCGGAGCATCGTCTCGACGCTGTCGGCGATGAGCTCGCGCGAGGGCAGCGAGTACTTCATACCGGAATGTCCCATGGCGATGCCGTCGTCGACGCCGATGGTGTTGAAGATGAAGGGCACGCCGCCCGCCTCGCGCACGAGCCGCTTCACCAGCTGGCCGATCTCGTTGAGGTGCGCGTGGCCGGGGATGCAGTCGATGTAGCTGTTGCAGATCGCGATGAACGGCTTGTCGAAGTCGGCCTCGGACTCGATCACGCCGGTGGCGCGGAGGAGGCTGCGGTGCGGAGCGCGTTCAAAGCCTTTCTTGATGATGTCGGAGCGCATGGTGATGGAAGACAACGAGACGGTGAAAAACGGAAGGGACAGCGATAGCGAGTGGCGGCGGTTTTGCCACCAAGGAAAACGGCGCAACAGGATGGGAAGAAAAGGTCCGGCGGCTAGTCACCCATCGGAAGATTGGCATTTCCCACCGTGATCAGGAAACCTTCCCGTGATCGTGGTTCTCTAGCCATCGCTTCGCATACGTCTCGATCAAGTGTTCGATATTCGATCGGTCGGCGCCGCTCCAGTACCATTGGACCTCCTGAGACTCCAAATCCCACTTCGCGTGGTACAGGCGATAGAAGTCCGCCAATTCACGATCATAGCCACGCGCGATGTGGAGATCGGCAAGCCGCTCCAATGCAGCTTTGCTCCCGAGCTCTCCACTCAGCATTCCCCGCAAAACTGAAGCAATGAAGAAGCGGATGTGCGCTTCTTGGGAAAGGGGAGAAATCCCAATCTCAACGAAAGCCGCCGCATAGAGCCGGCGGATTTCTTCGGGATCATGTGGTGGCTCAAGGCCGGCGAGTATTCGCAGGCTACGCGAGTCAAAGCCGGCGGCAAGTGCTTCGACGGCCCATTCGACAACAGCCTCCATTTCCAGGAGTCCAAGGCTGTAGCCTGCTTGGACTTCGTAGGTGCGCGGGGGAAGGTCCACTGAGGAAGGAATAGTCTGCCACCGGCGACAACGCCGCCCCCATCACCGATTCACGTGCACGATCTTGGCGGGGGGGATGCCGTTGAAGTAGGTCGACGAGGCGGCGCTGTAGGCGCCGATGTTCTCGCTGTAGACGAGGTCGCCGCGCTCGAGCGAGGGAAGGTTCTCGGCCATCGAGACGACGTCGAGCGCGTCGCAGGTCGGGCCGAAAACGGCGCTGAGCTGCGTGGCGCCCTTCTTGAAGGCTTTGATCGGATAGTGGAGATGGTCGAAGATGACGCCGGAGTACGTGTGGTAGACGCCGTCGTTGATGTAGTAGCACGGCTTGCCGTCGCGGATGGCCTTGCCCACGACACGCGAGACGGCGTAGCCGGCAGTGGCGACCATGAAGCGGCCCGGCTCGGCGAGGATCTCGATGTCCTTCGGAAAGAGGCGGTCGATCTCGGTGTTGATGACCTTCGCGAGTTCGCGGAACGGCTTCACGGTGGCGTCATACGGCGCGGGGAAACCGCCGCCGATGTCGACGAGGTTCATCTTCTTGTAGCCGCGGTCCTGCGCTTCCTTGAAAATGTTGGCCGTGAGCGCGAGCGCCTGGACGTAGTTCTCGAAGTTCGTGGTCTGGCTGCCGACGTGGAAGCTGACGCCCTCGACGGTGAGGCCGACGCGGTCGGCCTCGAGGATCATGTCGACGGCCTCGCCGGGCGAGGCGCCGAACTTCGAGGACAGCTCGACCATCGCACCTGTGTTGGGGACCTTCAGGCGGAGGGCGAGGCCGGCATTGGGCGCGTGCTTCTTGATCTTGTGGATCTCCTCGACGTTGTCGAAGGTCACGAGGGGCTTGTACTTGTCGAGCTGCTCGAGGGTGGCCTCCGGCTTGATCGGGTTGGCGTAGATGATCTTGTCCCAGATCCAGTCCTGCCGCTGCCTGGCCGGCATGCCCTTGATGTTCTCATACACCGTGTTGAACTCGGGCATCGAGGCGACATCGAAGCTGGCGCCCTCCTTGAAGAGCGTCTGCACGATCTCGGGGAGCGAGTTGGCCTTCACGGCGAAGTAGGCCTGCACGCGGGGCAGGTGGCGCTTGAAGGTGCGGTAGTTCTTCCGGAGCTCGTCGTGGTCGACGATGAAGAGCGGCGTGCCGTGTTCCTGGGCGAGCTTCTGGAGTTGGGCCTTCGAGATCATGTGGTGATGGGAAAGTGGGAAGGAGTGAGTAGCGGGTGGCGCGGAGGGCGCAAGCGGATCAATGGGCGCCGGTGGTCACGATCCGGCGCCGGCCACGTTTCGCGTGGCCCGGATGGAGAAGAGGCCAGGTCGAGGACGACCTGGCCTGCGGTGACGGGAAACGGGATCCAAACTCGCGAACGGCCTCAGTCGCCGGCCTTCACGAGGAAATTCTTGAACTGCCACGGGTCCCGGAAGTCCATGTCGGGCTTGCCGGCGCCCTTGAACGCCGGCGTGTAGTCGCGCAACGGCGTCCAGTCGGACGGCG
>JAEWNN010000139.1 GCA_023457035.1 Verrucomicrobiota bacterium
GGGCCGCGCCGGCCGGCGCGGGTTCGGCCGGGGCCGGCGGGAGGACGACGCGGAACGCGGCGCCGCGTCCCGATTGGCTGGAGACTCGGATCGCCCCGTGGTGCGCGCGCACGATGCCCGCCACCGCCGCCAGCCCCAGTCCGCGGCCGGTGAACTTGGTCGAGAAGAACGGATCGAAGATCCGGGCCTGCAGCTCGGGCGCGACTCCGCCGCCGGTGTCCTCGACCTCCAGGAACACGTATTCGCCGGCGGCGAGATCCGGTGCGAGGTAGGCCTCCCGCAGCCAGGGTCGATCGACCGGCATCACGCCCGTGCGCACCACGACGCGCCCGCCGGAATCGGGCAGGGCCTCGGCGGCGTTGAGGACGAGGTTGAGCAGCAGTTGGCGGAGCTGGAGTTGGTCGGCGCGCACGCGGAGCGCGGTGGCGGCGGGCTCGAGAGTGACGTCGGCCTTTCTCGGCACGGAATTCTGGGCGAGGGTGAGCGTGCTGCGGACGAGCTCGTTGAGCTCGATGGTGCGCACGACGAACCGGCCCTTGCCGGAGTACGCGAGCATCTGGCGGCAGAGGTCGGCGGCGCGCTCGGTCGAGTGCTCGATGCGGCGCAGGCCCTCGTGCATCGGGGACGTCGCGGGCAACTGGAGCCGCAGCAGGCTGGCGTTGCCAAGGATGCCGGTGAAGAGGTTGTTGAAGTCGTGGGCGATGCCGCCGGCGAGCAGACCGAGGCTCTCGAGCTTCTGCGCCTCGAGCAGCTTGCGCTGCAAGGCGGCCTGCTCGTCCTCGGAGCGTTTGCGCTCGGTGAAGTCGAGGAGTGTGCCGAGCAGCACCAGGGCCTCGCCGCGGGCGTTGCGCAGCGCGGAGCAGGCGATGGTCACGTGGCGGACCGAGCCATCGTCGTGCCGGAGCCGCACGTCGCAGGTCTCGCGGCCGTCCGCGCCGCGCACGCGTTGCAGCATCGCCTCGAGGGTGGGGCGGTCGTCGGGGTGCACGCGGTCCAGGAAGGCCGCGAGGGTCGGCGCGAGCGGCGCGGCGGGGGCGCCGAGGAGGCGCAGGGCGCCGTCGGAGAGCTGAAGGCGGTTCGTGCGCTGATCCCAGACCCACATGCCGAGGTTGCCGATCCGCTGCGCCTCGGAGAGTTGCTGTTCGCGCTGGCGCAGCCGCGCCACGATCTGTTCGCGCTGCACATTGAAGGCGGCCAGAACCAGCGAGGTGAGGGCCGCGACCAAGAAATAGGCCAGCAGGTAGCCGTAGGCCGCAAACGGCTCCGCCGCCGCGAACGGGCCGCCGTCGTGGGCGGCGCCCCAGACCGCCAGCGCGCTCAACAGCAGCAGCGACAGCGCCGCCCCGCCGATCGCGAACCGCCATGCGATCCAGATGAGCACAGGGAAGGGCAGGACGATCAACGCCGGATGGACCAGCCCCCAGCGCGGCCCCCACACGAACACCGTGCCCCCGACGAGCACGAGCAGCACTTCCGAGATCACCAGTTCGCGCAGCATCCCCGCCGAGCGCACCCGTGCCGTGATCTGGCGGGCGGCGATGAGCAGCGGCCCGAGCACCACGCCGCCGGTGAAGTTGCCGCCCCACCACGTCAGCCAGGTGGCGGCGGTCTGCGCCGGGGCGATGGCGCCGCCCAGCCACAACGCGCCGGTGCCCAGCGCAGCCGAGAGCGGTGCGCCGACCGCCCCGAGCAACAGGACGAAGCCGACCACGTGGCGGGGGTGTTCGAACTCGGCTTGGAACCCGAAGAGGCGCCGCAGCAGCAGCACCGTCACGACTGGTTCGAGCGTGTTGCCGGCCGCCATCACCACCGCGGCCCACGGCGGGGCCCCGGCCGAGATCGCCGCCGCGAGCGCGCCGCACGCCACGCCCGGCCACAGGCGCAGCCCGCCGACGATCAGCGCCCCCAGCGCCAGCCCCGCGGGCGGCCAGATCGGCGAGATGTTCGCCGTGACCGTGGCGAAACACAGCCCGAGCCGGGCGAGGGCGAAGTACGCGACGGCCACCAGGGCGACGCGCGCTCCCGCGGGCCATGCCCGCCGACCGGGCGGGCCTTCGGCGGTGCGGTGGACGGCCGGCGGTGACATGCCGGCACCATGTCGGGAGTCGGCCGGAAATCAATCGACGGGGAACGCGCCTGCCGCCGGCTGGCCGCGTTTTCTGGACACGGCGACACCCGCCCGTGCCCCCGCGTCTGCGCAGGAAGAACTGGACACGCGCGCGGCGTTCCTTATCCGAAAAACCCTCCTTGCGCCGGGCGGGAACTTTTTCCGGCCCGGCGTGTTCAGGCAGCGCATTCCCCTTTCGCCATGATTGAAGTCCAAAACCTCATCAAAGACTTCGGGCCGATCCGGGCCGTCGACGGCGTCTCGTTCCGCGTCAACCGCGGCGACATCCTCGGCTTCCTCGGGCCCAACGGCGCCGGCAAGTCCACCACCATGAAGATGCTCACCGGGTTCCTCGCGCCCTCCGGCGGCACGGCCCGCGTGGACGGGCTCGACGTGCGCGTCGACCCGGTCGGCGTGAAGCGCCGCATCGGCTACCTGCCCGAGAGCTCGCCGAGCTACCCGGAGATGACCGTCGAGGAGTTCCTCGACTTCGTCGCTGCCGTCCGCTTCCCCGGCGACGCCGTCGCGCAGTACGCCGCCGTCGAGCGCGCGCTCAGCCTCTGTTTCCTCGGCGAAGTCCGTCGCCAGCCGATCGAGACGCTCTCGAAGGGCTACAAGCAGCGGGTGGGTTTTGCCCAGGCCGTGTTGCACGATCCGCCTGTGCTGGTGCTCGACGAGCCGACCGACGGTCTCGATCCCAACCAGAAGCGTGAGGTGCGCCGGATCATCGCCGGCATGGCGAAGGAAAAGGCCGTCATCCTCTCCACGCACATCCTCGAGGAGGTCGACGCGCTCTGCACCCGCGTGATCATCATCGCGCGCGGCCGCGTCGTCTGCGACGAGACCCCGGCCTCGTTGCGCGCCCGCCACCCGGAGGGCCGCCTCGACGAGGTCTTCCGCGAACTCACCCTCGGCCCCTCCGTCGCGTAACCGGCCGCCACCGTCAACAGCCCACTGTTCACCGTCCCCTGGCTCCCATGATCTCCGCGATCTTCAAACGCGAATTCGCCGGCTACTTCCGCACTCCGCTGGCGTACGTCATCCTCGCCGTCTTTCTCGTGCTCGCGAGCGCCTGCTGCTTCTTCATCGGGCGTTTCTTCGACACCAACACCGCCTCGCTCGAACCGTTCTTCAACTTCCTGCCCTGGCTCTTCCTCTTCCTCGTGCCGGCCGTCGGCATGCGCCTCTGGGCGGAGGAACGCCGCGGCGGCACGATCGAGCTGCTCTTCACGCTGCCGCTCACGCCGGTGCAGGCCGTGCTCGGAAAGTTCCTCGCCGGCTGGCTCTTCCTCGCCGTCGCGCTGCTGCTGACCTTCCCGCTCGCGCTCACCGCGGCGTATCTCGGTTCTCCTGACTGGGGCGTGATCCTGGGCAGCTACGCCGGCGGCATCCTGCTCGCGGGGGCGTGCCTCGCGATCGCCTCGCTCATGTCGGCGCTGACCAAGAACCAGGTCATCGCCTTCGTCCTCGGCTTTGCGGCCTGCCTGGGCTTCGTGCTCGTCGGCTTCAGCCTGCTCTCGGATCTGCTCAACGGCTGGGGCCTGCCGGTCGCGCTGGTCGACGCCGTCGCGAACTTCGGCTTCATCCCGCACTACGAGTCGGTGGTGCGCGGCCTGATCGACCTGCGCAGCGTGGTGTATTTCCTCTCGCTCACCGGCTTCGCGCTGTTCCTCAACGTCGTCGCCCTCGAGCGACGCGCGGGCCTGAAGAGCGTCGCAGTCGTGCTGCTTGTCGCCGCGTTGGTGCTCGTCAACTACCTCGCCTCCGCCGCGCACCTGCGCATCGACCTCACCGCCGAGCGGACCTACACGCTCTCGCCCGGCACGCGCAGCCTGCTGGCCAAGGTCGAGGAGCCGATCGCGCTCCATTTCTACTTCAGCCGCTCGCTTAAGAACCTGCCGGTGCGTTTCAAGAACTACGCCACCCGCGTCGAGGAGCTCCTCCGCCAGTACGCCGCCGCGTCCGGCGGGAAGATCAAGCTCGTGGTCACCGACCCGAAGCCCGACACGCCCGAGGAGGAGGCCGCCACGCGCGCCCGCGTCGCCGGCCAGCCGCTGGGCGACGGCACGAAGCTCTTCTTCGGCCTGGTCGCCACGCAGGCCGACCAGGAGAAGGCGATCGAGTTCTTCACGCCCAACCGCGAGCCGTTCCTCGAATACGACCTCTCGAAGCTCATCCACTCCGTGCAGCTCCTGAACCGGCCGAAGCTCGGCCTGCTCACCAGCCTGCCGCTGCGCGCCCCCGCCTACAACCTGCCCGGCATGCCGCGCCAGCAGCAGGGACAGGTCGTCGCCGAGGAGTGGGAACAGAGCTACGAGATCGTCGAGGTGCCGGCCTCGGCCAGCGAGTTGCCCGCCGGACTCGACGCGCTCGCGGTCGCCCACCCGCAGGGTCTCTCCGAGTCGCTGCTCTTCGCGATCGACCAGTTCGTCCTCGCCGGCAAGCCGGTGGTCGTCGCGCTCGATCCGTCTTCCCGTCACTTCGCCGCGCAGGGCCGCCAGATGCAGATGTATGGCGGTCAGGCTCAGAATATCGCTTCCGACCTGCCGCGACTGCTCGCCGCGTGGGGCGTGGGCTACGACACCCGGAAGGTTGTCGGCGACCTCGACAACGCCGCGATGGTCCAGACACAGGACGGCACCGCGAGTTTCCCTGCCTGGCTCTCGTTGCGCCCCGAAAGCCTCAACAAGGACTTCATCCCCGCCAACGCCGTCAACGACCTGATCCTCATCGAGGCCGGTGCATTCACCCTCAACCCGCCCGCCGGCCTCGAGGCCGTGCCGGTGATCGAGACCAGCGCGCGCAGCGGCGAGGTCGACGCGTTCCTCATGCAGTTCGGCGCCGCGGCCGACATCGCCAAGCAGGTGAAGCCCGACGGCAAGAAGCGCGTGCTCGCCGCGATGTTGCGCGGCACCTTCAAGACCGCGTTCCCCGACGGCGCCCCGAAACCTGCCGAGCCGGCGAAGCCCGACGACAAGTCTGCCGCACCCGCGCCCGCCCCGGCCGCGATCGAGGCGCTCAAGGAGTCCAGGCAGCCGGGCGCCGTCTTCCTCGTGGCCGACACCGACTGGCTACTCGACGCCTACAGCGTACGCCGCATGCCGTTCCTCGGGGTCGACGCGATTCAGCCGCTCAACGACAACCTCGCCTTCGGCACCAACGTGGTCGACTTCCTCGCCGGCAGCCGCGACCTGATCGGTCTCCGCGGCAAGGGTACCTCGCAGCGGCCGTTCGAGGTGATCCGCCAGATGGAGCTCGTCGCCCAAGCCGAGTACCAGGACCGCCTCGACGAGCTCGAGGGGCGGCTCCAGGCCGTGCAGCAGCGCCTCTCGCAGTTGCTCCAGAATCAGAAGGATCAGACGCGCCTCGTGGCCACGCCCGAGATGCAGGCCGAGATCGCGCAGTTCCGCGCGCAGGAGGCCACGATGCGCTCCGAGCGCCGCGCGATCCGCCAGTCGCTGCGCGAGGGCATCGAGCGTCTCCAGAACACCCTGATTGCGCTCAACCTCCTCGCCGTCCCCGGTTTGGTCGCCGTCGGCGGCGTGTGGTTCTTCCGCCGCCGGACCAAGCGCCAGCGCGCCGCCGCCTGAGTGGCGCTCCGACTCCTGCTCGGCTTCACTTCGCGCCTCCGACCCATTGCCCATCGTCCATCTCCCCTCGGCCATGAAACTCAAACCCCTCGCCCTCGTCGTCGCCCTGCTCGCGCTCGCCGCCGGAATCGTCTTCTGGCGCAACCACCGGCCGGTGGCCGATCCTTCGGCCGATCCGCGCGTGGGCCAGCCCCTCGTCGCCGTCGAGACCCTCGGCCAGCTCCGCGGCCTCCAACTCGTCGCGGGCGGCCAGTCGGTCACGCTCGCCGCCGACAAGGACGGCCAGCGCTGGACCGTCCCCGACTACCACGATCTCCCGGCCGATTTCGGCAAGCTCGTCACCCTCGTCGAGTCGCTCCGGGCTGCCAAGGTCGGCCGCTTCGTCACCGCGCAGCCCGAGCGCCTCGAGCGCCTCGGCTTCGCGGGCGACCGCATCGAACTTCGCGATGCCGACGCCAAGGCGCTGCTCACGCTCCACCTCGGCAAGAACGCCGACAGCGGCGGCCGCTTCGTGCGCTTCGGCGACGAGAAGAAGGCCTACCTTGTCGACCTCGCCGCCTGGCTCGACGGTGTCGCCAAGAACTGGGCGCAAACCCAGCTCCTCGACCTGAAGTCGGACGCCGTGGCTTCGCTCGACTTCCGTTTCGCCGACGGCTCGACCTTCGCCGCGAAGCGCACCGCCGACGGTGCCGCCTGGACCGCCGACGGCCTGCCCGAGGACAAGGATCTCAAGGGCTCGACTCTCGACTCGCTCGCCATGCAGCTCGGTGCGCTCCGCTTCTCGGAGACGGCCGAGACCGGCGCGCCCGATGCCGTCGCCGCCCGCAAGCATGCGCAGACGGTGGTCGCCACCCTGAAGGACGGCACCGCCTACACCGTGGAGCTCGGCCGCCGGCCCGCGCCTCCGGCCCCGCCGGTTTCCACCACCGAGGCGAAGTCCGGCGTGGTCTCCGTGACGACTCCGCCCGTCACGATCGGTCCCGACGGCAAACCGCAGGTCGTCGAGTTGCCGAAGGAAGCGCCGCAACCCGAGCCCGTTGCCGCCCCGGCCGCTCCGCCGCCGCAACCCGGCCCTGTGTACGCGTTCATCTCGGCCAACCGGGAGACGGAGCCGATCAACGCGCTCATGCAGAAGCGCGCGTTCCAAGTCGGCGAGTGGATCCTCAATTCGCTCCCCGCGAACCGCGACGCGCTCCTGCAGGACAAGCCTGCGCCTACGTCGACTCCTGCCGCAGTGCCGGCTCCCGCCGCCGACTCCGCGCCGGCCGCTCCGGTTCCGGCGGAGTAGTTGGCGGTCTCCTAGCCCCAGGACGCGGCTGCGGCGGCGCCGTTCGGTCTGCCGGCCGCGCCCTTCGCGGCGCGGCCTTTTCGTTCGTGCGACGCTCGCAGGTTTGTGGCGCCTCGCTTGACGCTATGCACGCTTCCCGTGATTAGTGCAGCCCTTCGGTGCCCCTCCCGTTCTCCAACACCGCCACCGCCCGACTCTGGGATGGTTTTCGCCCGGCAGAACTGCCGCCCTCCGTCCACAAGACAGCGCTGCGCATACTCACCCAACTCCACGCCATCCAATCCCTCGACGAACTCCGCGTCCCGCCCGGCAACCGGCTCGAAGCCCTGTTCGGTGATCGCAAGGGCCAGCACAGCATTCGGGTGAACGACCAATACCGCGTCTGCTTCCGCTGGGATGGGCAAAACGCCCGCGATGTTGAAATCGTCGACTACCACTGACCGACATGAGCACCGCCAAATTCATCAACGTCCACCCAGGTGAGCTGCTCCGCGAAGAATTCCTGAAGCCGATGGGCATCACCGCCTACCGACTCGCGAAATCGACGCAGTTGCCGCCGCAGCGGGTGAACCAGATCGTGAACGAGAAACGCGGCATCACCGTGGACACCGACCTGCGTTTGTGCGCGTTTTTCGGACTCACCCCCGGCTACTGGCTGCGCGTGCAGCTCGCCTACGATCTGCGCGCCGCCCTCCACACCATCGGTCCGAAGATCAAAGCCGAGATCCAGCCGTTGCAGGCTGCGTGAGCGGGGCGCTTGCGCGCGAAGGTCGCGCCCGAAGGTGTTTCTTGCCGCTGATGCGCGGGCGGCTCCACGCTTCTGTCCATGTCCGAGTCCTTCAGTTCGCGTCCCAAGATCGTCGTTCTCAGCGGAGCGGGGATGAGCGCGCCGAGCGGGCTCGCCACGTTCCGCGCCTCCAACGGCCTCTGGGCCAACCACCGCGTCGAGGATGTCGCCACACCCGAGGCCTGGCACCGCAATCCGCAGCTGGTCCTGGACTTCTACAATCAGCGGCGTGCGCAGGCCTGCGCGGCTGAGCCCAACGCCGGGCACCTCGCCCTGGCGGAGTTGGAGCGCCGGTACGCGGTGGTCGTGATCACGCAGAACGTCGACAATCTCCACGAACGCGCCGGCTCCTCGCGCGTGATCCACCTCCACGGCGAGCTCACCAAGGCGCGCAGCACGGCCGACGATGCGCTCGTTTACGACATCGGCGCGAAGCCGATCCGGCTGGGGGATCGGTGCGAACGTGGCAGCCAACTGCGGCCGCACATCGTGTGGTTCGGCGAGGCGGTGCCGCTGATCGAGGATGCCGCCGACGAACTGCGCGACGCCGCGAAGGTGCTCGTGGTCGGCACGTCGCTGCAGGTCTATCCGGCGGCCGGCCTCGTAAGCTACGCGCCAGCGGAGGCGGAGAAGATCCACGCCGATCTGCACACGGCGCACTGCCCGTTCGGCTTCCGCGCGCTGCCGGGCTCGGTGGAGGCGACGCTGCCCGCGCTGGTGCGCGAGTGGTTGGCGTGAATACGCTTCCGGCCGTGGTGCGCGCCTTCAGGCCGCACTGGCCGCTGTCGCCGGCGCAAGGGGCATCGCGGATCGGCGGCGACGGGAACCGGGATCGCCCGGTGGTGGTTGCTGCCCGGGCGCGTCCCGTGGCGCCATCTGCCGGCCCGGGCTGAAGCGCCGGGCCACACGGGCGGACGCTGTCCCTAATCCGCCTTCGCCTCCGCGGTTTTTGGCGCGCGGGTGAAGAAGGCCAGCACCGCGGCGACGACCAGCATCGCGGCGCAGATCTTGTAGGCCATCGCGTAGGAGCCGAAGAAGTCGCGGATCATGCCGCCGTAGCGTGAGCCGAGCACGCCCGCTACGCCGAAGCCCGTGAAGACGAACCCGTAGTTCACGCCGAGGTTGCGCACGCCGTAGAAGTCGGCCGTCGCCGCGGGCATGAGCGTGAAGATCGTGCCGTAGCACAGCCCGGTGAACGCCGTGCCGAAGATGATCAGCGCGAGCGAGTCGTACTGGGCGAACAGCGCCATGTTCACCGCCTGGAGACCGAAGGCGACGAGCATCGTGCGCGTGCGGCCGAGGCGGTCGGAGACGTAGCCCGCCGCGATGCGCCCAAGCGTGTTGAACGCCGCGAGGATCATCACGCCCACGAAGCCCGCCTCCCAGCCGGCCTGCTCCTTGGCGATGATGGCCACGTTCGAGATGAGCATCAGGCCCGCGGCGGCCGCGAGAATGTAGATCAGCCAGAGCAGGTAGAACTGCGGCGTGCGCAGCATCTCGGGCCAGTCGCGGTCGCGCCCAGCGACGGCGGCCGGCCGCGGCGCGCCAGTGGCGGGCGCCCCGGTGGGCCGGAAATCGGCCGGCGGGTTGGAGAGGATGAGCGAGAAGAGCAGGATCAGCACGAACGCGCCGGCGCCGAGCACGAGGAAGGTGTTTTCGATGCTCGTGCGGCCGAGCAGCCATTGCGTGAGCGGGGAGACGTAGATCGCGGCCGAGCCCACGCCGGCGACGACCAGGCCGGTGATCAGGCCTTTGCGCGCGGGCGGGAACCACTTGATCGCGGCGGGCGTTGTCGCCGAATACCCGAGACCGATGCCGATGCCGCCGAGCACGCCGAAGGTGAGTGCCATCGTGAGCGGGGTGTGGGCGTAGGCGGAGGCGGCGAGGCCGGCGCCCCAGAGCAGGCCGCCGAGCTGGGCCACGCGGCGCGGGCCCAGTTTGTCCTGCGCGCGGCCGGCGAAGATCATCATCACCGCGAAGGCCGCCGTGCAGACCGCGAAGGGCAGGCCGGCGTCGGCCTTCGACCATTTCCACTGCACGACGAGGGCCTTGCCCATGACGCTCCACGCGTAGAGCGCGCCGAGCACGAGGTTGATGCCGAGACCGGCGAACGTGACGATCCAGCCGCGGGACGCGGAGGGGGAGGAGGGCATGAGGGTCGGGTGTTTGGGGTTTGCACCGCCGGGAGGGCGGTGGAGCGGGAGGGGCGGGGGCGGAACGGCGCGGGAGCGCCAGGTGCGGAGGTTGCTAGAGGGAACGTTTGGCGGAGTCCAGCGGCGGAGTGGAGATTTGTGATTTCGGACTGCCGGTCTGCAGTCGGGCGAGGTTGCGGCGATGTGGGCGGGGACAACAGTGCGCTTGGCTGTCGCCCGATGTGGTGGCGCGGGTCTTCAGACCGCGCCGCTCGACCCGAGAGGCGACACCAGGCGTCGCTTTCGCACCAGCTGTCGCGGGCTGAAGCACCGCGCCACGGGCCGTCCGTTTCGGCCTTCGATCCCGAGTTTTCAACTTCGGCGCATCCCGCGCCCTTGCGGTGGCACTGCCGGTTCGTCACAACAACCCCGTGCCCAACGGTGCCAGCCCCGCCATCCTCGTCGTCGACGACGAACGCGCGATCGCCGACACGGTCGTATACGCCCTGCGTACGGAGGGTTTCGCGCCGCAGTGGTGCGCCACGGCCGGGGCGGCGCGCGCGGCGCTGGCGGCGGGCCTGCCGGCGCTGGTGGTGCTCGATGTCGGCCTGCCCGACGCCAACGGTTTCGACTTCTGCCGTGAGTTGCGGGCCCGGTATGCGGACCTGCCGGTGATCTTCCACACCGCGCGCAGCGAGGTGATCGACCGCGTGGTTGGCCTCGAGATTGGCGGCGACGACTACCTCGCCAAACCGTTTTCGCCCCGCGAGCTGACCGCCCGAGTGAAGGCCGTGCTGCGC
>JAEWNN010000140.1 GCA_023457035.1 Verrucomicrobiota bacterium
TGCCAGCCCGCGGCCAGCGCGCCGACGATGTCGTGCTCCCAGCTGTCGCCGACGTGCAGGATCTCCGGTGGGGCGCACCCGAGCGCGGTCGCGGCGTGGGTGAAGATCGCGGGCGCGGGTTTCTCCACGCCGAGGTCGGCCGAGACAAACAGGTGGTCGACCCAACGGCGCCAGCCGAAGCCGGTGGCGACGCGGTGCAGGCGCGAGTCCCAGTTGGAGAGAATCGCGAGCTTGAGGCCGCGGGTGCGCAGGGCGGCGAAGAGGGCGGGCAGGTCGGCGCGCGGTTGCCAGCGGCGCGCTTGGGCGAACGCCTCCCACAGGTCCGGGAAGAGGCGGTCGATCGCCGCGGAGTCGGCCCACGGGCCGAGCACCTCGCCCACGAGATCGCGCCAGAACGCCACCTCGGTGGCCTCGGTCGGGCGCGGCAGGTGGTGGCGCGCCTTGAAGGCGGCGTGGAAACGCCGCTCCAGCTCCGCGTCGGGGGCGGCGAGCCCGTGCGCGCGGGCGACTTCGCCGTAAACCGCGCCGACCGACGGGTGCGGCACGATGAGCGTGCCGGCGGCGTCGAAGGTGATCGCGCGGAGAGCGGTGAGGGACACGCGGGCAGCACAGGGCACGCACCCGCGGTGGGCAAGCGCGCGGTGGGGTGATTCTGGTTCGCCGCGCGCACGCGCGGCGCCTACACCGGAGGCGATCATGACGAGACTCCGTATCCCCTTCGTCCGGTTCGCCGCGGTCTTGTGGGTCGCGGTGGCCGCGCACCCGCTCGCCCTCGCCGCGCTGAAAGTCGCCTGCGTGGGCGACAGCATCACGGCCGGCTACGCGCTCAAGGACCCGGTGCGCGACGCCTACCCGGCGCAGCTCGCGCAGCTGCTCGGCGCCGACTACGAGGTGCGCAACTTCGGCGTGAGCGCCGCCACGCTGATGGATGCCGGCAACTTCACCTACCGGACGCGCCCCGCGCACGACGAGGCCCTGGCGTGGCAACCCGACGTCGTCGTGATCGTACTCGGCACCAACGACACCAAGGCCGACAACATCGCGAAACACCCCGACGACTTCGTGCCCAGCTACCGCGGACTCATCGGGCGCTTCCGCGCGGCGAACCCCGCGGCGAAGATCGTGCTCTGCCTGCCGCCTCCGGCGTTTCCCGCGGGCATGGGCATCAGCGAGGCCGTGCTCGTGGCCGAGATCCTGCCGCGCATCCGACAGGTGGCGATCGAGGAGCAGCTCACGTTGCTCGACCTCCACACACCGCTGGCCGACGCCGGTGCGCTGTTCCCCGACAAGATCCATCCCGACGTTGAGGGCGCGGGCCGCATCGCGCGGCTGGTCTATGGCGAGGTGATGTTTGCCACCACGCCCGCGGCGCAGTCGCTCGATCCGGTGGCGAACACCGCGGTCGTGCCCGTGCCGCGGTTGGAGGCCGACTGCTACAACTGGTGGACCCGCCATGCCGAGGTGCTCGCCGCCCGCGCGACCGCGTCGCCGGACGTGGTGCTCATCGGCGACTCGATCACGCACTTCTGGGCCGGCGAGCCGCGCGCGAATCGCGTGAACGGCCCGCAGGCGTGGGCGGCGACTTTCGGCGAGCGGCGCGTGCTCAATCTCGGCTTCGGCTGGGACCGCACGCAGAACGTGCTCTGGCGGCTCGAGCACGGCGAGTTCGACGGACTCAGGCCGGAGCTCGTGATCCTCAACATCGGCACGAACAACTTCGCCGCCACGCCGCACTCCCGCGCGAACACGCCGGAGGAGGTTGCCGCCGGCATCCGCGCGATCCGGGAGAAGCTGCGCGCGCTCAGCCCCGGGACGCACGTGCTCGTGATGGGCGTGCTCCCGCGCGGGCACCAGCCCGGCGACTGCTTCCGCGCGCCGATCACGGCGCTCAACGCGAGCTTGGCGCGTGAGTTTGTGGGCGATTCGAAGACGACGTTCCTCGACATCGGGGCCCGGTTTCTGGACGCACAGGGCCGGATGGCGCCGGAGCTCATGCCGGACGGCACGCATCCCTCCGAGGCCGGCTACGCGCTCTGGGGCCGCGCGATCATCGAGAGCGGGCGGCTGCCGTACCGAAACTGAGCAGCTGGACACAGAGGCCACAGCGCGGCTCGGCCGCAACCGAAGGGACGGAAGAGGAAGATCTGGAACTCAGGAAATCGGGAGACGCCCTGCGATGGGCTCAGGGACCGGTGAGGGCGAATGCGGGAGGTGGGAAACGGGCAGGAGCCGAGGGGACGAACGTGGCGGGGTGCTTCAGCCCCCGCGAGCGACGCTGCAAACCAGACTGACCGGATCGCCGTCCCCGGCATTGCGGCGTGTCTGTGGCCGGCTCGTATCCGCCGGCCCGGGCTGAAGCGCCGGGCCACGAGGGGGGCGATCGTGGCACGGCGCCAAGGCTTTCATCTGGGGCGAACGGTCGAAGTTCTGGCGATCTTCGCCACTGCAAGCGGTGTGCGCCAGCGCCCACGGCGGCGCCGGGGCTGTACGGACCGGAGGCGACCCGCTGAACCGCACTCCGGCCCGCCGCCCCCTTCGGGCTTGGCGCGGGGGACGGGGGCTGCGAGCCTGCCGGCAGAACCACGCGGCGATGGCCACCCAACCCCGTTACCGGAAACTCCTGCAGGCATGCGCTCCGTCCGGCGCGGTGCTGGTGGTGGTCGGCTTGCTCGGAGCGGCCGGGGCGCTGGGTTCGCTCGACCGCGCGTGGTTCGACTTCCTGCAGCGCAAGACGGCGCGTTTCGCGCCGGTGCCGGCGGACACGGCGCTGGTGCTGATCGACGAGACGGCGCTGCAGCGGATGGGGGCGGAGGATTTCGGCTATCGCTGGCCGTGGCCGCGGCGGGCCTTCGCCGGCCTGTTCGCCTCCCTGCACCGCGCGGGGGCCAGGGCGGTGGTGGCGGACTTCAATTTCTTCGAAGCGAGCGAGGATCCGATGCAGGACTACGAGTTTGGCGCGCTCGCAGCGGCGCTGCCGGAGCTCACGCTCGGCGCGATGCCGGCCACGGCAGACAAGCCCGAGCAACTGCCGGTGATCTGGCCGGCGGAGTTCCGGGAGAGCTACGCAGCGCTGTTCCAGCGTCCGCGTTGGGGTTCCACGCGGTCGGTGCCCGATGCGGACTCGGTGATCCGGCGCTACATCGCGAAGGATTCGCTCACCGCGGTGGCGGTGCAGCGGAACACGGAGCTGCCGGCGACGCCCCCGTTGCTGCGTTGGCGCGGCAGCCTTGGCGAGCTGCGCGCGCGCGGCGTGCCGGTGTTGACGGCGGCGCCGTTCGCCGTCGACGGGGTCGCGGTGGCGAAGCGCGCGGCCGAGGTCGCGAGTGATCTTGAGCCGGCGGCGCTGGCGCAGGCGGTCGAGGCCGCGCCCGTGCCGACCGAGCCGCTGATCCGCGACGCGTTTGCGAAGGTGCGTGGGCGCGTGGTGTTCGTCGGGGTGAACGCGGCGAGCACGTACGACTACATCGCCACGCCGTGCGGTGCGCCGGAGCCGGGCGTGGTCTCGCACTGGACGGCGTATGCGAATCTCACGGCCGGCGGCTTCCTGCGGGAGGCCGGGCCGTGGGCCTCCGGTGGTGTGTTGGTGCTGCTCGTGGCGGTGCTCGGTTGGGTGGCGCGTGGTGGCATCGGGATCTGGCGGCCGGCGCTGGCGGCCGGGGGCGGTGCGGCGCTCGCGCTGGGCGGCAGCGCGGCGGCGTTCCTCGGCAACGTGTGGTTCGCGCCGATGCTGCCGGTGGCGGGCGCGGCGGCGGGCTTCGGCGCGGTGGCGGTGCAGAGCTTCCTGCTGGAGCGCGCGCGGAAGAAGGAGATCCAGGGCTGGTTCGGCAGCTACGTCTCGCCGGCGGTGGTGAAGCAGCTCGTCCAGAATCCGGATGCGCTCAAGCTCGGCGGCGAGAAGCGTGAGCTCACGATCTTCTTCGCCGACCTGGCCAACTTCACGACGCTCTCGGAGTCGATGCCCCCGGAGGAGCTGGTGCCGCTGATCAACTCCGTGCTGGAGGACCTCACCGAGGGCGTGCTGCGGCACGGCTGCTACGTCGACAAGTACATCGGCGACGCGATCATGGGCGTGTTCGGCAGCCCGGAGCCGCTGGAGAACCACGCGCTCTCGGCCTGCCGCGCGGCGCTGGAGAGCATGCGCCGGCTGGAGACACTCAACGAGCGGATCGAGCGCGAGCACGGCCGGCGCCTGGGCATGCGCATCGGCGTGAACACGGGCGACGTGATCGTGGGCAACGTCGGATCGACCAAGAAGCGCAACTACACCGTGCTCGGCGACGCCGTGAACCTCGCCTCGCGGCTGGAGGGCGCGAACAAGGAGTTCCACACGGGCATCCTGATTGGGCCGCGGACGGCGGCGCTGCTCGGCGACGCGCTCGTCACCCGGCCGGTGGCGCAGCTGAAGGTGAAGGGCAAGAAGCAGGCCGTGGAGGTGTTCGAGCTGGTCGCCGAGCCGGAGGCGCTCGACGAGGGCGCGCGGCGGTTCCTGGCGGCGTACGGCGCCGGTTATGCGGCGTACTGCCAGCGGCGGTTCGCGGAGGCCTGCCGGGCGTTCGCCACGGCTGCGACGTTGCGCCCCGACGACTTTCTTGCCACGCGTTATGCCGAGGAAACGGAACGCCTGGCCGACTCGCCCCCACCGGCCGACTGGGAGCCCATTCTCGAACTGCATTCCAAATGAACACGAACTCACCCCTGCGCCTGCTCGCCCTCGCGGCGTTGGCCGGCGCGCTTGCGACCTCGGTCGTGGCGGAGCCGAAGGCGGGCGGCACCGTCTACTCCAAGCGCAACGGGCTCTCGCTCTATGCGGCGCCGAACTCGCAGGCGGCCGTGGCCGGCACTGTCGGCTTCGCGGAGACGCTCAAGATCGCCGAAGTGAACCCCAGCGGAAAATGGCTCAAGGTGACCGCCCCCGGCGGCTCCGGCTGGGTCTTCGCCGGCTTCACGGCGGAGAAGAAACCCGAGGCGGAGAAGACCGCCGGGATCGGCTCGGTCGACGCCTCGGAGTCGACGACGGCCGCGGCGGCCCGGCCGCTCTCGCCGGAGGCGGAGCAGTACGCGGCGCGCCATGGGAAAGTGGAGGCCGGCCAGGACGTCGACTGGGTCGAGGCCGAGGCCCACAAGGTCGCGCCGCAGATCGTCGCCGCCTACATGAAGGAGAACAAGAAAGGGGAGTATCAGGAATGAAAACGCTGCGTATGCTCGTGGGGGCGTTGTTGCTCGGCGCCGTCTCGACGGCCTTCGCCTTCGATTTTGGCGGCCTGGCCAAGGGCGTGGGCGAGAAGCTCGCGACCGACAAGGAGAAGCGCGACCAGCTTTCGAAAGGAGCCAGCGGGCTCACCTTGGAGGAGGAGATCAACATCGGGGACTCCGTCTCGGTGGAGATCGTGGCGCGCTATGGCGGGGTCTGGCGGGACAAGGTGGCGACCCAGCGGGTGAATCTGGTGGGCAAGACGCTCGCCCGCTATGCCAAGCGCGACAGCCTCGACTGGCGCTTCGGAGTCCTCGATTCGGATGCCGTGAACGCGTTCTCCGCGCCGAACGGCCGCGTGTTCATCACGAAGGGACTCTACCGGCTTCTCGCCAACGACGAGGAGCTGGCGGGGGTGCTGGCGCACGAGATCGCGCACATCGACCTGCGCCACGCGGCGAAGATCATCGCCGGCAAGCAGGGCACCGGGGCCGCCCTCGGCCTCGTGGCGGAATCCGCCGGCGATCAGCTGAGCAGTCAATACGGCGATCTGCCGGAGGCGACCCAGATGCTCGAGGAGGCCGTCGCGAAGGCGGTGGCCGGCATCCTGACCAACGGGTACGGCTCGGACCGCGAGTACGAGGCCGACCGGACCGCCTACGAGCTGGCGAAGGTCTGCGGCTTCGAGCCCAACGGCCTGCGCATCGCGCTCCAGAAGGTCGAGGCGAACACGGCCAAGGCGAAGGAGACGTTCAACACGCATCCGAGGACCGGTGACCGCCTGAGGAAGCTGCCCGGCGGCGAGAAGAAGAAGGGCAAGGGCTGAGCCCCGGCGCCGCGCGAACGCGGCACTCCCGAGTGGGATTTCGCCGGCCGGCCCCGCATGGGCCGGCCGGTTCTGTTCATGGTGGGGTGGCGCTGCGCCGGATCGTGTGGCGGGCAGGACCAGTCTCCGACTGGTCACGACGGGTTTGCGCCGGCGGGAGGGGCGTGAGCTGGGGAGGCCGGTCGGAGACCGGACCTACTTGTTCGGTTGCCAGCGCAGGCTTGCGGCCGGGGGTGTATCCGGGCGATATGCGGAACAGCCCGCCGCCGGTGCGGGCGGTTGCCGACCCTGCCCATGATCGAACAAGCCCTCCTTCACGCCGCCCTCGCGGTTGTCGCCGTCTTTGTCGCGCTCGTCGCTCTGGCGCACCTGCTGCGGCGGCTGCGCGGGCTGCGCTTCCGGTGGACGTATCACCTCTTCGCGGGGGCGGTGGCGTTGCTGACCGGCGCGCATCTGTTGCCGGCGACGCTGGGCTGGCGCGGCGCAGCGCTCACGCACCTCACGGCGGCGACGCTCGTGCTGGCGGCTTTCCCGCTGGTGACGCTGCTCAACCGCATCTGCTGGGTCCGGTTCGACAAGGACGGCAACCGCGTGGAGGCGCCGCGGTTGTTGATCGACCTGACCGGCGTGGTGGTGGGGGTGGTGGCGGTGCTGTCGGCGATGCAGTTCGTCTATGCGGTGCAGGTGCCGGGTCTGCTGGCCGGTTCGGGCGTGGCGGCGCTGGTGCTCGGCCTGGGCATGCAGGACCAGCTCAAGAACATGTTCGCCGGCCTTGCGCTGTATTTCGAGAAGCCCTTCAAGGTGGGCGACTGGCTGCTGATCGACGGCATCCATGCGCGCGTGGTCGAGATCTCCTGGCGCTCGACGCGGCTGCTGACGACCGCCGAGGTGCAGATCGAGATGGATAACGGCGCGCTGCTCAACCAGACGATCTACAACTTCCAGCGGCCCACGCCCGAACACTCCGTGAGCACGATCATCGGGCTGCACTACGATGCGCCACCGGCGAAGGTGATCGAGGTGTTGCGTGCGGCGGCGGCCTCGGTGCCGGGCGTGCTGCCCGAGCGGCCTCCCGTGGTGTACCTCAAGAATTTCGGCGATTCGGCGATCGAATACGAGATCTGCGTGCGCATCGTGGACCATGCGATCATGAACCGCGTGCTCAGCGATGTGCGTGCGCATTGCTGGTATGCCGTGAAACGGGCGGGTATCGAGATCCCCTATCCGCAGATGGTACTGCACCGGGCCGCGCCGGCCGACACCGGCGCGGCGACGCGCGAGGCCGCCGCGGCGATGCTGCGGGCGCACAAGATCTTCGGCTGTCTCACCGCGGAGCAGTGCGCCGCGTTGGTGCAGGCCAGCCCGGTGGTGCAGTTCGCCAACCACGAGCGGATCATCTCTCAGGGGGCCGAAGGCGACTCGCTGTTCGTGCTCGTGCGCGGCGCGGTCGACGTGCGGATCACGCGCGACGGGCAGGCCCGCAGCGTGGCCAAGCTCGGGGCGGGCGATTGCGTGGGCGAGATGTCGTTGCTCACCGGCG
>JAEWNN010000141.1 GCA_023457035.1 Verrucomicrobiota bacterium
CCCCCCCCCCCCCCCCCCCCCCCCCCCCCCCCCCCCCCCCCCCCCCCCCCCGCCCCCCCCCCCCCAGAGTAACGGCCGGTTTCGAGCCATGCCCATCTCCCACACGATCGAAGGCCGGATTGTCCACGTGAGTTGGACGGGTGTGATCACGAATGCGGATCTGGCGGCGGTCGGTGCGCTGATGCCGCGGCTGGCGCAGGAGTTGGGCTTCGTGCCGCACTTGCTCAACACCTACGATGGGGTGACGGGCTCCGACTTCGATCCGGAGACGATCTACGCCGAATCGATGCGGCGTCGCCACCAACCCATTCCACCGCTGGCCAAGTCGGCGATGGTGGCCCCCACCCCGGTGGATTTGGCGATGACGCGCGTGATTCAGGCGATGAATCGCGACCCCCGCCTGCAGATGGAGATCTTCAGTTCCGAGGCCGAGTCGCGGGCGTGGCTGGCCGAGTGGTAGGGGGGCCGAGGACCCGGAGCGCGCCCTACGCCGGGTCGTCACTGCCAGTCGCGCAGGCCGTAGCGCTGGAGCAGTTTCGCGAGTTCGCCGGACTTGCGCAGGCCACGGATACCCTCGTCGAGCAGACTGGCGAAGTGCTGGCCGTCGGCACCGGGGGCGAAGACCACGAAGATCGGGTCGATCGTGCTCTTGAACACGACCTTGAAGCTGGCGCGGTCGAGGTTGTGGCTGCGCAGATACCAAAGCAGGATCGGCTCCGACTCGGCGACCACGTCGATCTCGCCGTTCTGGAGCTTCGTCATCAGCTCCGCCAGCGGGTCGTCGCCGTCGGCCATGACGATGTTTTCCTTGTCGGCGTTGTGCTCTAGGTAGCTGTCGAGGGCGGGCCAGTAGGAGTAGCCCTTGATCACGCCGAGCTTACCTTTGCGGAAGGAGACGATGTTGTCGTAGGTCCATTTGCTGTCGGCGCGGGTGATGAGGCAGACGGCCACCTCGCCGATGGCCTCGCTGGGCACGGTCATGCCGTCGCCCTCCTGCTTGTTGGCGCCGATGGCGCCCGAACGCTCGCCGGCCTTGACGGCCGCCAGCGCGTCCTCCCACGGCATGGTCTCGTATTCGACTTTTATGCCCTGCGGCTCGAACACGGTGCGGGCCAGCTCGACCACGTAACCGGGCTTTGGATCCGCTGGATCCCCGTTGTAGGGCATCCACCGGTCGGCGCAGAGGCGGACCGTGGGCTGGGCGGTCGCGGCGGTGATCAGCGAGGAGAAGAGGGCGGCGAGCAGACCGAGACGGGGCAGGTGCATGACGCGTTCCAATCGGCCGAAGGGGCGTTTTCTTCATACGAAAACGCCGAGTACACCCCGGCCCGCGCGAAGGATCGACCGAGAGGAACTCCCTGCGCTCCAGCCGCCGTCGCGCGAGCAGATCGGGTGCTTTTCGCGCCGGCGGGCGGGGTCGAGGGAGGTGCGCAGTGCCTCGTGGCCGGGAAGGGGGATGGTGATCGGTTGCAGGACGAGTGCTTGCCGGGACACGACGGAGGGACCTTCGATCGCGGTGCCGGACGCGCAACCCCGAAGGGGCGGTCGAGCCGCAGGTCCGGCGGGCGCCCGACCTCAGCTGATACGATCGAGGCGGCGGATACCGAGGACGAGCAGGACGACGCCGAGCGCGACGGCCCAGACCACCGCGTCGAGGGAGACGGCGTCGCCGAGCCAGCCGGCGGCGGCGGGGAAGAGCGCGGCACCGATGCAGGCGGCCCCGGATTGTCGGCCGATGATCGTGAAGACGGCGTCGGGCTGGAAGCGGCGCGGGACCTCGTGCATGAGCCCGGGGAAGATCGGCGCCATGCCGACACCGGTCAGGATGAGCGCGGCGGCGGCGAAGGGCGCGGAGCCGGCCTGCGAAAACAGGAGAATCCCGATCAGGGCGAGCAGCGCGCCGCCGGTCACGAGACGACGATTGCCCCAGCGGTCGACAACGAAGCCGGTGGCGATGCGCCCGCCGGTGATCGCGGCGTAGAAGAGCGAGGCGCAGACGCCGGCCTCGGCCTGCGGAATCCCGCGGCCGACCACGAGGATCGAGGTCGCCCAGAGGCCGGTCGAACCCTCGGCGGCGACGTAGAGCATGAAGAGCAGCGCCGAGAGCCAGCCGGCCTCGGAATGGGCCGGGTGGAGGGGCGCGGTCGGCGGAGCATCCGAGGTCGAGGCGGCGGCCGGGCGCGCGGCGGGGCCCCCCGTCCAGAGCCGCAGCGTGAGCAGGAAGACGGTCGCGAGCCCGAGCTGGAGGCTGCCGATCAGCAGGTAGCCGCCGCGCCAGCCGTGGCTGGTCGCCAGAAACTGGGTGATGAGCAGCGGACCGGTGGTGGCGCCGATGCCCCAGCAGGCGTGCAGCCAGTTCATGTGCCGGCCGGTGTAGTGGCGGGCGACATAGCCGTTGAGGGCGGCGTCGACGGCGCCGGCGCCTAGGCCGAGCGGCACGGCGGCGACGATCAGCCAGGCGAACCGGGGCGCCTGCGAAGTGAGCACGAGCGCGCCGCCGGTGAGCAGGCAGCTCATGAGCACGACGGGGCCGGTGGTGAAACGCCGGAGGATGGGGCCGCTGGAGAAGCTGGCGACGGCGGAGAGCAGGGTGCCCACCACCATGATCCAGCCGGCGGCCTTGAGCGGCTGCGCGAGATCGAGGTGCATCCGCGGCCAGGCGACGCCGAGCGTGCCGTCGGGCAGCCCGAGGCTGATGTAGCCGGCGTAGATGAGCGGCAGCAGGAAGAGGGCGGCGCGGCGGGACACGGCGGAAGCGGGATGAGCGACAGGCGATCCGAATCGCGAGCCGGCGCCGCCATTGCGACACCCGCGCTCGCTGGTCGGGAGCGGAGGACTTGGACCTTAACGCCCGCCGAGACCGCCGAGGCTCAGCCCGGCGAGGTTGCCGAGCAGGCGTTTGGCGAGGAACTCGGTCTGCTTGGCGGAGAGCTCTTTGAGGCCGCGCTGGGCGAGGGCGATGAGGGAGGTGAGCTGGTCCTGGGTGAAGGTGGCCTCCTCGCCGGTGCCCTGCACCTCGACGAAGTTGCCGCGGCCGGTCATGACGACGTTGAAGTCGACCTCGGCGTCCTTGTCCTCGACGTAGTTGAGATCGAGGATCTCGCGATTGTCGAAGAGCCCGACGCTCACGGCGGCGACGGAGTCGGTGAAGGGGTTGTCCGCGATCTTCTTCTCGGCGATGAACTTCTCGACCGCCAGCCGGGCGGCGAGGTAGGCGCCGGTGATCGAGGCGGTGCGGGTGCCTCCGTCGGCCTGGAGGACGTCGCAATCGACCCAGAGGGTGTTGTCGCCGAGTTTCTTCAGGTCGACGACGGCGCGCAGCGAGCGGCCGATGAGGCGCTGGATCTCGACGGTGCGGCCGTCGAGTTTGCCCCGGGAGATGTCGCGGGCCTTCCGGTCGAGCGTGCTGTAGGGAAGCATCGAGTACTCGGCGGAGAGCCAGCCGCCGGTCACGCCCTGCTGGCGCATCCACGTCGGCACCTTGGGCTCGATCATCGCCGCGCAGATGACGCGGGTGTTGCCGAAGGAGACGAGCACGGAGCCGTCGGCGTTGGGGGCGATGTCGGGCTGGAAAGCGATGGGCCGGAGCTGGTCGGGGCGACGGCCGTCGGGACGGGCGAATTCGGTCATCGCGGGACTCAACGGCGCGCGTCGCCGGGGAGCAAGCGCAGAGGCGGCGCGGCGGCCCTGGGCTGGGGCACGGGGCCGCCGCGGGGCCGGAGGGTTGCCGCTCAGGCGCTGGCTTCGGCGATCTGCGCGCGGGCGCAGTCGAACTCGTCCTGCATCTCGGCGAGCAGGACTTCGGCCTCGGCGGGGAGTTCGATCTCGAGTTCGAGTAGCCGGCCGAGTTCGGAGAGGCGCACGATGCCGAGGTTGGCGCAGCTGCCCTTGAGGGCGTGGGCGGCGGCCTTGAGCGCTTGGCGATCGGCGGCGGCCAACGCTTGGCGGATGCCGTCAAGGTGCCGCACGGTGTCGTCCTCCCAACTGCCGAACATCTCGCGCAACACCTCCGGTCCGGCCTCGGTGCAGAGTTCGCGCAGTTCCTCCAGCCGGGCGGCGTCGAGGGTCGGCAGGCCGGGGGCGTGCCGGAGGGGATCGGACGGTACGGGCGGCGGAGGCATGGCGGTGCGGGGGACATCGGACCGGATGCCCCGCGGCTTAACCGGAGAATGTTGCGTGCGAACCCCGCGCTCGGGTTGCGAAGTCGGGTGGGGGCCACAGCCGGCCCGCGAGCGGTCCATCGCACCCGTTGCCGGCCCATTAGTTCGCTGTATTCTGGCGCGCGGCCGGCGCAGGTGTCCTGAAACTTCGATTCGCTTCCGGCAATTTCGTTTACATGCTTTCGCCCCGATTGGTTTAGTCGTCCCGCCCAACCCACCCGCCACTCACACGCCACTTCCCGTGAGAACCCCGGATACGCGCAAAACTTTCCTCTCGAAACTGGCTTTGTTCGCGGTCGCCGCCGGCACGATGCCGGGGCTGCTGTGGCGGCGGTGGGCGGCAGCCCCCACGGCGCCCCGGGCGGACCCGGTCGCCGACGCCCCGATCGCCCTGCGTCCCGACCACCGGGCGGTGGCCCGTGAGGCCGAACGTGGCTGAACCTCTCCCCGCCCCCCACACCCGCATCCTCTCGCCCCACCGCATCCCCGGCTCATGTCGAAGGTCTTTCCCCCAGCGGCCAACCGCCTCCCGCTCCAGATCGCCTTGGTCGCGATCGTGCTCGGCGGGCTGGTGACGGCCGGCGTCACCTACTATTTCACGCCGAAGTATACACGGGTTGGGTACGAGCCGGTCCAGCCGGTGCCCTTCAACCACGCGCTGCACACCGGCCAGCTCGGCCTCGACTGCCGCTACTGCCACACCGGGGTCGACCAAGGACCGCATTCCACCGTGCCGTCGGCGCAGACGTGCATGAACTGCCACAGCATCATCAAGAAGGACAGTCCGCTGCTGGCCCCGGTGCGCGCCAGCTTCGACTCGGGCGATCCCGTGCCGTGGGTGAAGATTCACCAGGCGCCCGACTTCGTGTTCTTCAACCATGCCGTGCACGTCGCGCGCGGCGTGTCGTGCGTCGAGTGCCACGGCAACCTCACCCAGACCGCCGAGGGCGAGACCGTCGCGCAGCGCCAGCCGCTGAGCATGTCGTTTTGCCTCGATTGCCATCGCGATCCCGCCAGCCGGATCCGCAACCCGAAGGACGTCTTCGATCTCAACAGCCAAACCCTCGCCGCGCAGGGCAAGGCCGAGGAGGCCGCCAAGCTGATCGCGCACATGAGAGTGAACCCGCCGCAGAGCTGCAGCGGCTGCCACCGATGAAGCACAAGTTCGAACATCCCGCCCCGTCCGCCCGCGAGCTCAACGGCCCGCGCTATTGGCGCAGCCTCGACGAACTGGCCGAGTCGCCGGGCTTCCTCGAGCAGCTCAAACGCGAGTTTCCGCAGGGCGCCTCCGAGCTCGACGGCGTCGACCGTCGCCACTTCCTGAAGATCATGGCGGCGTCGTTCGCGCTCGGCGGGCTCGGCATGGCCGGCTGCCGCCGGCCGGAGATGAACATCCTCCCGTACAGCAAGTCGGTCGAGGGGCTCACGCCCGGTCTGGCGAAATACTACGCCACGGCGATGCCCGCCCGCGGCGGCGCGATCCCGCTGCTGGCCGAGACGCACCAGGGCCGCCCGACCAAGCTCGAGGGCAACCCGAGCTACGCGCCCTACGGCGGCGCCACCAATCTCGCCGCGCAGGCCGCGGTGCTCGATCTCTACGATCCCGACCGCGCGATGGTTTCGACCAAGGGCGGCACCGAGGTGACCGGCGGGCAGGTGAACGACCTGCTGGTGCGGATCCGCGACACGTACGCGCCGATCAAGGGCGCGGGCCTGGCGTTCCTGGCCGAGCCGTCGACTTCGCCCACGCGCGCCGCGATGGTGGCGAGCCTGAAAACGAAATTTCCGAAGGCGATCTGGGCGGAGTACGACCCGGTGGATGTGGGCGCGCCGGAGCGCGAACTGGAGAGCCTGCTCGGGAAACGGGTGCGGCCGCTCTATCGTTTTGCGGAAGCCAAGCGGGTGCTCAGCTTGGATTGCGATTTCCTCCAGTTCGAGCCGGGAGCCATCGGCTACGCCCGCGATTGGGCCAAGGGCCGGCGTAAGGTCGGCCAGGGCGAGGAGATGAGCCGGCTCTACGTCGCCGAGAGCCATTTCACGATCACCGGCAGCAATGCCGACCATCGCCTGCGGATCGCCGATGCCCAGATGCCGGCCTTGGCGGCGGCGGTGGCGCTGCGGGTGTTCGCCAAGACCGGCCGTTTCGGCGAGGTGACGGCGTTGCTCGAACGCCTGGCGGCCA
>JAEWNN010000142.1 GCA_023457035.1 Verrucomicrobiota bacterium
CCGATGTGCGGCGTGCCGGAAGGCACGTCCAGCGACGCGAAGGCCACATCCTGCGGCACGCGGATGGCGGTGCTGGTCAGCCGCGTGCTCTCGCCGTCCCACGCGCCGATCTCGATCAGCTCGTGCCAGTTGGTCATGAGCGCATCGACCTTGTGCTCCCGGATCCAGGCGGCCACGCGGGCGGCGACGGCCGCGATGTCGCCGCGTTCGAAGAGGAGCGGCGGAACGCGTTCGCGCGCCGGCAGCGAGGCCTGCTCGACCAGCACGCCCGAGGTGAAGGTGCTCACCAGCCGCGACTCGTCGTCGGTGGCCGTGGCCAGCCCGATCCGGCGGTAGCCGCGCTGGCGCAGGCTGCGCATGCACAGACGCGCGGCCTGGCATTGGTCGTTGGTGACAACATCGAGCTGCGGCAGCAGGTGGTGCGACTCGATCTTCACGGCGCTGAACTGGTCCCAATCCAGCTCGATCGACTTCGTCTCGGGCGTGAAGGTGGAGACGAGCACGCCGCTGATGCCGCGCGAGGTGAGGATGGTGTTGAGGCGCGCAGCCGTCATCTCCTTGGTGCCGAGCGGGAACACATCGAGCAGGAGATGCTGCGACTCGGCCACGGCGCGCACGCCCTCGTAGACGAGGGGGTGGTAGCCGGAGCCGAAGAAGTAGGCCGAGGAGCCCGCGTCGATCACGAACGCGATCGAGGGCGTCTGCTTCACGGCGAGTTTCTGGAGTCGGTGATGGTTGAAGGCGTCGAGCAACGGGTCGCGCACGTAGCCCACCTGACGGGCGCTCTCGAGGATGCGTTCGCGCGTGGCGGCCGGGATGCTCGGGTGCGAGCGCAACGCCATCGAGACCGTCGTGGGATGCACGCCGGCGAGCGCGGCCACATCGTTCATCGTGGCATAGGTCCGGGTGCGCGCCGACCTGGGCCTTTCGCCGTGGGGCTTCATGGCTGGTTGGTCCTGGCCGGGGCGGAGGCGCCATCGGTCCAGAAGCTTTTCACATAGGTGCGCGAGGCGAACTGCGGCACCCCACGCTCGCCCGATTTCAGCATCGCAGCGACAATCGACACCGCCTTCGCCCCGACGACTCCGGGGTTCGGACACACCCCGGCGAGGCCGGAGTTGCGGTCGAGCAGGCAGAGCGAGGCGCAGGCGATCTCCTGCGGCACGAGCAACCCGGCCGAGCGGAGCATCTCGCCGATGACCGACCAGTTGCACAGCACGGCGTCGACCCGATGCGCGCGGATCCAGTTGCGCAGAAGATCCGCGGCTTGGCCCATCGAACAGTTGTAGGGGAAGAGCAACTCGGGGATGCGCTCCTCGGCGGGGACGGCGCCCTGCTCGAGCAGGTACCCGGCGGTGTACAGGCGCTCGGTGGCGTCCTCGTCGGCCCGGCCGATCGCCAGTCCGATCCGGCGGTAGCCGAGCGTGCGCAGGCGCTGGAAGGCAAGGCGCACATCCTGCCGGTGGTCGCTGCCCACCACCGGGGCGGGCGGGTCCATGTGCAGGGAGTCGATCTTCACGATGCTGTACTCGTCCCAATCGAGCGTGACGGGGGCGAAGCCCGGGTCGAAGGCGCCGAGCACGACCCCGGTGATCTTCTGCTCCTTGAGGAAGGCGTCGAGACGGAGGCTTTCGTTGCCCTCCACACCGACGGTCACGACCTCGAGTTCGTAGCCGAGCGCCCGCGCCTGCTCGCGCGCCCCCTCGATGATCTGCTGCTGCGGCCGGTAGAGCGCGGCCCCCTGGTCGAGCGGATGATTGATCAGGTAGGCGACACGCTGCGCCGCGGCGCGCACGCGGCCGTTGAGGTGGAAATGGGTGAGCGCGGAGAAGACCGGATTGGGCACGTAGCCCATCTGCGCAGCCACCTCGCGGATGCGCGCCTTGGTCGCCGGCAGCAGGCTGGGATGGTCGCGCAGCGCCAACGACACGGTGGTGAAATGGACACCGGCGACCTTGGCGATGTCCTTGATGGTGACGGCGCGTTTCTTCGGCTCGGCCTGCGCGGCAGTACTTTCGGCAGGGGCAGCAGGAGTGGATACCATGGCGTCCTCCCGGAGCATTCCGGTGTTCGAATATGGGTTGGCGTGCGGTGAGTTGAGCCGACCGGGACGTGGGGTAACCGATAGCCCGTTAATGCGTGGAACGGCGAACCCCCGCAGCCTACAGAACAAAGGGGGCACGAGAATTCCGTCCTTGCCCATACGTTAGAATGAACCGCGCCCCGCTTGTCTAACCTCTTTTCGTTCCGCGCGATGAATCGCCGTTTGGCATTCGTTTTTTTACTGCCGTTGCACACGGGGCCGCTCCCCCTTGCCCGCCACGGACCGACGCATCCCATTCTCGTATACAACCACCACCGCCGTTCCCGGTTTTCGCACTCGCCCCGACGCCGCGGGCACTGGCACAGTCGGCCGCGTGCCCGCCCGGATGGCGGAATGGCAGACGCACGGGACTTAAAATCCTTTGCCCGCAAGGGCGTGGGGGTTCGACTCCCCCTCCGGGCACCAAATCGCGGGATCGACCACGCCCCGGCGCGTGAACGCAATAACGCCCCGTCTTCGGGCAAGGACCGCCGGGATACGGCCCTCCGGTGGAGCAAATCGGTTCGCAACGCACCCGTCCTTCCTGCGAACTGCTCCCCTCCCCCCTCCCTCCCGAGATGAAAAAGAAGACGACCACCAAAACGAAAACCGCGGCCAAGAAGAAGCCGTCCGCCCTCGCCGCCGCCCAGCGTGCCTTCGCCGCGCGCGTGAAGAAGGTCCGCGCCGCCCATGAGGCGTTCCTCCAGCGCAAGAACCCCGTCGAGACCGACTGGGAGAACGGCGTCTACGAGCGCTTCAAGTATCCAGTCCTCACCGCCAACCACGTGCCTCTTGAGTGGCGCTACGATTTCAACCCGAGGACCAACCCGTTCTTCATGGAGCGCCTCGGCGTCGGCGGCGCCTACAACCCCGGCGCCTTCTACTGGAAGGGCAAGGCCCACCTCGTCGCCCGCGTCGAGGGTGCCGACCGCAAGAGCTTCTTCGCCATCGCCGAGTCCAAGAACGGCGTCGACAACTTCCGCTTCTGGGACGAACCGATCGACCTCCCCGAGCTCGCCCCCGAGACCAACGTCTACGACATGCGCATCACCATGCACGAAGACGGCTGGATCTACGGCGTCTTCTGCTCCGAGTCGAAGGACCCCAACGCCGCCCCCGGCGACCTCTCCTCCGCCGTCGCCCAGGCGGGCATCGTCCGCACGAAGGACTTCAAGAAGTGGGAGCGTCTCCCGAACCTGAAGACTCCCGCCTCCCAGCAGCGCAACGTCGTCCTCCACCCCGAGTTCGTCCAGGGCCAGTACGCCTTCTACACCCGCCCGATGGACGGCTTCATCGACGTCGGCTCCGGTGGCGGCATCGGCTGGACCCTCTGCAAGGACATCACCACCGGCGTCACCGGCCCGGAGGCGATCATCGAGGCGCGCGCGTATCACACCATCAAGGAGGTGAAGAACGGCCAGGGCCCCGCCCCCATCAAGACCGCCAAGGGCTGGCTCCACCTCGCCCACGGCGTGCGCGGCTGCGCCGCCGGCCTGCGCTACACGATGTACATGTTCATGACCTCGCTCGAGGACCCGTCGAAGATCATCGCGCGCCCGGGCGGCCACATCCTCTCCCCGCGTTTCTCCGAGCGGGTGGGCGACGTCTCCAACGTCACCTTCACCAACGGCTGGGTCCGCTTCCCCGACGACACCGTCGTCATGTACTACGGCGGTTCGGATACGCGCTGCTACGCCGCGCGCACCACCGTCGCGAAGCTCGTCGATTGGTGCCTCAACACGCCCGAGGACGGCTTCACGACGCGCAAGTCGGTCGAGCAGCGCATCGCCCTCGCCCGCGCGAACAAGGCGCTCCTGGGCAAGTAACCCGCCGCGCCCCGCGCGCCGTCCTCCCCCCGTGGCATGGGTCTCCGGACCCATGTCCGCCCCGTCGCTCCGCCCGCGTCGCCCCGTGCGCCGCGGGCTTTCTGCGTCACACCACCGGCGATTCACGGCCCCGGCAGTGGCCCGTTCGTCTCCGCTCCACCACCGCCACCGGGCAGTTGTCGCGGGTGCATGCTTATCCGACTAAAAAAAACGAGTCCTTCTTGGGACTGAGCATGTGTGACACCTGCTGCGGACCAAACGGGAAGAGTTCCTTGGTGCGCACAGGATTCGGCTCAGGGGTTGGGAACCCGATCCCACGGTCGCTCGACTGTGCCAGTCACACCGAACTGCACGGGATCGAGCAAGTCCTCGACGCCGAGGTCGGCGGCCCAAGAACGCGCATTCTCGCGGATCAGCAAGTCGAGCTTGCCGCGGAGAAGCTGGGCGCGCAGGTGCTCGGCGACTTCGGCGAACGGAACCGGTTCGCTCTCATTGCGAAGCTTCTCGATACGGACATTGCCAAACGCAGTCTGGATCGGACCGATGAATCCGCCTTCCGCGAGCCGCAACACATAGGTGGTGAGCCGTTCGGCCCCCGCCAGCGGCGCATCCGGCGCCACCCGAACCTCGCTGCTCGGAACCATCGGTGAACCCGCCGCCTCCGGGGGCGACGGATGGATACGAACCCACGCGGCCACAGTTCGCCGGTACCGGTGCGCCTGCTCACCGTAGCACGACTCAAGCTCGCCATCGGTGATGACGATGGAGGGAGCCAGCCTCTCCTTCTCGAAAAGCTCGAGTGCCTGGAGATAAAGAAAATTGCGGCGATCTTCGAGGAACCGAGGGGCCCGATCGAGTCCGCGCTTCTGCGCTTCGGCGAGGTCCAACTCGGCGACAATCATCGCACGCACGGAGACTTCCAGATCGTTGAGTGAACGCGGCCGCATGCGGATGAAGCCACGGTTGTGTCGCCTGAGCCAGTCAAGCGCGGTCAGGTGGCAACGGTGTCCGTCGAGGCTGTAGGAGGCGAGCGATGCGGCGGCGTCCGCCAGGGCTACCTCCGGGAGCCGGGCCTCGGCGTTGAAGTGGGGCCCCAGACGGGGCAACAGTTGTTCGGCCACGGAGCGGTCAAAGGCAAATCCGGCCGCCCGAAGGCGCTGTTCGCGAAGAGCGCGGATGGCGCTCTCCCGCTGCTTCCGCGCCAACACCTCGGCGATCCGCGCCCGGACGGCCGCGTCGGGCCCGGTGCCGGAGAGAGAGGACGGAGCACTACGGGCGAACTCGGCCAGAATCTCGGCCTCCGTCGGCGCCGGAGGCGGAATGAGGTGGGCATAGAGGGGGCCGTCGTCTTGGGTGAGAATGGTCGCAGCCATGGTGTCGACCACTTCCAGCACCTCGGGGCGCCGGTCGTAGTGCTGGTCCAGTGCTTTGGCGATGATGACGATGCGTGCGAGTTGGTGCTCGAGCGCGCGCCGGCGTTCATCGGCAGTCGCCGCGGGCGCGGCGAGGCGGTCGAGACTCTTGGCCAATGCGTAGTGCGAAATTTCGGCCCGGCCGACGCGGAGGACACAGAGGGTGTCGACTTGCACCGAAGCCGTGGAAGGGGGTCCGGCATGGGCCGGGGTGAACGGCAATGCGACGGCGAGAAGGAACAGGCGGAAGAGTTTCATCGACGGAGGGGAAGATTGATTCGGCAGATTCGTCGGATTGGCCCGCCCGATCGGGCCGGCAACCCAGTCCTACGGCAGGGCCCGGCGCCCGGGGCACGGCCACGCTCACGCCCCGGAAGAATGGGGCGAAGGATGAAAAACAGGGAAGTCCAAGCACCGGCAGACTCCGAGCCGGCAAGAGCGAAACCAAACACCATCGCGAGGTGCACCACGGCCTGTGCAACCACGCCGGCTTCAGTTTTTCGGACGGAACCAAAAAGCCGGCACACGAGGTGCCGGCTTTGATGGAAGCGTGTTGGGGCGTTACCAGCTGAAGCTGGCCGAACAGGAGGCGTACCCGGATTCACCCGGGTAGCCGAAGAAGTAGATCTCGAACAGACCGGGGCCGATTGCGGCCGATCCGCGGTCCCCATCATAGGAACCGGGAAACGCCTGAGCGAAGCACTGAACCACGACGCCGGACGGCGGCCCCGCGACCACGAGGCCCGCAACCGTGGATCCCATACCGCCACTGGCGGAGACCTGGGCATTGACGGTGGCGTTGGTCGGCACGTTGAGGAACCAGTAGTCCTCACCACCTTCGCCGCTGTAGCTCTTGTTGTACTCCTGGTATCCGGCGAACGCCGAGAGGCCGAGCGCGAGGCCGACAAGGGCCGCGATGATCTTCTTCGTGTGCATAGTCGTTCTGACTTTGGTTTTTGGGTGTCGGGGTCATCCATCAGGAAGGGATGGCTGATCCCGGTTGGCGTGGGGAGGGTGTCCGGAGGAAAAGGGGCGGTTCCGGCGTGACCACGCCCCAATGACGCAGGATCGGCAACGGCACCGGAGGTGCACGTTGAACCTCTGTTCGGATACGAGCTGCCTTGCCGGACGTCGGGCGCCCCAGGGCCGGAGGAGAGGCCTGCCGCAGCATCTCCGTCGCCGATTCTCGGCGACACGCGCGAGCTCGACTGCGTCAGCTCAATCCTCCTCACCGCGACGATCTCCCGCAGGCGCGCGGCCCGTCCGCCGCACGTTCGACCCACAGCGCCGCCGAGCCCGCACCAGCCTGCAACGGGGCGGCTTCCGGAGCACCCTTCCGTTCCGGTCCCCGCGCTATTGTGCGACGGCGATTGCGGTGGTGCCCACGCCGGAACACGCCAGAGTCGCCCCAACCCGCCTCCCCATGCCCCTCCCTCGACTCCGCCCACATGCGGCGCTCGCCGCGCTCACTCTGCTCACCGCCCCCCTCGCCCCGCTGACCACCCACGCCGGCAATCCCGTCATCAACACCGTGTTCGCCGCCGACCCGTCCGCCCGCGTCTGGCCCGGCGACGACCGCCTCTGGCTCTACACCTCGCACGACGAGCCCGGCACCAACACCTACGACACCATGATCAGCTACCACGTCTTCTCGACGTCGGACCTGGTCAACTGGACCGATTACGGTGTCGTCTTCCACCTGAAGTCCGCCCCGTGGGCCATCAGCCACATGTGGGCAATCGACTGCGTGCGCCGCAACGACACATACTATCTCTTCTACTGCGCACGGGAGCGCGGCACCGGGATGTTCCGCATCGCCGTCGCCTCCAGTCCGCGCCCGCAAGGCCCGTTCACCGACCTCGGCCCCGTCGCCGGCGTGCGCGGCGGCATCGACCCCGCCGTCCTCGTCGACGACGACAACCAGGCCTACCTCATCTGGGGCGGCGGCGGTCGCTGCTACGGCGTGCGGCTCTCCGACGACCTCCGCTCCGCCGTGGCCGAGACCACCGTCGACCTCTCCGCCCAACTCCCCGACTTCTTCGAAGGCCCGTGGCTCCACAAGCGCGCCGGGAAATACTACCTGAGCTACCCCGGCCTGCCCGGCCGAAAATGGCCGCAGCACATGTACTACGCAGTCGCCGACAAGCCGCTCGGGCCCTACACGCCCGGCGGCGTCTACATGCGCGAGTTTCCCGGCCGCTCCGACACCAACCACGGCTCCATCGCCGAGTACAAGGGCCGCTGGTACGCGTTCTACCACAGCTCGTGGCTCTCCGGCGGCAAGAGCCAGGTCCGCAGCCTCATGGCCGACGGAATCGAATACGACGACACCGGCGCGATCAAACCCATCGTCCCGACCGAGCACGGCGTCGCGGTCGCTGGCGTACAGCCCGCCCCCTCCCGCGTCAGCGTCCTGCTCGAGGCCGAGGCCGCCCCGGCCGCCGGCGGCGCGCTCGACGGCCCGACTGTCGCCACCGAGATCCCCGGATTCAGCGCCGCCGGCTACGTCACCGGCTTCGGCCAGTCGCTCAACCACGTCACCGTCATGGTGCAGTCCGCGATGGCCCGCCAAGCGCACCTGAAGATCCGCTACGCCGCGCCCGCCGGCCCGCAGAAGCTCAAGCTGCTCGTCAACCACACCTCCCTGCAGGTGCCCGACCTCGACCCCACGGAGTACGAGAAGTATCTCTCGTTCCCCGCCGCGGCCGGCTGGGCCGAGTTCGACTGCGGCATCGTCTCGCTGCGCGAGGGCGACAACTTCCTCAAGCTCTACACCGGCCGGCCCAGCGCCGACATCGCCGTCGACTGGTTCCGCCTCGAACCCGTGCGCTAGTCCGCGCGTGCCGCTGCGCTGCGCACATTGTGCAGGGAAAGTTCCGTTACCGGAGTTGTACCAACCCTATCCACGAAGAAGACCAACACCATGCATCCCCGTCGCCTCCCGCTGCTCGCCCTCCCATTGCTGCTCGCCCTGCCCGGCTTCGCCCAAACGCCGCAACCGCTCCCCACCGTCGCTCCGGCCGCCGTCGGCATCTCCGCCGAACGGCTCGCACGCCTGCACCAGACGCTCGACCGCACCGTCGACGACGGCTCGCACGCCGGCTACATCCTGCTGCTGGCCCGCGACGGCAAGATCGTCGACTGGCGCGCCCACGGCTTCGCCGACGCCACAACCAGGGCGCCGATCCGGAAGGACTCGATCGTGCGCCTCTTCTCGATGACGAAGCTCGTCACCACCACCGCCGCGCTGATCCTCGTCGAAGAGGGGAAACTCAAGCTCACCGACCGCGTCGACCAGTTTCTCCCCGCGCTCAAGAACCTCAAGGTCTTCACCGGCGGCACCGCCGACGCGCCCGTGCTCGCCGACGCCGCCTCGCCGATCACCGTCGAGCAGCTCCTCACCCACACCGCCGGCACCTTCTACGACTTCAGCGCCCCGCCCGAGCTCGTGAAACTCCAGAACCGTGCCGAGATCTGGACCGCGCCCAATCTCACCGAGTTTGTCGCCCGCGTCGCCCGGGTCCCGCTCGCCCATCAGCCCGGCACCGCCTTCGCGTACGGCATCAACACCGACATCCTCGGCGCCGTGATCGAGGAGGTCTCCGGCCAGTCGCTCGACGACTTCTTCCAGCAGCGCATCTGCGGCCCGCTCAAGATGGTCGACACCGCCTTCTGGGTACCGGCTGAGAAGCGCGCCCGCCTCGCCCGCATCCACAACCGCAACGCCGCCGGCCAGCTAGTGCTCGACCCCGTCGAGAACAGCGACGAGCGCTGCGGCCCGGCCCACGGCCTGCGCATGGGCGGCGCCGGGCTCTACTCCACCGCCGGCGACTACGCCCGCTTCGCCCAGATGCTGCTCAACGGCGGCCAACTCGACGGCGTCCGCATTCTCGGCCGCAAGTCCGTCGCGCTCATGACCCGCGACCGCCTCGCGCACCTCCCCCAGCCGCATCCCTTCGGCGCGGTCGAGCAGGGCTTCGGCCTGGGCGTGCGCGTCGTCACCAACCTCGGCCGCAGCCCCACGCTCAACAGCGAGGGCTGCTTCGGCTGGGACGGCTACGCCACCACCACCGTGCAGATCGACCCGCAGGAGCGCGCCGTCGCGATCCTGCTCTACCAGCACCTGCCGTTCAACGAGGGCGAGGTCTTCACGCCGTTCACGAACGGCTGGTACTCGACATTGGAGAACTGAGCCCGGCCGACGGCCCTCCGTTTGCCGTCGTCGTCCGCCGCTGCGCCACGGGTCTCCTGATACAGCGCGGCCCGCCGAACGACTTCGAGACTCCTCTCACCGCTCCGCCGAACGCCTGCGCGCGGGGCGGTTCTTCAGCCCGCCCCGGCCGGCTTCGCGTGCCCCCGCGCGCCAGCTCACCCCTGACGGCGCGGTCTGAAGAGCCGCGCCACGGGAGGACCCGAGCCCGGACAAGGCCGGTGGCTTCGGCGCGAGCCCAGCGAGTCCGGTCGGAGACCGGACCTACTCGCCAGTCATCACCCTACGAGCACACAGGTGTATGCAGACCCGTAGGACCGGTCTTCGACCGGTCCCCCGTGGCCCGGGCCGGCACACCAGTTTGTGTCGAACATCCCGGCTTACGCGCACCCGGTCCGGTCGGAGACCGGACCTACCGCTCCGCGCGGAATGCCCCGCGTTCCTGCCGGTTTGGCACCGGCTCGGCGGAGCCCAAATGGGCTCACTCTCGGATGCCGACGTGCTCCAAAGGATTGCCCGTCCAGCCGAGCTGGGCCCTCGCCGGGGACTCCGGGCGCAGCCGCAAATCGCCGGCGTCCTCGTCGACGAAGAGTGGATCGGCGTCGAGCGTGTTGTCGGCCTCGAGCGTGGCGCCGTCGGCGAAGTACTGTTTCGCGGTCGGCAACTCCTGGAAGAAGTGCCAGCCGCTGCGCCACCCGAAATTCGTCTTCACGAGGCAGCCGCGGGGCGTGAGCCAGGTGTCCTTCGCCGCCTCGATCGCCGCCACCGTATCCGGGATCAGCGCGCACCGCGGATAGGCGGCGGTCCACTTCGCGCTGCGATAGCCGACCGCGGACAGCTTGTTCAGCAGGTTCTGGATCGCGGCGGAGCCCAGGGTAAGCGCGCGGGTGGAGGTGCGCAGCGCCGCATGGCAGCGCACCACGAGATTGCGCTCCGCCTCGTTGTCGCGCCCGCCGTTGAAGAAGAACGCCGCGCCGTCGATCCGGTAGAAGAAGTTGTCCCGCACGTCGGCTCCGGCGCCGCCATCGTCGATGTACACGCCGTGGGTCTCGCTGTGGAAGAGCGACGAGCCCACATCGTGGATGAAGTTGCGGTGCACCTGGTTGCCGCGCACATCCCAGCTGCCGGAATAGATCGCCGCGGCGTCGCCGCTGAGCCGGCAGATGCCGCCGAGGTCGTTGGCCTCGATGCGGTGTTCGTTGCCGTCGTAGCCGACCGCGCGGTCGGGAACGTCGGATACGCGGTTGTGGCGGAAGGTCGTGCCGCAGCCCTCGACATAGAGCGCCTGCACACCGCTGGTCTGGAAGCGGCCGTAACGGGCGAACTCGCAGTCCTCGATCACGTTGCCCGCCGGCACGAGCTGCTTGCGGTCCCCACCCGAGAGCCAGACTGCCGCCGCGCCGCAATCGAGCAGACGACACCGTTGCACGGCGGCGGCCGTCATGTTCTCCAGCCGCAAGGCGGAGTCGCCGGCGTTGCGGAAGGTCGAACGCACGAAGGCGAGTCCGGTGCAGTCTTTGGCCTCGACCAGCTTCCCGCGCACCGCCTCGAACACCAGATCGTGGAAACCGAGGTGCGCGGCCTTGTCCACCCGCACCAGCGGCGTCTCGAGCAACGAAACGGCCACCTCGGAATCGGTGCCGAACTCGTCCGGCGGCCAGAGGTAGAGCAGCCCGCTGATCCGGTCGAGGTACCACTCGCCGGGCCGCGTGATCTCCTCGAGCAGATTGTAAGCGAACCATGGTTGGTCGGCCCGCATTGTCATCGGCTTCTCGTTGTACGGAGCCGCCTCGAAGGGCGACGCGGCGAAGGTGATGCGCCGGTTCCCGGTGTCGATCGCGGTGATCCGCCGATGGTTCTCCAGCCAGGCATCGGACCAGTAGCCGCTGATCCAGCCGTCGGGGGCGGTCGTCCAGCGCGCCGGCCGGTCGCCGCCATAACCGAAGCTGTAAGTGCCGGTCGCCGACGCCGTGAACGCGTACCCGCGCTTGATCCGGGCGGTGTGCAGCACGGTGGGCCGGCCGGTCGCGGCGTACTCCGTGTAGGTCGGCTCGAAACCGCGGGGCTCGGGGTGCTGCTTGCTGACCCAGGAGACCTTCGCGCCGGAGGGGAAACCGTTGGCCGGCGGCGTGCCGGCGGTGAGCGACGGGGCGATGTACCAGTTGCACTCGTTCTGCCCGAGGCCGTTGGTCCACGCGTAACGGTAGAGGTAGAACTGCTCGCCGCCCACCAGGCCGTCGCGCTTGAACCGCAGCGTACCGTCCGTCGTCGTCTCGCGCCGGTAGGTGCCGCCGACCGCCGGCACGCTCGTGCCGGAGTAGACCGTGATCGTCTGCCCCGCGCTGTCGGGCATCGTGTGCTCGTCGAGATCGGGCCAGCGCGCCAGCCGCTGCGGGTTCCGGTCGACGAACAGCTCCAGGGCGGCCGGCAGATCCTTGCCGAACCCGCGGGTCCGCAGCGTCCCGAAGTCGGTGATACCCTGCGCCTTCAGGTCCAGTTGCAAAACCCGGCCGCGGGCGGTCGCATCGAGACGGTTCCAGACCGGCGAGGCGCTCGTCACCACGGAGAACGCACTCGCGGGCAGGCGCTTGCCGCCGACGACGCGCGCCTCCTCGCCGGGATAGCCGCGCCAATCGACCGAGGCCGCCGCGCTCGTGCCCGAATCGAGGGCACCAAGTTCGAGCGTCGCGCTGCGCTCGTAAACGCCGCCGCGCAACCACACCGCGATGCCGCCGGCGGGCACTCCGCCGGCGATCTTCGCCCGCACCGCGCTCTGCGCCTTTTCGAGCGTGAGAAACGGCGCCGCCTTCGTGCCGGCGTTCGTGTCCTTGCCGCTCGAACTCACAAAGAACTCCACGCCGTAGGTGCGCGGCGTGCCTTTGGTGGCATCAGCCGTCGTCGGATCGCTGCCGAGCTCGATCTCCTCGGCGTTGGTCATGCCATCGCCATCGGTGTCGACGTCGGCCACGGTCACGCGCCAGTGCCGCCGCGCCTCTGCGGCCGCACCGGCGGCCTGCACGACCACGCGCAACTCCTGCCCGCGGCCTACCTGCACACCGGGCAGCGCCGCCCACGTCTTCAGGTCGGTGCTGCTCTCGACGGTGTAGCGTTTGCCCCACGCCCCGCGCCAGCGCAGCGACACGTTGCCCGCGGCATCGGTGAGCGGCTCCGCCGCCGGCCGGCTCGCGGCGTTGCGCGGATCGGTACCCGCCAGCGCCTCCTGCGCGTTGGTGAGTCCGTCGCCGTCTTCGTCTGCCGTCGCACCCTTGGTTGGGTGATAGAGCGCCGCCCAGACGTCCGACAGGCCGTCGCTGTTGCGGTCGACAATGGCGGCGAGCGGTGCAGCCGAGAGCAGGAACGCGAGCGACGCACCGAGGCAAAGATGTGGGGAACGCATGGCGGGGAAGTACCGCCTAGGTTCCCAGGCCGCTGGGCGAGCGCAATGCGTGCGCGGCCCGCCGGTCGACTTTGAGACTCCTTTCACCGCTCCGCCGACCGCCTGCGCGTGGGGCGGCGCTTCAGCCCGCCCCGGCCGGCTCCGCTCGCCACCTCACGCCCAACGGCGCGGTCTGAAGAACCGCGCCACGTGATGGCCCGAGCCCGGACAAGGCCAGCTGCTTCGGCGCGAACCCACCGGGTCCGGTCGGAGACCGGACCTGCTCGCCTGTGTTCACCCTTCCCGCATATGAGGACATGCGGACCCGTAGGACCGGTCTTCGACCGGTCCCCATCGACTCCGGCCGGCATGCCGGTTTGTGTCGAGCGCGTGGGGTGGCGCTTCAGTCCGCCCCCGCCGTCCGGCCCCATCACGACCACAGCACCGTTCCGGTCGACAGGGCCAAAACGGTTCACTTGAGCGCCGGGGCAGGGTCGACCGGCATCGCCTTCAGATCCCAGCGGTACGCCCCTCCGCCGCAGCCGAGCAGGATCTCGTCTGGGCCGATCGCCGCGGAGAAGATCGTCATCACCGGCAGGTTGTAGGCAGCCCAGCGAAAGGTCTTGCCGCCGTCGCGCGAGAGCAGCGGCCCGACACTGCAGATACGGTTGCCGAGATAGGCGCCGGCACGAGCCCCGACCACGATCGTGTCGCCCGCGCACGCGATCAGGTTGAACGCATTGAGCGACGACGTGACCTCTTCGACCGAGTCGCCGAGCGTGGCGCGATTGCAGCCGGCCACGCCCAGGTAGTACGGATGCAGCCGATCCTGCCCGGCAAACTCGTCGATCCGCGCGTAGGGCACAACCGACAGGTAGTTGCCGATCCCAAGCACCAGATCGCCGGAGCCGGTCACGCCCACGGCGGGCACGTAGTCGCCGGTCAGCAGCGTCCAGCTGACGCCGCCGTCGGCACTGCGGGCGAGGCCGCGGTTGGAGGAGACGTAGAGCAGCCCGTGGCCGGCATCGTAGGCGAGGCCGTTGAGTCCGACGCCCGCGCCGAACGGCAACGCGGCGACCGCGAAGCTGCCGCCGCCATCCCGCGAGCCGTAGAGGGTCGTGCCGAACAGCAGCCACTGGCGGCGGGCGTCGGGGCTGAAGAGGAAGAGCTTCGGCTCCAGCGAGCTCGGCAGATAGGTGTCCGGAGTAAGCAATGACGTGGCGTCGCTCCAGCTCTCGCCCTGGTCGAGCGAACGGATCAGGCGCATGGTCTTGGTCGAGTAGTACTCGGTCGGGCCGCGGGCGATGGCGTAGATCACGCTCTCGTCCGGGGCGACGCCCATGGGGAAATGGAGCACGGCGCCGGCCGGCCCCGGATTCGCCGAGATCTTCCGCCACCGGGTGCGATCCGCGCCGTTGCTGCGGAACAGCCCGTGGTCGTTGGTTGCCATGTACGCGTGACGCGGTCCGATCGCCAGGCTCACGGCACACTCGGCGTAGCCCAGGCCGTTGTTGCCGTAGAGCTTCGCCTCCGCGTCGTAGGTCATCAGCAGATCCTCCCAGGTCGCGAAGCCGTCGCGGCTGGACCACGCGCCGATGGCCGACCAGGTCACCGCCAGGTCGGTCTTTCGGTCGAAGGCGAACCAGTGGGCGTTCTGGTAGAACTCCCCCTCGCCGTGTTTGAGCGACTCCGGAAACAGTTGGTAGTCGAAGCTCGCGAGCCCGTCGTGCGAGACCAGTCGGTACGGAATGCCCTCCATGCCGATGACCACCTGCCCGCGTTTCCGCGGATTCCACCGCGCCGTGGTGAACCCGGCCGCCGACACGATCGGCTGGTCCTGCGCCGTCCTCAGGGGCACGTCGGTGTAGGTGAGCTGCGTGCCGCCGGCGTCGTGCGCGACCGCCACCTTGCCCGCAGCCGTGGTGTCCACGCCCATCAACGTCACCAGCAGGTCGCCGGCGGCCCACGGCGACACGTCGAGATCGATCACCTGGAAGCCGGCCGGCACGTTCAGCGCCTGGAAGGTCGGGGTCGCCGCCGTGGCGTTGCGCGTGACGAAGAGCGTGCCGTCCCCGAACGACGCGTAGACGGTCTCCCGGTCCTCCGGGTGCGGCACGATGCAGCGGATACCGGCGAACGCCCCGAGCGCGACCGCCTGGAAGCTCTGCCCGGTGGCGTCGCCGACCAGAAGCTGTTTCTGGGCGAACATCGTCGCCATCTCGTCCTCGCGCCCGTCGCGCTGCTTGCGGTTGTGGCCGAAGGCGCCGAGCGCGGCGAAGACGCGCGAACCGTCCCGGTTGAACCGCACCTTGCCAAAGGACGTGCGGTACCCGCGCACCTCCATGCCGTGATTCGGCGAAAGCAGGATCGGCGGCAGCGCCGGGGCGCGCACCTCGCACCAGGTTCGCCCGCCGTCGCCCGAGCGGGCGAGATAGGAACCGCCGACCAGGATCAGGTTCGCGTCGGCGGGCGAGAGGTCGAAGGAGTAGAACTGCGAGTGCAGTCCGTTCCCCGGATACTGGTGGGATACCGTGCGCCAGGTCTCGCCACCATCGGGCGACTGCACCAGCCCGCCGAGATCGAGGAGCAGCGTGACGACGCCGTCATCGACCTTCGCGTCGTAGGTCACGTTGGCGAAGCCCGGCGCGATGTTCCGCCACACGCGGTTGCGCCCGTTGACGTGCGCATCGAGCAACTGCTCGCGCAGGCCGGGGATCTTGAGCGGCGTCCACTTCCGGTTGGCGAGCAACGGAGCGGCGACGGTCTCGAGGTTGGCCGCGAAAAACGCGGGCACCGCCGCCGGAACCGGGAGCGGCGGCGCGACCGCGGGCACGAGCGGATCCGTGCCCAGCGCCCGCTCCTCCCAGTCGAGCAG
>JAEWNN010000143.1 GCA_023457035.1 Verrucomicrobiota bacterium
CCGCCGGCTATCGTATCCGCCCGCCGCAGACCTGGCAGCTGTCCAACACCTTCCGGTTCTAAGCTTAGGGCATTAGCCTGTTAATCGAGAGGCGGACCGCTTGCGGTCCGCCTCTTTTTTGTGCCGCGAGCCGAGGGGCTCGCGGCCATCCATCTTGGAATCGCGGGGCTGCCAGAGCCGCCCTGTGCGGCCTACTCCCGCCCTCGCCAGGGGGACCAACTCCAGATGCTGGCACGTAGGGCAGTTCCTCGTGCGCGGTCTCGCCTCGTGGTCACGCGGGTTCGGCGCAGTGCACCGGCCCCACACACGGACGCGTGGAAGCTACGCCGCCCATCCCCGCCCAACCGCGAGACGGCAGAGCGGACAGGGCACAGAGACCGATGGAAATCACCGGGAGGAACTCGGTCGGTCCTACGGCGGACTTGCGGACTTCACCCAGATGGAGGGGCCGCCCGAGTTCGGATTCCGGCCGGACTCGCTGTGTCCCCCTGCCCTATCTCGGTGCCCGCAGTGTCCGACTGCTTCGTTTGGTGTGGTTTGCGTTCCGGTGTAGCCGGGGCGGCGCCCCCGGCCAGATGTGCAGGCCTCGCCGCGGTCGGTCTACAGGGTTCCGGAAACTGCTCTGGTACACCGGGGTGCCGCCGCCGCGGCGGCCCGCCCCGTCCGCCAAGTCAGGGCTCCTGCGGGAACATGATCTGGGCGGTCTGCCAGAGGTACCGGCGCCAGTTCAGCCATTCGTGGCCGTGGGAGCTGAGTACGGAGAAGTTGCGTACGCCGTGGTCGGCGAAGACGGCGAGGGTGCGCATGCTGTTGCGGTAGGCGATGTCGGTCTCGCCGACGCCGAAGTAGATGGGCTGGACGAAGCGCTCGTTGATCTTGGGATCGCTCAGCAGCGGCTCGATGTTGGCCTTGAACGTCTCGAGCTCACGCGGCCAGTAGCCGGAGCTGAAGACGTAGAGTTCACCGAAGGTGTCGAGGTGGGTGAGCCCGGTGTTGAGGACGACGAAGCCGCCCATGGAGAGGCCGGCGACGGCGCGGCTTTCGCGGTCCGGGCGGGTGCGGTAGCGGGTGTCGACGAAGGGCAGGATGTCCTGGAGAAACTCGCGCGAGCAGGCGTCGTCCTCGCCGAGTTTGGACGGCGTGCCGGTGAACAGGTCGCTGGCGTTCGGCATCACGACGATCATCGGGCGGGCTTTGCCGTCGGCGATGAGGTTGTCGAGGATCCGGTGCGTGAAGCCGCTCTTGGTCCAGTGGGTGTCGTTCTCACCACCGCCGTGGACGAGGTAGAGGACGGGATAACGCCGGTCGGTGGCGGTGGCGTAGTCGGGCGGGAGGTAGAGGTGCATCTGCTTCTCCGCGCCGGCGGTGGTGCGGTACTTCACGACCTCAACAGTGCCGTGCGGCACGTTGCGCTCGGTGTAGAACTGCTCGTCCTCCGGTGCGGGCAACGCCGGGAGCAAGGAGATGGGGCGGGCCGGCGCGGGCGCGGTGTAGAGTCCGCCGTCCTCGGGGCTGGGAAGTTTGCGGGGCGCGGCGGCGTCCTCGGCGCGGGCGGTGAACGCGAGCGGGAGCAGAAGGAGCAAGGAAGCGAGTTTCATGAGTTCAGGGAAGATCTTGCGGGACGCAGGGGTGAGGCGCGTGGTTACCGGAAAGCGACGCTTTGGGCCGTGCCGTCGTACGTGAGCGTGCGGCTCGGTGCTGGCTGGCCGGCGCCGCAGAGCCGCACTTCGAAACGGCGAGTTGGCACCATGCCCGGGAAGGAGCCTTGGCGGGCGCCGAAGTGGAGTGTGCGCGTGGCGTCGTCCCAAGAGAGCTCGCAGGTGGCGCGCTCGCCGCGTTCGTAGGCGTAGGTTTCGCCGTCGTCGTCGTAGAGGGTGAACGTGGCGTCGGCGCCGGGATAGATCCGGAGCTCGAGCGGCGCGGCGGTCTGCTCGGCGGTGTGCTGGACGACCGGACCGAGCGGGAGGATGGAGCCGGCGCGAACGAAGAGCGGCACGCGCTCCAGCGGCGCGGCGACCTGGAGCGTGCGACCGCCGTCGGCGTGTTCGCCGGTCCAGAAGTCGTACCAGCCGCCTGGATTCTTCGGGAGATAAACGGGCCACTCCGCAACGCCGGGCTCCAGCACCGGGGCGACGAGCAGCGCGCGACCGAACAAGAACTCCGCGTTCTGGTCGAGCGCCTGTTGGTCGCCGGGGAAATCGAGCACGAACGGGCGCATGAGCGTGGAGCCGGCGAAGCTGACGCGCGCGGCCTCGCTGTAGGTGTAGGGCAGCAGCCGGTAGCGCAGTTCGAGCCAGCGACGGGTTTCCGCCTCGAAGGTCTCCCCGTAACGCCACGGCTCGGTGTTGGTCTGGTAGCCGTGCACGCGCATGAGCGGCGTGAAGGTCGAGAACTGGAGCCAGCGCAGGAAACGTTCGCGGTATTCGACGCTCGTGTACTGGCCGGCGCCGGGGCGGAAGAAGCCGCCGGTGTCGGTCGTCCACCACGGCAGTCCGGTGACGACGTAGTTGAGACCCGCGGCGACCTGGCGGCGCAGCGTCTCCCAGCTGTGGCCGATGTCGCCGGACCAGGTGGCGGAGGCGTAGCGCTGCTGGCCGGGGAACGCGCTGCGTGTGAGGATGAAGGCACGGCGGCCGGGTGCATCGCGACGGAGGCCCTCGTAGGCGGTGCGACTGACGAAGAGCGGGTAGATGTTGCGCACGGTCTCGCCCGCCCCGAGGTGCGTGCGGCGGCCGGCGAGGTCGTCGTTCTCCGGCTCGGTGGCGTCGAGCCACCAGGCGTCGATGCCGAGCGGAACGAGCCGGGTGCGGAAGTTTTCCCAGTAGAAAGCGGACGCGGTGGGGTTGAAGAAATCGACCCAGTCGGTGCCGGGGATAAAGAGACCGTGCTCCACGAACGCCCGGCCGACCTCGGACTTCGGGTCGACCTTCGACCAGACCGAGAGCATCAGGTGCGTGTTGGCCGCGTGGAGGGTTTGCATCATCGCGGCCGGATCCGGGTAGTCGGCCTCGTCGAAGCGCATGGCGTTCCAGCCATGGCGGCCCCAGTACTGCCAATCCTGCACGATCACATCGAGCGGCAGGCGGCGTGTGCGGAACTCGGCGGCGTTGGCGAGCAGCTCGGCCTGGCTCTTGTAGCGCTCGCGGCAGTGGATATAGCCAAGCGCCCAGCGCGGCATCAGCGGCACCGCGCCGGTGATTTGGCGGTAGGCGGCGGTGATCTCGTCGCCGTGGCCGGCGATCACGACGTAGTCGAGCGTTTCGGCGACCGGGGAACGGAACTCGGTGAGCGGCGCGGCGGGGCGGAAACTCAGGGAAGGCTGATCTTCTTTCACTCCGATTATGCGGACGGTGTGCTCGCCGGCGGCGAGTTCGGTGAACCAGCTCGTGGTCGGCGGCAGCCAGAGATTCTCGAAGTCGACGACCTTGCGCCCGTCGATCTCGACGTGCCAGCGGCGCGCCATCTTCTGGCCGACATCGAGGAAGAAGGCTTGGCGCCCGCCCGTGGCAACGGTGAAGGTGCCGGTGAAGACGCCTTCGTGGCGCACCTCGCGGCGCGTGCCTTCGGTGGTGGTGACATCGACGGCGGTGCTCTCGCCGTCGTCGGTGGCGGCGGAAAGTGGGATGCGTTGGTCGGCCGGGTTGAACTCGGTGAGGCCGTAGTTGTGCCAGAGCAGGCCGAAACCGCGGCTGGAGACGATGAACGGGATCGCGATCTGCGTATTCACCTGCGTGAGGCGGCGCGGCAGGGAGCGCACATCGAGGAAACCGTCCTGGAACTGGCCGAGGCCGAAGAGGTGCTCGTTGGCCGGGGAATCGAACGATTGGGCGACGGACCACGTGGGCTCGCCCTGCACGGTGGCGGGCTCGAGCCGGCGGGAGCCCGCGAGCTCGCGCAGGAATATCCGGCCGGTGGAGTCGGCAAAGGCGATGGCGCCGGTCGTGCGATCGACCGTGGCGCGCAGGCGCGGCAGATCGAGGGAGACCTCCTGCGTGGACTCGCGCGTGGTGGCGGCGGGCGCAGGGAGGTTTTCGGAAAGGATGAGGCTGGGGGCCGCAGGCTTGGCGTCGGGCGTGAAGCGCACGCGGACGGCGTTGTCCAGCAGCGGTTGAAGCGTGAGGTGCCCACCGTCGATCGCCACGGCGACGCAGTCGGGCGCCGCATCAGAAGCGGCGGAAGTGCCGGCAAGCGCGCAGGCGCAGGACAGCGTCAGGAAGCAGAGCGCGGCGACGGGGCGGAGCATGAAGCGGAGGAAAAAGGACCGGGACCGCGTTGAACGGTCCCGGTCGGGTTCGGAGAATGCGCGTTGGCTAGGCGATTACTTCGCGGCCTTGGCCTTGAGGAAACCGTTGTGGTCGAGCCAGTGGGTGAAGGGCTCGAACCAGTAGTAGGTCGGGTGGCCGGGGTAGCCCATGCCGAAGCCGTGGCCGCCATCCTGATACAGGTGGAACTCGACCGGCTTGCCGGCGTCGAACCAGGACTTCACCACGCCGAATTCGCCCTTGAAGAGGAAGTCGTCGGCGGCGACGGCGATGAACATCGGCGGGGCGTTCTTCGGCACCTCGACCGCGCCCATGCCGCCGTAGATCGGGGCGATGAAGGCGAGCTTCATCTTCTCCGACTTGAGCGTGCAGTGCATGGTGAGGCCCGCGCCCGCGGAGAAGCCCATCATGCCGATCCGGTCGGTGTCGACGCCCCACTCCATGGCGTTCTTGACGATCAAGGCGTAGGCGGCCTCGGCGTCGGTCTGCTGGTTGGTGAGGTCGGGACGCGGCGGGCGGGGCGCCTCGGTGGCGGGCTCGCCGGGTTTCGGCGCCGGCGGCAGGACGCGGTTCATCGACTCCTTCAATCCTTCAAGGGTCGGGGGCGTGGGGAAGAGGCGGTACTTGAGGACGAAGGCGGCGACGCCGCGCTCGTTCAACGCCTTGGCGATCTTCCAGCCTTCATTGTTGATCGACAGCCAGCGGAAGCCGCCGCCGGGCGCGACGATGACCGCGGTGCCGTTGGCCTTCGCGGGATCGGGCAGGTAGGGAGTGAGGGTGGCGGTGGAGACGTTGCGCACCATGGGCTCGCCCCACTGGCGGAACCAGCTCTCGGGCGCCGGCTGGTCGGCGACGCCGCCGGTGCCGAGCGGGATGGCATTGGGTTCGGCGGGCGCGTCGAACGGGAGGATCGTGCCGTCCTGCGCGAAGGCGGAGGCGGCGAGCGCGAAGACGGAGGCCAGGGCGGCGGCCTTGGTCAGTTTGAGAAACGAGTCAGGCATGGTCATGGATGTGTTCAGGGTTTGCAGTTCAGGGTCTCAGGGTATGGATACGGGCGCCAAGGAGGCGGCGTACCCGCCCGCCGGGGAGAGGGTGAGAGTGAGCGTGCCGCCGGCGCGCACGGTGGTGGTCGACTCGGCGAGTGCGGTCGGCGTGGTGGCGGACTCGGGAGTGTCGGCGAACGCGCGGAGCTTCCACTCGCCGCCGCCGAGGAAGGAGAGCGGCACGGTGAGCGTGAGCGGGGCGTCGCCGTTCATCGCGGCGAGGTACCAACGCTGGCCGGAACGCCGGGCGATGACCACGTGCTGCGCGACCTCGGCGGAGAGGACCACGGTTTCGTCCCACACGGTGGGCAGGCCGCGGAAGAACTCCACGCCGGGTTGGCCGCGGTAGTTGTCCGGATGGTCGCAGAGGCAGAGCAGCGGGCTGAAGTAGACGACGGTCTCCGCGAGCTGCCGTGCGCGGGTGCCGAGCACCTGGGCGGGCTGGGTGATCTTGAAATCGGCCTTCGTGCGGTTGAGGAAACCGCCGGGGGTGAAGTCCATCGGGCCGAGCAGACCGCGGGTGAACGGCAGGGTGACGGTGTGCAGGGGCGTGCAGGCGTCGGCGAGCCAGGGGATCTTGTTGTACTCGTTGCCGAGCACGCCCTCCTGCGTGATGTAGTTGGGCCAGGTGCGCGCGAGGCCGGTGGGCTTGTAGGCGCCGTGGAGGTTGACGAGCAACTGGTGGCGTGCGGCGGCGGCGAGCACGTCGGCGTACCAGCGCACGGTCTCCTGGCTGTCGCTGTTCATGAAGTCGATCTTCA
>JAEWNN010000144.1 GCA_023457035.1 Verrucomicrobiota bacterium
GAGCTCGACTACGACTGCGAGCCGCTCTGTGAACAACCCGGCCAATACGCCGTGCGCGGCGGCTTGGTCGATGTCTACCCCGTCACCGCCGACGCCCCGGTGCGCATCGACTTCTTCGGCGACGAGATCGAGGAGCTGCGCCGCTTCGACCCCGTCACCCAACGCTCCGGCGAGAAGCTCGACAGCGTCGTGCTCACCGCCAGCCCGAGCCTCGAGTTGCCCGCCGCAAGCACCGGTCTCGCCGCCTACCTCGGCCCGCGCACCCACCTGCTCGCCATCGATCCCCCCGAGCTTGCCGCCGCCTACGCCGACGAACTCCGCGCCCTGCCCGACGACCACGGGCTGCCCGCCACCCTCACCGAGGGATTCGCCGTGCTCTTCGCCGATCGCGTCGATCGCGGCGACTGGATCGCCGGCCTCTTCGACCTCGATGTCGACGACGAGCTCTTCGGCCCCCCCCCCTCTACAGCGCCCGAGCCGGGCGCGAGCACGCTCAGCGATGTTGAGACCGAAGCGTGGGAGACCGTCAGCCTCGCCCTGCACCGCAGCCAACCGGAGGCGCACCTCATCGCCGAGGACCGGCTCAACGCCGAGCAGGAGGCCCGCCGTCGTTTTCTGCTCGAGGTGAAGGCCTGGGCGGCCGAGGGCTGGCGCATCCACTTCGTCCTGCCACGCGAGGCGGAGGAGGCGCGCGTGCGCGAGATTCTCGCCGAGGAGAAGATCAAGCTGCCGCGCACGGTCTGGAGCCGCGGCTCGCTCGACGAGGGCTGCAAGTTCGGTCGCGCCACCGGCCGTGGGCCGAGCTGGAGCGCGCTGCCCGCGGGCTGCCCGGGCGTGGTGCTCGTGTCCGAGACCGAGGTCTTCGGCCGTCACCGCCAGCGCCGCCCGGCCACCCGCCGGCGCGCCGTGGCGCAATCGTCGCAGGTCGACCAGTTGCTCGACTTCGCCGACTTGGTCGAGGGCGACCACGTCGTCCATCTCCAGCATGGCATCGGCATCTTCCGCGGGCTCACCCACATCGAATCCGGCGGGCAGACGCGCGAGGTGCTCTCGGTCGAGTTCGCCGACCAGATCACCCTGCACGTGCCGCTGCAGGAATCGCATCTGCTCAGCCGCTACGTCGGCCTCTCGAAGATGAAGCCGACGCTCGCCAAGCTCGGCTCGAACCGCTGGGAGAAGACCCGCCAGGCCGCGGAGCGCGCGACCATCGACCTCGCGGCGACGCTGCTCGAGGTGCAGGCCAAACGCGACAGCCAGCCCGGCCACGCCTTCGGGCCCGACACCGTCTGGCAGCAGGAGTTCGAGGGCTCGTTCGAGTTCACCGAGACGCCCGACCAGTTGCGCGCGATCCAGGACACAAAGGCCGATCTCGAAAAGGCGCGACCGACCGACCGGCTCATCTGCGGCGACGTCGGCTTCGGCAAGACCGAGGTCGCGATCCGCGCGGCGTTCAAGGCCGTGATGGGGGGCAAGCAGGTCGCCGTGCTCGTGCCCACGACCGTGCTCGCCCAGCAGCATTTCAACACCTTCCGCGAGCGCATGGCCGGCTATCCGGTTGTCGTGGAAATGCTCAGTCGCTTCCGCACCCGACAGGAGCAGACGCGCATCATCGCGGGGGCCGCGGAGGGCAAGATCGACATCGTCATCGGCACGCACCGGCTCCTCCAGCGCGACCTCGTCTTCCGCGACCTCGGTCTGGTCGTCATCGACGAGGAGCAGCGCTTCGGCGTGAAGCACAAGGAGGCGTTCAAGCAATGGCGCGCCAGCGTCGACATGGTTTCGATGAGCGCCACGCCGATCCCGCGCACGCTCTACATGGCCCTCGTCGGCGCCCGCGACCTGAGCGTGATCGAGACGCCCCCCGTCGACCGCCTCCCGATCCAGACGGTGGTGAAAAGTTACGACGACAAGCTCGTCGCCGAGGCGATCCGCCACGAGGTCCGCCGCGGCGGCCAGGTGTTCTACCTGCACAACCGCGTGCAGACCATCGAGGCCGTGGCATTACACCTCAGCCAGCTCGTGCCCGAGATCAGCGTCGGCGTCGGGCACGGCCAGATGGACGAGACCGAGCTGGAGCGTGTGATGACCGATTTTGTCGCGGGTCGTTATCAGGTGCTCGTCTGCACCACGATCATCGAGAGCGGTCTCGATATCCCGAACTGCAACACGATCATTATCGAGGGCGCCGACCGGTTCGGTCTATCGCAACTCTACCAGTTGCGCGGCCGCGTGGGGCGTTTCCGCCACCAGGCCTACGCCTACCTCCTGCTTCACCGGCACGCGCGACTGCTCGACCACGCCCGCCACCGCCTCAACGCCATCCGGCAGTACAACCAACTCGGCGCCGGTTTCCGCATCGCCATGCGCGACCTCGAGCTGCGTGGCGCCGGCAACCTGCTCGGCCCCGAGCAGAGCGGCCACGTCGCGGGCGTCGGGTTCGAGCTCTATTGCCAACTGCTCCGCCAGAGCGTCTCGCGACTGAAGGGCGAAAAGGCGGCCGCGTCGATCCGCGCCACCGTGAAGCTGGATTTTGTCTTCATCGGCGAAGGCGATCCCGACACCGCCCACCGCGGTCGCAAACAGGATGGTTTCACCGCGCTCAAGGAGGCCGAGATGGAGGGCGGCGGGGTCGAGCCGATCCAAGCGCGCGTGCCGTCGTCGTACATCACCGAGGCCCGCCTGCGCATCGACATCTATCGCCGTCTCGCCATCGCCGAGAACCTCGCCCAAGTCCGCCAGGTCGAGACCGACCTCAAGGATCGGTTCGGTCCCTTCGGCGAGGAGGTGCGCGCCCTGCTAGCGGTCACCGAAATCCGTGTGCGGGCGGAACAGAAACGGATCCTGTCGGTCGAGACCGACGGCAACCGCCTGAAGTGTTTGCGCGCCAGCGGCCGCAGCGACGACTACTGCCAGCTCTCCGGGAGGTTTCCCCGCTTGACCGCCCCCACCGCGCAAAAAAGACTCCGCGAAATCTGTTCGTTCCTGAACAATCTCCCAAATCCATGATCGTTCGCCCCACCCTCCTCGGCGCCGCAGCGGCGTTGCTCCTGTTCACCGGTCCGGCTGTCGCCGAAGACGCCAAGCCCAAGGACAACCTCGATCTGCGCTACGAAAACGGCATCGTCGCCGTAGTGGAGGACAAGGCGATCACCGTCGAGGAGGTGCGCCGCGAACTCGGGCCGCTCATCCCGGAACTCCAGCGCCAATACAAGACCGAGGCCGAGTACAACCGCGCCCTCGAGACCCTCCAGCACGACATCGTCCAGGACCTCATCGACCGCGTCCTCATCATCAAGGAATTCCGCAAGGACGAGAAGAAGAAGATCCCGCCGAACTTCATCGATGATGAAATCGCCCAGACCCAGAACATCCAGTTCGAGGGCGACCGTTCCAAGTTCCTCGCCTACCTGCGCTCGAAGGGGAAGACCCAGCGCGAGTATCGCCGCGAAGTCGAGGAGGACATCATCTACGGCTACATGCGCCAGCAGATGCGCAAGAGCACGAGCCTCATCAGCCCGGTCAAGATCGAGACCTACTACAACGAGAACAAGGACAAGTTCTATCAGGACGACGCCGTCGAGATGCGGCTGATCCAGATCAACCGCAATGCTCTGACCGACGACGAGCTGCGCGCCGCCGCCACCAATGTCATCACCCGCCTCAATGCCGGTGAGAAGTTCGAGGATGTCGCCAAGGATGTGAGCCAGGACGCCCGCAAGAATCGCGGCGGCGACTGGGGCTGGCAGAAACGCGGCGACCTGCGCAAGGAGTTCGTCGAAGAGCTCTTCGCCCTCCAGAAAGGCCAGTTCACCCAGCCGATCATCCTGCCGGAGAGCGCCTACATCCTCTACGTCAACGACCGCAAGTTCGCCGGCATCCAGCCCATCGAGGAAGTCCGCAGCGACATCGAGCGCATCCTCGTCTCCCAGATGGCGCGCGAGTCGCAGGAGCGCTGGCTCGAGCGCCTGCGCCGCAACGGCTACGTGAAATACTACTGAACGGGTGGCTCACGCGCCCGTGAACCTCTTCGGCCGCACCGCTGACGGTGCGGCCTTTCTTGCGCCCGGTCGAGCGCTCCCGTTTCCCGCTTGCAGCACTCGCCACCGCGCCGCACCGTCGCCGGCTTGTTTCGTTCAAGTCCCATGAATCAATCCATTCGCAACATCGCTATCATCGCCCACGTCGACCACGGCAAGACCACCCTGGTCGACAAGCTGCTCAAAGAAGGCGGTGTCTTCCGCGCCAACCAACAGGTCGAGGAGCGCGCCATGGACTCCATGGATCTCGAACGTGAGAAGGGCATCACGATCAAGGCCAAGAACACCTCCGTCCACTGGCAGGACAAGATCATCAATATCGTCGACACCCCCGGACACGCCGACTTCGGCGGCGAGGTCGAGCGTGCCCTGCGCATGGTCGACGGCGTGCTGCTGCTCGTCGACGCCTACGACGGCCCCCAAGCCCAGACCCGCTTCGTGCTCCGCAAGGCCCTCCAGCACGGCCTGAAGGTCATCATCGTCGTCAACAAGATCGACCGCGAGAACGCCGACCCCAAGGGTGCCTATAACAAGGTTCTCGAGCTCCTGCTCGAGCTCAACGCCACCGAGGAGCAGTTCGACGCCCCCGTCTGCTACGGCTCCGGCCGCGACGGCTTCATGATGCGCAACCTCACCGACGAGCGGAAGAACATGGCCCCGCTCTTCAACTGCATCCTCGATCACGTCCCGCCGCCATTCTCCCGCCCCAACCAGCCCTTCCACATGCTCGTCTCCAACATCGATTGGAGCGACTACGTCGGCCGTATCGCCATCGGCAAAATCCTCGGCGGCAAGATCACCGTGGGCGACCCGGTCTGGGTCATCCGCCACGCCGACAAGAAGCGCATCCGCGCCAAGGTCACCAAGGTCTTTGAATACTCCGGCCTCGGCACCAACGAGTCCACCAACGCCGTCGCCGGCAACATCGTCGGCCTCTCCGGTTTCGAGGACATCGACATCGGCGACACCATCGCCGTGGCCGACGACGCCATCGCCCTCCCCTTCACCGAGATCGACCCGCCCACCCTCGAGATGCAGCTCGCCGTCAACGACGGCCCGCTCGTCGGCAAGGACGGCAAGTACGTCACCTCCCGCCAGGTCCGCGACCGCATCTTCAAGGAGGCCAAGACCAACATCTCCATCAGCGTCGAGGACACCGACTCCGCCGGCGTCATCAACATCAAGGCCCGCGGCGCCATGCAGATCGCCGTGCTGGTCGAGACGATGCGCCGCGAGGGCTACGAGGTCCTCGTCTCCCGCCCCAGCGTCATCACCCGCGTGGTCGACGGCCAAACCCTCGAGCCCTACGAGACCCTCTGGGTCGAGATCCCCGAGGAGTGCGTCGGCGCGGTCATGCAGAACCTCGCCAACCGCAAGGGTCTCGTCACAAACATGGAGAAGCACCACAGCACCACGATGATGGAGGCGACCATCACCACCCGTGGTCTGATCGGCTTCGAGATCGACTTGGTCAACATGACCAACGGCCGTGGCGTGATGAGCCATCTTTTCAAGGAGTACGGCCCGCACGTCGGCGAGATGAAGACCCGCATCACCGGCACCCTCATCGCCACCGACCCCGGGGTCGCCACCGCCTACGCCCTCGACGCCTTGGGCGAGCGCGGCCGCTTCTTCGTCGGCCCCGGCGACGAGATCTACGAAGGCATGATCGTGGGCGAGAATCCGCGTGCCGAGGACATGCCCATCAACCCGACCAAGGAGAAGCACCTCTCCAACGTCCGCTCCCAGGGCGAAGGCAAGGGCATCCAGCTCCCCCCGCCGATCCGTTTCTCCCTCGAGCGCGCGATCGAGTACA
>JAEWNN010000145.1 GCA_023457035.1 Verrucomicrobiota bacterium
TGCGGCGGCGCAGGCCGGACTGCACGCCGTGGCCGGCGACGCCGCCGCAGCGAACCGGGTGGCGGAGTCGGCGGGCACGGCCCTGTACTTCGCGTTGGCGGAGGCCTCGCGCACGGACTCGCCGGCGGGCGCGGGGGAGTGGCGGCGGTTTTCGCTGCGCGAGATGGCGGAACTTGCCGCGGCCGGGGCCCTGGCTCCGGAGTTGGCGGCGGTGGTGCCGGCGGTGCGAGCCGAGGCGATCCGCATCCCCTACCTCAACCACCGGGAAAACGACTACATCTACCGCTTCCGGACCGAGCAGCAGCGCAACCGCTCCGTCTACCGCCTCGACGCCGGCGCGAGCCGGCTCTACCAGAGCGCGCTGTGCGAGGCGATCAAGCGGCTCAAGCGCACGAAGGAGCGCAGCTCCGCCGCGCCCGCCGTGCTCGATTTCGGCCCGGTCAGCTACGTGCTGCCCAGCCATTTCGGCTTCTGTCTCGGCGTGCAGAACGCCATCGAGCGCGCGTACGAGACGATCGCGGAGAACCCCGGCCGCCGCGTCTTCATGCTCAGCGAGCTGATCCACAACCCGTTCGTCAACGAGGACCTCCTCGCCCGCGGGTTGCGGTTTCTCCAGAGCGACAAGGGCCGGCCGCTGACCGACCCCGCGAACGGTCGCCCGCTCTGGGACGACCTGCGGCGCGGCGACATCGTGATCATCCCGGCCTTCGGTGCCACCGACGACGACAAGCGACGGCTGATCGAACGCGGGCTCGAGCTCAACCGCCACGACGCCACCTGCATGCTGGTGGAGAAGGTGTGGAAGGCGGCGCGCCGCTACGGAAGGCTTGGATACACCGTCATCATCCACGGCAAGCACGAGCACGAGGAGACCAAGGCGACCTTCTCGAACTCCGCGATCTTTGCGCCGTCGCTGATCATCCGCAATGCCGCCGAGGCCGAGCAGCTCGCGGCGGTGGTGCGGGCGGAGTCGCCGGCCGCCGCCCGGGCCCTCTTCGCCGCGGCGTTCGCCGGGCGGCACACGCCGGGCTTCGACCCGGTGCGCGACCTCGCCCGGGTGGCGGTCGTCAACCAGACGACGTTGCTGCGCAACGAGACGCTGCGGATCATCGATCTGCTCGAGGGCGCCTACGCGGCGCGGTTCGGGGCGGCCCGGGTGGCGGAACATCTCTTCTCGGAGAGCCGGGGCGACACGCTCTGCTATGCCACCCAGGTCAACCAGGACGCGCTGGTCCGCGCGCTGGCCGGGCCGCTCGACGCGGCGCTGGTCGTGGGCGGCAAGAATAGTTCGAATACGTTCCAGCTCTTCCGCCTCTGCGAGCAGCAGCTCGGCGAGCGGGCGTACTACATCCAGTCGGAGCGCGACCTCATCGGTCCCGCGGCCGTGGACCATTTCGTCTTCCCCCACCAGCCCGGCGATCCGCGCGGGGGACGGGTGGAGCGCCGCCGGTTCCTCGAACCCGGCCGCCCGCAGCGGCTGTTGATCACCGGTGGAGCCTCGTGCCCCGATGGACTGATCCAGCAGGTGGTGGCGCGGATCAACTCGTTCTTCCCGGCCGATTCGCTCCGGCCGGTCGAGCAGGTGCTCGCCGAGTTGGAGGCTGCGGGGGCGTGAGGGACGGGGGGGGCGCGCGAGCCGCGGGGCGGTGCCACCGGCCAGCAGTCGTGCTGAAGGTGTGCCGCCGCCGGTGTGGGTCGGGCTACAACTCCGGCCCCCGGTTTGCGGCGCGTGCGCGTGCGCGGATCGTGCGGCCCGCATGCCTGCGCTTCCGTTCCCGCTCAACCCCGCGCTCCTCGCACTGCTCCTGCTCGGCACCGCCATGAACGCCACCGCCACCCCCGCTGCACATCCCGCCGCCCCCGCCGCGGCCACGCCCGTCTCCGCCTATTTCGGTGGCGGCTGCTTCTGGTGCCTGGAGGCGTACTTCGAGACGCTCCCCGGAGTCGTGGCGGTTGTCTCCGGATATGCCGGCGGCCGGACGGCGCAGCCGACCTATCGCGAGGTCTGCACCGGCACCACGGGGCACGCGGAGGTGGTGCGGATCGATTTCGATCCGGCGCAGACCTCCTACGACGCGCTGCTGGTGAAGTTCTGGCTCGTGCACGATCCGACCTCGCTCAACCGCCAGGGCCCGGACGAGGGCCCGCAGTACCGCTCGATCATCCTGTATGCCGACGAGGCGCAGCGCCGGGCGGCGGAGCAGGCCCGGGACAACTTGCAGCAGCGGCTGGCGGACCGGGTGGTCACCGAGATCGTGCCGCTGGGAAAGTTTTTCGAGGCCGAGGAGTACCATCAGGACTACTACCGGCGCAACCCGGGCCAGGGCTATTGCCGGATGGTGATCGCCCCGAAGCTCCGGAAACTCGGAGTGAAGTAGGCTGCGGGGCCCGCCGGCCCGCGCTCGGCGACGGCATCAGGCGACCATCAGGAAGTCGCGGCCCTCGATGCGGCCCTGCGTGCGAAGTTCGGCACGGATGATCTCGCGGGCGCCGCGGGTGCCGACCGCTCCGAGCACGAAGCACTCGCCCGCCGGGGGCACCGAATCGGGGGAGTACACCGGCAGGCCGCCGATGCGCGTGCCGATCTTGCGGGGCGCGATGTCGACATAGCCGGCGAGGCTGATGCCGTGCTCGGCGAGGGTGGCGAAGCGGCGTCGGGTGGGCTTGCCGGAGCCGCGCAGGAGGAGCGGCCGCGCCGGGTCGACGTGGGTGCGGAGCCAGCGTGCGAGGTAGTGGCACTTGCAGGCCGCGAAGGCGGCGTCGGCGTAATCGGGGTGGGTGCGCGAGAGGCGGCCGGGCGGGTCATGCCAGACGACGAGCGGCGTGGGCAGCTTCGCGAAGCGCACGCCGGCCTCCAGCCACCGTAGCCATAGTTCGTAGTCCTCGGGCCAGCCGGTGGCGCGGTAGCCGCCGTGCGCGGCGATGAGCTCCCGGCGGAACATCACCGACGGATGGGCGACGGGCGACTCCACGAAACGGTTGAGCGCGATCTCCTCGGGCGTGAGGAGCGTGTTGGTCCATTCGACGTGGAGCGCGTAGCCACGGCCTGCGACCGGGTCGCCGCCGAAGACGACGCGGGTGGCGCAGACTCCGATCTCCGGATGCGCGGCGAGAAACGCGACCTGTTGGGCGAAACGCTCCGGGCGGCATTCATCGTCGGCATCGAGTCGGGCGACGAGCGGGGCGCGGGCTGCGGCGAGGCCGGCCGCGAGCGCGGCCACGAGCCCGGCGGGCGGTGTCGTCAACACGCGGATGCGCGAGTCGGTGGTCGCGGCGGCGGCGAGGATGGCCGGGGTGGCGTCGTCCGAGCCGTCGTCGATGGCGAGCAGCTCCCAGTCGGCGAGCGACTGGGAGCGCACGGAGGCGAGCGCGCGGCCGAGCGTGGCGGCGGCGTTGCGGACGGGGAGGACGACGGAGACGGCGGGCGCCATGGGGCGGCGGGGCCGCGTCAGGAGTTGTCGCCGTCGAGCATGCGGCCGAGGCCGCCGAGCACGGAGCCCTCCTCGCGGCGCCCGCGGCCCTTGGCGGAGGCGGCGAACATGCGATCGGCGAGGCGGCTGAAAGGCAGGGACTGGAGCCACACGCGGCCGGGGCCCTGGAGGGTGGCGAAGAACAGACCCTCGCCGCCGAAGAGGGCGGACTTGATGCCGCCGACGAACTGCACGTCGAACGCGACGGAGGGCTGGAAGCCGACGATGCAGCCGGTGTCGACGCGCAGCATTTCGCCGGGGGCGAGCGCGCGTTCGACGACGGTGCCGCCGGCGTGCATGAAGCACCAGCCGTCGCCGGAAAGCCGTTGCATGATGAAGCCTTCGCCGCCGAAGAGGCCGGCGCCGATCTTCTTGTTGAAGGCGATGTCGACGCTCACGCCCTTGGCGGCGCACAGGAACGAGTCCTTCTGGGCGATGATGGTGCCGCCAATCTCGGCGAGGTGCAGGGGCACGATCTTGCCCGGGTAGGGGGCGCCGAAGGCGACGCGGCGTTTCGCGACCGAGCGGTTGTGGTAGACCGTCATGAAGAGGGACTCGCCGGTGAGCAGGCGTTTGCCGGCGCCGAGCAGCGAGCCGAGGAGGCCGGTGTTCTGCTGGGAGCCGTCGCCGAAGATGGTCTGCATCTCGATGCCGTCCTCCATGAACATCATGCCGCCGGCCTCGGCGAGGGCGGCTTCGTTGGGGTCGAGTTCCACCTCGACGAACTGCAGGTCGTCGCCGTGGATCTTGTAGTCGATTTCGTGCATTGCGGGCATGGTGGTGCGAAGGGTTGCGGAGGGGAGCACACCGGCGGGGCCGGAAAGTTGCGAAGAAGTCTGGGGCTCAGTCGCAGCGGCGCCCGAGCGGCCGGCCTTCGTCGGCCTCGATCAGGTCGAACATCGTCTCGGCGCCGCAGCCCGACAGGCCGTACTCGGCCGTGCGGAGGCGGACGCGTTCGCTGACCTCGTCGCGCCAACCGAGCTTGGCCATGTAGGCGTTCCAGATCGTGCACTCCTCGTCGGAGCGCGGCGTGCCCTGGGTGTGCGCCCAGGCGAGGAGTTCCTCGTCGGTGCCGCCCTGGAGGGTGCGGGCGGCGAGGTCGGCATGCCGGACGCCGAGGAAGCGGCAGCAGCGGGCGTCGAACACGCGCGGGCTGTCCTCGCCGAGGTTGGCGACGTAGTCCGGCGGGAGCCGGCCGGCGGCGTGGAGCCGGATCTTGTCGAGCATGCGGCCGAAATAGACGAGACGGCCGACCTTGTCGTAGGGGGAGCGGAGACCGGGGACGGGTGTCATGGCGGAGGGGGAACGGCAGGGCTGGTGCCGCGGCCGCGCCCCGGGTGGTGGCACGTGGGCCCGCGGCGCCGGGCGATCGGTCGTCGAGAATGCGATGGGCCGCGCGGCTGGCAACTGCTTGTCGAATGCGGGGGCCGACGCGGCCGGGGGCGGGGCCGCGTTGACATTCCTCGCCGGAGACGGAAACGCGATTGCCCTCGGGCGCAGGAACGCTTTGCTCGGCCCATCCGATGATGGCCCCGGTCACCCCTTCAGTCCGGCCCGCACCGTCACCCGCGTCGCCGGGTTTGTCGCTGGTGCGTCCTGCGCTGCGGGCGCCCCGGTCCGATCCGTCCACCTCCTTACCATGCGGAAACTGATACTTTGCGTCGAAGACGAGCACTTGGCGGCCGAGGCGGTGCGGCGCGCGCTCGGTTATGCGGGCTACGAGGTGCAGGTGGCGCCGACCGCCGCCGCGGCGCTGGAGGCGATGCAGCAGCGCCGGCCCGACCTCGTCCTGCTCGATCTCCTGTTGCCGGATGTGAACGGATACAGCTTCATCGACCTGTTGCGCGACCATGGCGACTTGGACCGGGTCCCGATCGTGATCGTCAGCGGGTGCGCCTCGCCGGAGGCGCAGAGCCTCGGGCGCGAGCTGGGGGCGCGGGCGTATCTGGTGAAGCCGTTCACGGCGCAGGAGCTGATCGGGTGCGTGAACTGCGTGCTGGGCGCCGAGGCGAAGTCGGGGACCCACTGAGGCGCGAGTGGCGGAACGAGTCCTGGCCGGACTGGACCCTCCGAGTCCCCTCCTTTTGTCGGCGGGCGAAGACACGGGCGGTGTCCCCCTCCGCGGCGACGCGGGCCGCTACCCGGCGGCGGGAGGGAGGGCGGCGAGAAACGCATCCGCTTCGCGGATCGAAGCCTCCATCTCGGCGATGAGCCGGCCGATCTCCGACTGGAGCTGCCGGTGGTTGGTGTCGAGCTGGGCGATGGCGCTGGCGTTGAGGTTGTGCTTGAGGAAGAGCACCTGGTCGCGGAAGCGGTCGAGCACGGGGTCCATCGTGGCGGCGGCGCGGTGGAGCGCGGCCGCGAGGGTCGCATAGCGTTGCTCGGTGGTGGCGAGTTGCTGCTCGCTGAGGCGGCGCAGGGCGGGGTCGCGGTAGACGTCGAGTTCGGCGCGCCACTCCTTGAACAGGGCCCGGGCCACGCGCTCGATCTCGGCGATCCGGTCGCGCACGGCGGTGGCGCGGGTCTCGCTGCGCGTGAACTCGCGCTGGAGTTTGGCGTATTTGTCGGCGAGGGGGCCGCCGGTGTTGCCGGTGACGGCGATGAACTCCTCCAGTGCGTTGGCGAACTGGGCGCGGGCCTCGTCCTGGGCCCGGCGGGCGTCCTGCACCCGGGCGACGAGGATGTCGCGTTTGTGGATGCCGAACTTCTCCTTCACGGCGTACTCCACCGACTGGCAACCGGCGAGCAACGCGGCGAGGACGACGATGAGGGCGGAGAGGGGAACGGGGCGCATGCCGACAGTGTGGGGAACAATTGCGGAAGGTCGATCTCCGGCGGCGGGCACCCGGGCGGGCGGCCCCCGGGGCATCACGGGTTTGGCATTGGTGATTGTACGCGGCCGAAGGGGTGTTTCATTGTCGCGGCCATGTTTGTCGACGAAGTAGTCATCAAAGCCCGCGCCGGCGACGGCGGGAACGGTTGCGCCAGCTTCCGCCGGGAAAAGTTTATTCCGTTCGGCGGCCCCAATGGCGGCGACGGAGGCCTGGGCGGCGATGTCGTGCTCGTGGGCAGCCACGACGTGAACAACCTCATCGACTACAAGTTCAAGCCGCACTGGGAGGCGGGCAAGGGCGAGAACGGCCGCAGCAAGGACCAGAACGGCCACGGCGGCCGGACTGCGCTCCTGCCGGTGCCGCTCGGCACCGTCGTCACCAACGAGGAGACCGGCGAGGTGGTCGGCGAGGTGACCGAGACCGGCCAGCGCCTGGTGCTGTGCAAGGGCGGCACGGGCGGGTGGGGCAACCTGCACTTCAAGACCTCGACCAACCGCGCGCCGCGCCGCGCCAACCCCGGCCTGCCGGGCGAGCACGGCGTCTTCCGCCTGGTGCTCAAGAGCATCGCCGACGTCGGCCTGGTGGGCTACCCCAACGCCGGCAAGAGCTCGCTGACCAACCACATCACCAACGCGCGCCCGAAGATGGCGGCGTATCCGTTCACCACGCTCCAGCCGCAGGTCGGCGTCATCGAATTTCCCGAACGCTACGAGCGGATCACGCTGGCCGACGTGCCCGGCCTGATCGAGGGCGCGCACGAGAACCGCGGGCTCGGGCACCGGTTCCTCCGGCACATCGAGCGCTGCGCGCTGCTGCTGCTGATCATCGACATGGCCGGGGTGGACGGCCGCGATCCGCGCGACGACTACGCCCACCTGCTCCGGGAGCTGAAGCTCTACGACCCGGCGTTGCTGAAGAAGCCGCGCCTGGTGGCGGCCAACAAGATGGACCTGCCCGCGGCGGCCGCGAACCTGCGGGCCTTCCGGCGCCGCCACAAGGTCGACGTGATGGAGATCTCCTGCGCCGAGGCCGCGGGCCTCACGGAGCTCCGGCTCGAGCTGCTCCAACGCGTGCGCCACGGGGGCAAGCCGGCGGCCAAGCGCCCCGCGCCACGGAAGAAACCGGCGGCGCCGGCCAAGACCAGGGCGGCGAAGGCCCGGCCCGCCAAGGCCAAACCGGCGGCGCGCCAGAAACCCGCGAAGCGCACCTGACGCGGCGGCGGCGCGGCCCGGAGCCGCGCCACCGGCCCAACTCCGGGCTTGTCGCCCGGCCGCCCGCGCACCCAACCTTTCGGTGTCGAGTTGGGGGGGCGGGTGGCG
>JAEWNN010000146.1 GCA_023457035.1 Verrucomicrobiota bacterium
TCATTCCCGCCAAGGCCTACCGCTATCACCTGGTGGCGTTCGATGCCGCCGGGAATGCCTGCCTGGCGTCCCCCTCGATCCAGGTCACCACGCTGGCCGACACCACCGCCCCCACGGCTCCAACCGGTCTGTCCGGCTCGACCGTCTCGCCCACGCAGATCGATCTCACCTGGACCGCCTCAACCGACAACGTCGCCGTCACCATTTACCGAATCTTCCGCGGCGGCTCGCTCCTCGGCACCTCGGCCACCACCACCTACTCCGACACCACCGCCACCGCGACCACATCGTATTCGTACACCGTGGTCGCCTGTGATGCGGCCGGCAATGCCTCCAGCCCCGGCGCCGCCTTCGCCATCGCCACCGGGCACGCCTACTACGTGGCCCCCGGCGGGAGTGACCAAAACCCCGGTACCCTCGCAAGTCCGTGGGCCACTCCGCTCAAGGCCTGGACCACCGCCGACGCCGGCGACACCGTCTATTTCCGCGCCGGCACCTACAACGTGGCGTCGCAGATCTGGACCAAGTTCTTCGGTCACGACGGCACCACCGCCAACCCGATCGTCTTCCGCAACTACCCCGGCGAGACCGCCACCATCACCTCAAACGTCGGCGAGGTCTTCATCATCGAGAAGGACTACAATCGCGTCGAGGGCCTCAACTTCGTCGGCGGCCCAGCAACACATACCTGGTTCCACGTCGGCTACGACGTCGAGGCGACCCACTTCACCGCCAGCCGCTGCATCGCCTCGATGGGAGCGTACGGCGACAACACCGGCTTTGTCTATTTGAGCAAGGCGACCGGTGCGCTCGTGGAGCACTGCCGGATCACCGGCCCCGGCTATATCGGCCTGCATGGCAATACCGCCGGCATCATCTGCTTCAGGACCGAAGGCGTGCGCTTCATCCACAATGAGATCTCCAATACGATGATTGGCATCTACTTCAAGTTCGCCAACCCGCAGGACAACCCCGCGCCCAGCATCGAGATCGCCTACAACTACATCCACGAAACCGGCCGCAACGCGATGCAGCTCAACTGCAACCACGCCTCGATCCACGACAACGTGATCGGTGCCAACAACGCCGACATCCAGGTGACCGATTCGAATGGTGGGCCCGGCGGCGATGGAAACGTCTTTGCGCACAACACCTTCGCCGGCAGCAGCAGATTCAACCTCTGGTACGACACCAACGGCACCGACACCGTCCCCGGCGCCATCGCCAACGTGCTTCGCGCCAACCTCTTCACGGCTCAAACCTTAGCCCACGCATACTCGGACGTCCCCCACCTCACGCAGTCCGACTACAACCTCTTCATCGCCAGCAACGAAGCGGTATATGAGAACCGCGTCTATTACTCGTTGGCGAACTGGAAAATCCACACCGGCGGCGACGCTCACTCCCTCGCCGGCACCCCGACCTTCGTCGGCGGCGCCAACCCGACCACGCTCGCCGGCTTCGCCCTAGCGGAGAACTCCATCGGCAAGTTCGCCGCCCACGACGGCCTGGACATCGGCGCCAACATCGCACTCGTCGGCCCCCAGGGTCTCCCCTCCGATCCCGTCGACACCACCGCCCCCTCCGTCCCGACTGGCCTGACTGCCTCCGCCACCTCCGCCACCTCGATCCGGCTCACCTGGACCGCCTCGTCCGACAACGTCGGCGTCACCAGTTACCGGATCTACCGCAACGGCAGCCAGATCGGCACGACGACCGCGCCAACCACAACCTACACCGACACCGGCCGAACCACCGGCACCAGCTACAGCTACCAGGTGGTCGCCCTCGACGCGGCCGGCAACGCCTCAGGCTTCTCCGCCGCAACCAGCGCCGTCGCTCACGACGAGACCTACACCACCTTCGCCGCCTGGGTCGCCGGCAACTTCACCGCCGCCGAGCAGGCCAACGCCGCCATCTCCGGCCCCGAGGCCGATCCCGACGGCTGCGGCTTCGCTAATCTCACGCGCTACGCTTTCGGCCTGCCCGCCCGCGGCCCCGTCGCCTCACCGGTCGCGCTCGCGGTCTCCGGCACCGGCGCCAACCAGCACCTCACGCTCACCTTTCCGCGCAAGGGCTACGCCCCCGACCTCCAGTACACCGTCCAGTCCAGCACCGACCTCGTCACCTGGACCGACCTCCAGTCCGTGCCGCCCGGCTACCCGAAGACCTTCCCGTTCACCGACTCGGCCACCATCGGTACTACCCTGCGCCGCTTCTTGCGCCTCCGCATCACCCAGGTCGTTCCCATCGACGACGCGCCCCGGCGCTGACGCCTCCAGCCCAGCCGCGTACCGCAGCACAGCGTCAGCCGCGTTCCGGTAGGTACGCGGCAGGGAACGCGGCGAGGGAGGCCACAGGCCGACCCGGCCCCTCACCTTCCCAGATTCGCACCGTCCTCCTTACACCCGCCCGTCGTCCGTCCTCCGCCAAGCCCTTCGAAGCCTTGGCGAAGTAGGGCCGCTCCCCTCTTATGCATAAGCTCCGCTCCCTCCTCACCCTCTTCGGCCTCTTCACGGCCGCGCTCTCCGCCCAGAGCGACGTCACGCCGGCGAATTCCGCCGGAGTCCACGTCCTCTACGATTTCTCGGCCGGAGATACGCTGGCGCCAAAAGATGGCTGGTCGTTCGCGAGCACCTCGTGGATCCTTGAACAAGTCCCCGGAAGCACCGCTATCGGTCTTCAATTCTCC
>JAEWNN010000147.1 GCA_023457035.1 Verrucomicrobiota bacterium
CGATCTCCTCGTAGACGCCGAGCATGCCGGCGTTGACGATGGCCATGTCGAGGCCGGCGGCGATGGCGTGGTAGAGGAAGGCGGCGTGCATCGCCTCGCGCACGGGGTTGTTGCCGCGGAAGGAGAACGAGACGTTGGAGATGCCGCCGGAGGTCTTCGCGTGCGGGAGGGTACGCTTGATGATCCGCACGGCCTCGATGAAATCGACGGCGTAGTTGTTGTGCTCGTCGATGCCGGTGGCGACGGTGAGGACGTTGGGATCGAAGATGATGTCCTCGGGCGGGAAGCCGACTTGGTCGACAAGGAGATGGTACGCGCGGGTGCAGATACGGACCTTGTCGTCGCAGGTGGCGGCCTGGCCCTGCTCGTCGAACGCCATCACGACCGCGGCGGCGCCGTAGCGGCGGAGGAGTCGTGCGCGGCGGAGAAACTCGGCCTCGCCCTCCTTGAGCGAGATGGAGTTCACGATGCCCTTGCCCTGCAGGCACTGCAGGCCGGCCTCGAGCACGGTCCACTTCGAGGAATCGAGCATGATCGGCACGCGCGAGATCTCGGGCTCGGCGGCGATGAGGTTGAGGTACTTCACCATCGTCGCTTCGCCGTCGACGAGGGCCTCGTCGACGTTGATGTCGATCACGGTCGCGCCGGCCTCGACCTGCTGGCGGGCGATGGCGAGGGCGGCGTCCCAGTCGCTGGCCTTGATTGCCTTGGCGAATTTCGGGGAACCGGTGATGTTGGTGCGCTCGCCGACGACGAGGAAACTGGAGGCGCTGCGGGTCATATCAATGGACGGTAGACGGTGGACAGTGGTCGGTGGCCCTCCTTCGCCAAGGCTTCGGAGGGTGCCGCTGCGCGGCAGCGGATCAGGTGAGTGGGAAGGCGATGGCGCCGAGGGCGGCGAAGGTCACAAGGGTGGAGAGGATGAGCAACACGGAGGTGCGGCGGATGTCGCGGGCGTCGGCGCCGGGGGCGTCGGAGGGGGCGCCGAGCCAGAGGTCGCACACCCGCACGCCGTTCTTGAAGAGTGGGCCGATCAGGCGGCGGCGCAGCGCACCGGCGATGGTGCACTCCGGCCAGCCGCTGTTCGGGCCGGGCACCAGCGCGTGTTGGGCGCGGCCCCAGCGGAGGGCGGCGCGGCCGTCGTAGCCGGGCAGCAACGCCGCGAGGCCGGAGAGCAGGAGCCAGCTCCAGCGCGCGGGGAGGAAGTTGGCGACGTCGTCGGTGCGCGCGCCGCACCAGCCGAAGCGCAGGTAGCGGTCGGACTTGTAGCCGACCATGCTGTCCATCGTGCTCACGATCTTGAAGAGCACGCCGGCGAGCGGTCCGAAGAGGAGGAGGAAAACGAGCGGGGTGAGCACGCCGTCGACGAGATTCTCCGCCATGCTCTCGACGGCGCCGCGGCCGCAGGCGGCGAGGTCCATCTTGTCGGTGTCGCGGCCGACGAGCATGGAAACGTGGTGACGCGCGGCGGCGAGGTCGCCGCGGGCGGCGGCGCGGGCGATGCGTTCGCCGTGGGCGATGAGGTCGCGCAGTGCGAGGCAGGCCCAGCAGACGAGCCCGGCCGCGACGTCGAACGCGTACGGGTGCAGCGCGTGTGCGCCGGCGAGAAAGGCAACCACCAGCGGCAGCACGGTGCCCGCGAGGAGGAACAGCAGGGCGATGCCGCCGGCGTAGCCGTCGGCGCCGAGGCGGAAGAGCACGCGTTCGTAGAAGGCGAGCAACCGGCCGAGCAGGCGGATCGGGTGCGCGGCGAAGATCGGGTCGCCGATCAACGCGTCGAGCGCGAGCCCCAGCGCGGCCCAGAGGAAGAAACGCGGTTCGAGGAACCCGACGGAGGCGTGCAGCGCGTCGGCGAAAGTGGCGGCGAGGGCGGGCATGTCAGGCGCAGCCTCCGAGGTCCGCGGTAGGGCGGTTTCTCCGAAACCGCCGCAGCCGTCGCCCGAGAGCGGTCTGAGCGCAAAGCGGACGTTTCGGAGAAACGTCCCTACCCTCGGAGGTGCTGAGAATACGATTCATGGCCGGCTCAGCGCTGCCATTTGCTCACCCAGCCCAGCGCAATGGCGCGGGTGACGAGTTCGACGGCGGCGGGAAGGAGGCGCTCCGGGGCTACGGCGAGGTCGACGGGAAGCGCGTTCACGAGTTCGGCACGGAGGGAGGGAAACGCCTCGGGCCGAGCGGCGAGGCCGGCGGCGAGGAGCGCGGCTTGGTTGATGAGCGCCTCGCGGGCGGTGGCCGGGGCGAGCGTGCCGGCAAGCGTGCGGTCGAGCACGGCGGCGAACGCGTAGGCGGCGGCGGCGGTCTGCGGCTCGTAGATGACGGGGTTCCAGTTGTCCTTGAGAAGCTGGCACTGGGCGGCGTCGAGGTGGCGGGCGAGCTGCGTCTTGAATGTTTCCTCCTTCAGGCCGAAGCGGCCGAGGGCGTGGAAGATCGATCGGGTGTAGCTGCGTTCGAGGCCGTTGCCCCAGCGGAGCGCTTCGAGCGTGGCGTCGCGCACGGCGCGGCCGATGAGCTCGCCGGCCTTCGTGTGCTTGCCGGTCCAGGTGCGCGCGGCGGCGCCGGCGGCTGGTGCTGCGATGGCGTACTGGTCGGTGCCGGTGCCGGTGGCGAGGCGCCAGGAGGAGAGGCTGCCGACGGCGAGTTCGAGGAGCGCGGAGGTCTTGGCCTCGGTCATCGTCATCGCGGCGCGGGCGAGCGCGGCGTCGCTGAGCGGGGCGGAGAGGAACAGTAGTGTGTTGATGGTGCCGCTGTGCGTGCCCGGCGGTTTCGCGGCGGCATCGGCCGGCACGGTGCGGACCCATTTGCCGTCGGCCTCGTCGTAGCAGGCGGTGTCGCCGGCGCTGCCGGCGTTGCCGGTCACACCACCAGTGACGATGGCGGTGATGGAGAGTTCGCCATGGGTGTGCGTGGCGATGCCGAGGTACTGCATCGCGGCGGCGGTGCCCATGACGGCGGTGGTCGCGGGTGCGAGGGCGAGCTCGGCGCAGACGGAGCGGTGGTAGCTCTCGGGGCCGAGGCCGGTGATGTAGGCGAAGCGCTCCTGATGTTTCACCGGCTCGCAGCTCTGATGATTGACGAGGTGGCGCACGTCGGTGCGCAGGCCGCCGTTGACCGAGCAGGTGCTGAGGACCTTCGCTGGCATCCGCAGTTCAGCGACGACATGGCGGCCGCGGCGCGCGACGAGGGCGAAGGGCGAGTCGAAGACCGGCAGGGCGTGGGCGGCGGAGGACATGGGATTGCGAAGGGCGGAATGTGGATTGCGGAATGGGGGCCGGAGCGGAAGGCGGAGACGGAGAGGAGAATGTGGAAATCAGGGAATCAGGAAGGGGAAGGCGGATTCGGGGTTCTCCCTCGCTTGACCTCGGCGATGCAGGCGAACACCACCGGAGCGATAAGGAGCACGATCCAGAGAAACACGATCAGTGCTCCACCGAGGTCGGAGCGGAAAAACTCAGACACGGCTAGGAGTGCAAAAAAGGCGAGCAGTAGCGATGTGAGCCACGCGAAGATGCGAAGGCCAATCGCACCAAGAATGCCAGCAGCCAAGAACATGACATCTACAGGTGTTGAGTTTGGTATGCCGCGCTTTGCCAAGCCGGATGGATCCACGAATCCGATAACGATCCCGGTAACACCGATGATGGCGATGAACAGCGCACCGGCCCGAACTGCCACCGGCCAGCGGACGACTCGAAAGAGCGTTTTTATGACGCGCATGATGTAGTGATCACCCGACCACGAGTGGTTCGAGGCCGCTGAGGCGGAGCACGGGCGTGAGTGCGGGAGTGGCGCGGGGGGGGATGCCGTGGACCGCGGCGGCGATGGCGGCGATGTGGTCGGGCGTGGTGCCGCAGCAGCCGCCGACGAGGTTGAGCCAGCCTTGCGTGGCGTAGTCGCGGAGAACGGCGGCCATGTCGGCCGGCGTTTCATCGTAGCCGCCGAAGGCGTTGGGCAGGCCGGCGTTCGGATAACAGGTGACGTGGCACTCGGCGAGGGCGGCGAGTTCCTCGAGGTAGGGGCGCATGTCCTTCGCGCCGAGCGCGCAGTTGAAGCCGACGGAGAACGGCCGCACGTGGCGCACGCTGTGGTAGAAGGCGGAGACGGTCTGGCCGGAGAGCGTGCGGCCGGAGGCGTCGGTGATCGTGACGCTGATCATCACTGGAATCCGGATGCCGAGTTCGTCGAAGAGCGACTCGGTGGCGAAGAGGGCGGCCTTGGCGTTGAGCGTGTCGAAGATCGTTTCGATGAGGAGAACGTCGACGCCGGCTGTGAGGAGGGCTCGGATCTGCTCGGTGTAGGCGGCGACGACCTGCGGCCAGACGACGGCGCGGAACTCCGGGCGGTTGACGTCGGGCGACATCGAGAGCGTGCGGTTGAGCGGGCCCACCGCACCGGCGACGAAGCAGCGGCGGCCCGGCGTGGCGGCCTCGGCGGCGCGCGCCGCGGAGCGGGCGCAGGCGACGGCGGCGGTGTTGATCTCGGCGGCGAGGTGCTCGGTCTTGTAGTCGGCCTGCGAGATCGAGGTGGCGTTGAAGGTGTTGGTCTCGACGAGGTCGGCGCCGGCGGCGAAGTAGCGCGCGTGGATCTCGGTGACGACGTCGGGGCGCGTGAGGCAGAGGAGGTCGTTGTTGCCCTTGAGGTCGTGCGGGTGGGCGGCGAAACGCGTGCCGCGGAAGTCGGCCTCATGGAGACCGTAGCCCTGGATCATCGAGCCCATGGCGCCGTCGAGGATGGCGATGCGTTGCGCGAAGAGCGCCGTGAGGGCGGCGGACGAAGCGGAGGTGAAGGCGGGTGCGGCCATGGTGCCGGGCAACATGAGGAGGAGAGCTGCTTCGTCAAAGCGAAACATATCAACGAATCGGGGTTTGATGATGGAGATGGTGCGTTGTGGGAGAGGGGGATCCCGAGAAAACCGCCATGGGTGAGGACGCCATGCGGTGGGCGTCCGCGCGGATCGCGGGCCCTGCCCGAGGCTAGCGAGGTTCTGAATGAGCCAAACTCGGGCGTTGCGAACGGACGGCGGCGGAGCGCCGTCCCTACCGGAGGCGCGCAGCGATGCGCGGTCGCTCACTCCGCGCGCAGGGTGAAGCCGACCGGCGTGTCTGCCTCGGAGCTGTTGCCGACGAAGACTTGGAACTCGCCCGGCTCGGCTTCCCAGGTGCCGCGGGCAGTCGTGAAGGCGAGGTCGGCGGCGGTGAGCGTGAAGACGACCTCGCGGCTCTCGCCGGGCTGGAGCTCGACCTTGGCGAAGCCCTTGAGCTCCTTCACCGGGCGCGTGAGGCTGCCGACGACGTCGCGGACGTAGAGTTGCACGACCTCGGCGCCGGCCCGCGGGCCAGTGTTCGTGAGGGTGGCGGTGATGCGCAACGTGTCGCGCGGGCCGATGGCGGCGGCGCTCAGCCGCGGTGCGGAGAGGGTGAACGTGGTGTAGCTCAGACCGAAGCCGAAGGGATAGAGCGGGGAGTTCGGCGTATCGGTATAGTGGGACCAGAAGACGCGGCCGTCGCTGCCGGAGGGCCGGCCGGTGTTCTTGTGCGCATAGTAGATCGGGCATTGGCCGACGGCGCGGGGGAAACTCACCGGGAGTTTTCCGGACGGGTTGCGACGGCCGAAGAGCACATCGGCGATCGCGTGCCCGGCCTGCGAGCCGAGATGCCACGTCTCGAGGAGGGCGGGCGCCTGCTCCGCGACGGGGCCGAGCACGAGGGGCCGGCCCCCCATGAGCACGACGACGATACGGGGATTGGCCGCGGCGACCGTGGCGAAGAGTTCCTGCTGCAGGCCCTTGAGTCCGATGTCGGCCTGGCTGCGCCCTTCGCCGGTCTGCCAAGCATCCTCGCCGAGGGCGAGAATGACGACATCGGCTTGGCGGGCGGCGGCGATGGCGGCGGGGAAGCCGGAGCGGTCGGTCGTGTTGTATTCCGAATCTTTCCACGCGGAACGGTCGCCGATTGTGACCGTCGCACCCTCGGCGTAGTCGACGACGGTGTGCGGACCGACCGCGGCGCGGATGCCCTCGAGCAGGGAGACGGCGGAGTCGCGGCGGCCCTCGCCGCGCCAGTTGCCCAGCGGTGCATCCTTGTCGGCGGCGAGCGCGCCGATCACGGCGATGCGCCGGACCTTCGGATCGAGCGGGAGGAGGGAACCGGAGTTCTTCAGGAGGACGATGGATTCGCCGGCGATCTCGCGGGCGGCGGCGAGATGCTCCGGCACCTCGAGCAGGCGTTGCTCGCGCGTGGGATCGCAGCGGCGGTAGGGATCGTCGAAGAGCCCGAGGGCGAACTTCACCCGGAGGACGCGGCGTACCGCATCATCCAACACCGCGCTCGGCACGGCGCCGGCGGTCACGAGTTCGGCGAGGTGGCGGTCGTAGGCGGAGGATTCCATGTCCATGTCGTTGCCCGAGAGGATCGCGAGCTGGGCGGCGTGGCGCAGATCGGCGGCGAATCCGTGCGGGAGCGTTTCGCGGATGGCACCCCAGTCGGAGACGACGAAGCCGGGGAAGTGCCACTCGCCCTTGAGGATCTCGCGTTGCAGGCGGGCGCTGGAGACGGAGGGCAGGCCGGCGATCTCGTTGAACGAGGTCATCACGGTCGCGGCGCCAGCCTCGATGGCGGCGCGGAAGGGAGGCAACACGACATCGTGCAACGTGGCCGCGGAGAGATCGACGGTGTTGTAGTCGCGGCCGGCCTCGGCGAAGCCGTAGGCGGCGAAGTGCTTCACGCAGGCGGCGACGGAGTCGGGTGCGCGCAGATCGGGACCTTGGAAACCGCGCACACGCGCGGCGGCGAAGGCCGCGCCCAGGAACGGATCCTCGCCCGCACCCTCCATGATGCGGCCCCAGCGGGCATCGCGGCAGATGTCGACCATCGGCGCGAAGGTCCAGTCGAGGCCGGTGGCCGCCGCTTCGGTCGCGGCGATGCGGGCGGAGCGCTCCGCCGCGGCGGGGTTCCAACTCGCCGCCTCGGCGAGCGGCACCGGGAAGATGGTGCGGAAGCCGTGCACGACATCGTAGCCGAAGAGCAGCGGGATGTGCAGCCGGCTGCCGTCGACGGCGAGTTGCTGGAGGCGACGGACGGCCGCGACGCCGTGCACATTCAGCATCGAGCCCACCTGGCCGTTGCGGATCTTGGCGACGCGGGCGGCCTCGTCGTGCGCTTCGGGCATCGGGCCGGTGGGATCGAAGAAGCTGCTGAGCTGGTGGAGCTGCCCGACCTTCTCCTCGAGCGTCATCTGCGCGAGGAGCGCATCGATGCGTTTCTCGGTGGCGGGATCGACCAGCGGCGCCGGGGCCGGGGCCGCGGCGAGGGCGGAGGCGAGAGCGAGGCAGAGAGGCAGGAGGCGAGGGAAGGTTGGGCGCATGAGGGAGAGGGGATGGGGGCGGGACTTCGGCGGGCGGAGTGTTCGCGACGAACAGCCGCAGGGCAATCATCCCGAACGTCCCGCAACGAGTTCTCCCCTGGTCTTGCCTTCCGGGCCGGTGGCGGTTCGCATGGCCGCTTTTCCCCATGCGACGCTCTTTTTTTGTTTTCGCGACGACTGCCGGGTTGTTCCTCCCTTTCGAGACCTCGACTTGCGGAGCGCCGGCCGGTTCGGGTGAGTCGGCAGCGGCGCTCGTGCCGCCCGCGGCGGGCGCCTTGGCCGTGGCGGAGCGGGAGCAGTTGCGCGATCTCGGCCACCGCGCCGAGGCGGAGCTGCGCACGAACATCCTGCCGTTCTGGCTGAAGCACGCCCGCGACCGGGAGCGCGGCGGTTTCTACGGCGAGATCGAAAGCGATCTGAAGGTGCGCAAGGACGCCCCGCGGGGGGCGTTGCTGACCGCGCGCATCCTCTGGACGTTCTCGGCGGCGCACCGGCGGTACCAGGATCCGGAGTACCTGAAGATGGCCCGGTGGGCGTATGACGATCTGCTGAGCCGTTTCTGGGATGCGGAGCACGGCGGGGTCCGCTGGACGGTGAAGGCCAACGGCAAACCGCTGGATCAGCGCAAACAGATCTATGCGCAGGCGTTCGCGCTCTACGGATTGGCCGAGTACCACCGGGCGACCGGCGACCCGATGGCGCTGGAGCGGGCGATCGCGATTTTCCGGTTGATCGAGGAGCATGCCTACGACCGCGGGCAGGGCGGGTATCTCGAGGCGTTCACGCGCGCCTGGGGTGCGCTGCCCGAGGGCACCCGCAGCGTGATGGGAACCGAAGCGCCCAAGACGCAGAACACGATGCTCCACATCATGGAGGCGTACACGAACCTCCACCGGGTCTGGCCCGACGACCTGTTGCGCCGGCGGTTGGCGGAGTTGGTCGACCGGATGATGACCCGCGTGCTCGATCCGGAGACGAAACACCTCCACCTCCTGATGGCGGCCGACTGGTCGCCGCGCTCGCAACGGTTCTCCTACGGACACGACATCGAGTTCAGCTGGCTGCTCACCGAGGCGGCCGAGGTGCTCGGCGACCCGGCGCAGCGCGAACGCGTGCGACCGCTGGCGGTCGAGATCGCGCGGGTCGTACGCGCCGAAGGGCTGGATGTCGACGGCGGGCTCCACAACGAGGGAGGGCCGGAGGGGCTGCTCGACGCGTCCAAGGATTGGTGGCCGCAGGCCGAGGCGACGGTCGGCTTCCTCAACGCTTATCAGTTGTCCGGCGACGTGAGCCACCTGCGCGCGACGCGGCGTTCGTGGGACTTCATCGAGCAGCGCATCGTCGACCGCGAGAACGGCGAGTGGTTCTGGGGGCGCGACCCGAAGGGCCGCGTGACTGCCAAGCGACCGAAGGCGGGGTTGTGGAAATGCCCCTACCACAACGGGCGCGCCTGCCTCGAGCTGATCGAGCGGGCGGAGATGCTGCTCGGCGCCGGCGCGACGGACTGAGCCCGCGGTCCGGGGCCGCGCCTGGCGCGCGTGCCCGCGCCGCGGGTGGGTGGGGCGCCTCCGCGGCTCAGGAACGGCCCGGGTCGAGCTTGGCCACGAGGTCCGGCAGCGCGGCGCGCACGGGCGAACCCAGCAGGTATTGGCGGGCCTCGGGGCGTTTGCCGCGGGCGAGCAGGCCGGCGTAGACGTGGAGTTCGAACTGGAGCGTGAGCTGCGCGTGGACCTCGGCGAGACCGAAGCGGGCGAGCAGGAAGAGTAGCGCCTCGATCGTGGAGAACTGGTGGTCGCCCTGTTGGGCGCGCAGGTGGAAGCGGCTTGTCCCCGACATGGGCAGGCTGACCGTGCGACCCCAGCCGCAGAGCGAGCGCAGGAGATCCGAGGCCTGTTTCCAGCTGCCGTCGATGAGCAACACCTGGACCTGTTCGGCCCGGGCGTCGTCCGGCGGCGGTTCGCCATGCGGATGGAGAATCCAGAGCTCGCGGTCGGGCCGGAGGATCGTGCCACGGTCGAGGGGGCGGCCGCCCCCGCCGATGTGCAAACCGGTGGCCGGCAGCAGGCGCTTGATCAGGTGGCCGGTGCTGCTCGGACGATGCACCTCGCAGTAGTGCATCAGCACGTCGACTGCGAGCGGGCAGGCGGCGGGCCGGTAGGCCTCGCAGATGCACCAGCGGGCCGGCAATCGGCAGGCGGGGCAGCGTGGGCTGGGATGGGCGGTGACGCAGCGCGGCATGGCCCGATGGCGGCGCGCCCGGCCCCGGCGGTCAATGGCGGACTATCCGTGCCGCCGCGAGGAGGACGCGGCCGGTGGCGGTCCGTGCAGTAGCGGGCGTGCAACGCGGAACACCTGAGTGGAGGCGGCTGCATACCTCGGGGGTGGGCCGGTTTGTGGCTGGTTTTTCGGGCCGTTTTCGTAACCTAGGCCCCATGCGTATCCCTCGACTTCTGTTGTTCTCCCTGGCCGTCGCGCCCTGCCTCGATGCCGCACCGGCCGCGCCCGCGGACGCTCCGGATCCCGATCACGTGTGGGATCTCACCCTGCTCTACAAGGACCAGGCCGCCTTCGAGGCCGCGAAGGCGAAGCTCGTGGCCGACCTGCCGAAACTGAAGGACTTCCAGGGCCGCCTCGGCGAGAGCGCCGCGACCTTGCGGCAGGCGCTGGAGCTGCTGACGGATCTGCAGGCTCAATACATCCGCCTCGGCTCCTACGCCTCGCAGGCCTCCGACGAGAACCTCCGCGACGCCCCGGCGATGGAGCGTAGCCAGGAGATCGACATGCTCGCCGCGGAGCTGTCGAACGCGGGAAGCTTCGTGAGTCCCGAGCTGCTCGCCGTCGGCGAGCCGAAACTGCGCGGATTCCTCGACGCCGAGCCGGGGCTGGCGGTCTACCGTTTCCCGATTCTCGACACCCTGCGCCAAGCCCCGCACACGCTCGGGGCGGAGGCGGAGTCGGTGCTCTCCGCGGTCGGCATGATCGCCGACGCGCCGAGTTCGCTCTACGGCGTGCTCGCCAACGCCGATCTGCCCTGGCCCACGATCAAGCTCGCCGACGGTACCGAGGCGCGGCTCGACCAGGCCGGCTACACGCGCTGGCGCTCCGCGGCGAACCGCGCCGACCGGCAGGCGGTGTTCGAGGCGTTCTGGGGCAAGATGAAGGAGTATGAGCGCACCTTCGGCGTGGCGCTGTTCTCGCAGGTGAAGAACGACTGGTTCAACGCGCGCGTCCGCAAGTATCCGAACTCCCTGGCGGCGGCCCTCTCGGGCGACAACGTGCCGGAGTCCGTGTATCGCATGCTGCTCGACCAGACCAACGCGAACCTTCCCACGCTCCACCGCTACTTCAAGCTGCGCGGCCGGATGCTGGGAGTGGCCGACCTGCGCTACTGGGACATCTATCCCCCGATCGTGAAACTCGAGAAGCCGTTCCCCTATGAGGAGTCCAAGCGGCTCACGCTCGCCGCGGTGCAGCCGCTCGGGGCCGACTATGTCGCCGGGATCACTGGGAGCATGACGGGCCGGTACACGCACGTGTACCCGCGGCCGGGCAAACGCTCCGGCGCCTACTCGAGCGGCAGCGTGCATGACGCCCACCCGTACGTGCTGCTCAACCACAACGACGACTACGAGTCGCTCTCGACCCTGGCGCACGAGTGGGGTCACGGCATGCACTCGGTGCTGGCCAACCGCAGCCAGCCCGCCCCGCTGGCCCACTACAGCATCTTCACCGCCGAGATCGCGTCGACGTGCAACGAGGCGCTCCTCCTCGACCACATGCTCAAGATCGCCAGGGACGACGACGAGCGGCTCTTCTACCTCGGCAGCGCGCTCGAGGGCCTGCGGGGCACGTTCTTCCGCCAGGCGATGTTCGCCGAGTTCGAGTTGCGCATCCACGAGGAGGTCGAGAAGGGCAACGCGCTCTCCGGCGAGGCGCTCACCAGGATCTACGGCGACATCCTCCGCCGCCACCACGGCGATGCGGAGGGGGTGCTGAAGATCGACGATCTGGTGACGGTGGAGTGGGCCTACATCCCGCACTTCTACCGCAACTTCTACGTCTTCCAGTACGCGACCTCGATCGCCGCCTCGCAGCTGTTCGCCGAGCGTATCCTGGCCCAGGAACCGGGGGCGGTGGAGACCTACCTCGGGCTGCTCAAGGCCGGCGGCAGCGACCACCCGTACGAGCTGGTGAAGAAGGCCGGGGTGGATCTGGCGACGCCGGCGCCGTACGAGGCGCTGGTGCGGCGCATGAACTCGATCATGGACCAGATCGAGGCGATTCTGGCCAAGCGTGGGAAGTAGGAGCGGGTCGCGAAGCCGCACTCGGAGGCGCGCCCGCGGGCGCGCCTTTTTCGCGAGCCTGGCGGATGACGCCGAGGCGGCGGAATTTTCGCGTGCGACCACTGGCGGCGGGGCGGTCGCGGGCGTATCTTCCCCGCGGTCCCAGAGGAGGTGCACATGACTCGCGGCACGATCCAGGAGTTCCTCGAAGCAGCGGCGGGCACGGCAGGACAGGTGTTCGGGGAACCGACGCAACGAGTCGCCCGCAGGGGCGGTGCCGCGACGCCGGAGCTGAAGAGGTGCCTCCCGTTTGGAGTCGGGATCGGGGACCGAGTCGGTGAACGCCGTGCCCGCCCGCGGGGATTCCACCCCGTGCTGCCGCAGATTCGTTTTCTGCCCCCTGCCGTCGACCGCCGTACAGCACACGGCCGGCGCCGGCAGGATGCCGGACGGTAGGCCAGCAAGGGTTGCAGGGGCACCCGATGCGGGGTCTGTCGGGGCCGCCGTCCGGCGGGCAAAGCGAAGGCGGTCGCCCCCGGCGGCAGGCGCGGATGGTGGCGCCGGACGGAGACGGGCCGCGGCGGGATCGGACGCGCCGCGGTCACGGCTGCGGAGCAAACAACAACGCCCTCCCGGGCGGGAGGGCGTTGGCGGGAGGGCGACCGAGCGATCAGGCCGCCGTTGTCTCCACCGAGTGGAGCGGCACGGAGGCGGCGTCGAGCATGTTCTCGAGTTCGCCGAACGCCTCGGTCTCGAACGCGAGGATATGGGCGAGCAGCGCGGTCTCGCGCTCGCGGACCAGCGCGGTCCACTGTTCGGCGGATTTGCCGGTCCAGGGCCCGAGGAAGGCCTGCTTCTCGGCGAGGGTGCGGCGGAGCAGGCGGGCCTCCTCGCCGAACAGGTCGGCGGACTGGAGCAGGTGGCGGTGCTGCCGGCCAAGGAAGTACTCGGAGTTGCGGCGCAGGAACCGTTCGGCGGCCGCGCGGGCATCGGCGAGCGCATCGAAGGCCCACCAGTCCACGAAGAAGAGGAGCTGGCGGGTCTCGGTATCCAACGAATCGGCATGCTGGAGGTCCTCCCGCCACTTCAGGAGGGCGGCGCGACCGTACCAGTAGCGGCCGGACTCGGCCGGCGCGTGGCTGCGGTGCCAGTTGGCGACCCCGCGGGCGAGTCCGTCGAGCACGGCCGCGCGGGCGTTGAAGCCGCCGTGGCGGTGGCCGAGGAAGCAGAGGAACGAACCGAGTTTCTCGAGCGGGAGGCGGGCGACGGGCGTGTCGGACATGTAGTCGCGGGCGAGGAGGATCTGCCCCTCGTCCTCGAAGCCGAAGATCACGGCGACGTTGAGCTGCGGCTCGTAGGCGAGGACGGGCCGGCCTCCCCGGATCTCCCGGACGATGGTGGCGGCGTATTCCTCCCGCGGGTGGTCGGGACTCCCGAAATCGGAGACGGTGGGGAGCTCCCACCCGATGGCCTGCCGGAGGAGGTCGAGTTCCTCGGCGGACTCGCCGACCGGGCCGGAGGGGCACCAGCGGCGGCCGGTGGTGCCGTGATACCAGCGGGTGCGGAAGGCGAGGGCGCTCCAGCCCATGAGGTTCTCGTAGGTGTGGGGAGTGTCGGTCACGGCGAGGGCCGCTTCCAGCGCTCCGATGAAGGTACATTCCTTGGCCTTGCCCCAGGCCAACTGGGGAACGGCCTCGATGTAGATCTTGCCGGCCTCGTTGATGATGATCGGCAGTTTCATGACAGGCTCCGGTGGAAGGTTGGGTCGATGCTGCGCCCCGGGCGGCGCGAGCGTCGCACGGGGCGAGGGGGGCGCCGGCGTGATCCGGCTGCCGCGAGTCTAGGCCGCGCCGGTGCCCGAGTCAAAAAGCGGGCAGGGCCGGGCGTGGGCGATCGGCGGGCGGGCGGACTACTTCCCCGGGACCTCCGGGCGAAGGTAGCGATCGATGACGGCGCGGATGGCCTCTGGCGCGAGGGGTTTGGAGATGTAGTCGTCCATGCCGGCGGCGAGGCAGATCTCGCGGTCGCCCGCGAGGGCGTTGGCGGTCATGGCCACGATGGGTGTGCGGCGGGAGAAGCCCGGGGCGCGAGCGGCTTCCTTCGCGCGGATGGCCCGGGTCGCTTCGAGTCCGTCCATAATGGGCATCTGGACGTCCATGAGCACGACGTCGACGGGTTCCTCGGCCAAGCGGTCGAGCGCCTCCTGGCCGTTGGCGGCGAGGATGGGGGTGGAGCCTAGGCCCTTGATGAAGCGTAGGGCGACTTTCTGGTTCACGGCGTTGTCCTCGGCGACGAGGATGCGGGCGTGGCGAGCCGCGGCGGCAGCGGGTGCCGGGGCGGGGGCGACCTTGTGCGTTGGCGGGGCGGAGGCCAGGGCGCGTTCGAGCAGGTCGCGTAGTCGGACCTCGGAGATGGGCTTGAACTCGCAGGCGAACAAACCGACCTCGTGCATGTGGTCGGGCGAGGGGCGCTCGTCCTGCGAAGTGAGCATGACCAGGATGGGGGTGCCCAGCGCGTTGGCGGCGCGGATGGCGCGGGCGAGGCCCAGCCCGTCCATTTCGGGCATCTGATGGTCGAGCAGCACCAGTTCGTACGGCTGGCCGGCTTGGGCCGCCCGCTCCAGCTCGCGTTGGGCGGCGGCGGCGGAGTCGACGTCCGTGTAGCTCATGCCCCAACGGACAAGGGTGTGGCGGAAGATCTTGCGATTGGTCGCGTTGTCGTCGACGGCGAGCACCCTGCGCTGCGCCAGTCCGGCGACGATGGGCGAGGGAGGCGGGTCGGCTGCGGGTGTCAGCGGCACTGCGAACCAGAAGATGGAACCCTCGCCCGGCGCACTCACGACCCCGATCTCGCCGCCCATCATCTCGACCAGGCGGCGGCAGATGGCCAAGCCCAGGCCGGTGCCGCCGAAACGGCGCGTTGTGGAGCTGTCGGCCTGGGAGAAGCGCTGGAAGAGGTGGGCCTGATGCTCGGGCGGGATCCCGATGCCGGTATCTTGGATCTCGATGCGGAAGCGTCCGTCGGAGGGAGGGAGGATGCGCAGGACGACCTCGCCCTTCTCGGTGAACTTGATGGCGTTGCCCACGAGGTTGAGTGCGATTTGGCGCAGCCGCACGGGATCGCCGCGGACGCGGCGGGGCGCCTCCACGGCGTAGTCGAGGAGGAGTTCGATGCCTTTTTTTCGGGCGGTGGCGGCCTGGAGGTCGAGGGTGCGTTCAAACTGTTCGTGCAGGTCGAAGTCGACGGACTCGAGGACGAGGCGGCCGGCCTCGATCTTGGAGAAGTCGAGCACGTCGTTGATGACGCCCAGCAGGGTTTCGCCGGAGAAGATGAGGGTGTCGACGAGGTCGCGCTGGTCGGTGCCGAGGTGGGTGCCGAGGAGGAGGTGGCCCATGCCGATGACGCCGTTGAGCGGGGTGCGGATCTCGTGGCTCATGTTGGCCAGGAATGCGCTCTTGGCCTTGTCGGCGGCCTCGGCCGCCTCTTTGGCGGTATTGAGCGCCGCGTTCGCGGTGTGGAGTTCGGCGGTGCGTTGGTGGACGCGTTGCTCAAGTTCGCTGTTGAGCTGGCGGTAGCGGTCCTCGCTCGCGGCGAGCGCCGCGGATTTCTCGATCGTCTCTTGGATCCGGCCGCTGAGCTGCCGGTTGGCGTCGTGCAACTCGGTGGTGCGCGCCGCGACGAGTTGTTCGAGCCGGGCCTTCTCGCGTCGTTCGAGGAAAGCGGACAGCCAGAAGGCGAAGATGAGCGCGCCGACGGCGGCGACCCCGTAGAGCGTGAGGGCGAGCGGGGTGCGGAACCACGGCGCCAGCACGGTGAAGGCGAACCGGGCCTCCTCGCCGACGGCCGGGCCGGAGACGGGGCGGACTCGGAAAACATAGCGGCCCTCTTTGATCCGATTGAACGATGCTGAGCCGACCACGCCCATCGAGGTCCAGTGTTCGTCGTGATCGCCGGCGCCCTCCAGGAGCACCTCGAAGGTGGCTGGCGCGACAAAGGGATTGGCGGGAGAGACGAAATGGACGGTAAGGGAGTTCTCCGAGAACGGCAGATCCGGCAGCTTCGACCCGGGCGCGATGATGTGGCGGTCGGAGGAGGCCAACTGGACCGCGGTGATCAACGCCCGCAGCGGGGGGGCTGCCGGGGCGGGCATGGTGGGATCGTAGCGCAGGAGTCGTTTGTGCTCGAGCATCCAGACGATCCCGTTGGCCTCGGCGGCGAAGTTGTAGGGGGCGAAGCCGGGCAGCATGACCTTGGGGCGCTCGGGCTCCCCGGCATGTTGGGGGGGGATTCGATACACCGAGCCACCGGTGGTGAACCAGATGTTGCCCCGGGGGTCCTTGATGGGCCGGCCGACACTGTTGCGCATCTCCGGGTGGCGACGCAGAAAGTCGTCGTCATCGAGGAACCTGTTGGAGCCCTCGTCGTAGCGAAATACCCGGTTGGGCAGGTTGAAACGTGCGACGCCGTCGATGACGAAGATCTGCACCCAGCCGTCGGTGAGCCCCTGCTCGGTAGTCAGGATTTGGACAACCGGCGACAGCCCGGGCGGGAAGTGGATCCGGGCGACACGGGAAGAGCCCAGCTCGGCCCAGACGGCACCGGTGTGATCGACGACATGGTGGTAGACATCGCCGAGTCCGGGCGCGGAAATGCGGCTGGTCGCCAGTCCGTCGGGGGTGAGTCGGACCCATCCGATCTCGTCGCGGGCTGTGTAGAACCATCCCTCCTCGGTGCGCGACGTGATGCCGAGCCGCGCGTTGGGGATTCCGGTGGCGACGACGTGCCAGCCGCGTGGAGTGCGTTCGTAGATGCCCGTATCGTCGGTGGCGAAGAGGCGGTCCTCCATGACGCTGAGGTGGTAGGCCGCGTGTCCCGGAGGGGCGTCGTGCTCGAACCGCACCAGACGGTTGTCGGCGTCATAGACGCCGCGGAAGATTCGGCCGTCGCTGGCGATCCAGAGCTTGTCCTGATGTCGGACGAAGAGTGCGAAAGTCAGGCTGGAGGGGATGAGCGGGGAGAAGTTGGAGAAGCGGGACGGGAACTCCATGCGCGCCACGCCTTCGCTAAGGAGGGCCCAGAGCACGCCGTCGGCCGAGTAGAGGAGCTGGCGGGCGCGGGAAAGCCGGTGGTCGAGCGCGCGGTCGAGCTCCTGCACGATCCGGCCGTCGTGGTTGAAGACCACGATGCCGGCGCTATCAACGGCGGCGGCGATGAGGCCGCCGCCGAGATTGCAGAGATCGTTGACTCGTTGCCGTGTGCCGAGCACGCCCTGGGCGACGAAGGGGCGCATGGTCTCGCCATCGAAGAGTTTCAGTCCGGCACCGGAGGTGCCGACGAGGAGCAGGCCCGGGGAGTACTCCACGCTGCAGGTGACCATGTCGTCGACGTTGGTGCCAGGCGGGGAGATGTTGACGGTGCCGCTGGCATCGTCGGTAGCGCGAAAGAGCTGACCGGAGGCGGCGTCGCTGACGTAGATGGTGGAACCGAGGGCAAAGACGCGTTCGATGGCACCGGCGTGAGGGATGAGGCGGGGGGCGGTGCCCGGTTTCCAGGCGACGAGCGAGCCGCTGCCGCCGTACAAATACCAGGTGCCGCCGAAGATGCTGACGCCGTTGGGCACGACTCCGCCGAGCGAGCCGGAGGAGGGAAAGCCCGCCACCGGGGTGTAGTGCCAGCGGGCGCCAGCGCCGAGTTCGATGCGGGAGAACTTGCCCCCGATGCCGGTGTAGATTCGGCCGTCGGTGTCGACCGCGACCTTCGCGCTGATGAAGTTGGTGTCATCGACAATGCGCCGGTAGGTCTCCCAGCGGACACCGTCGCCGAAGGTTATCTCCCGTTGGGCCGTCATGAGAAGCCGACCATCGGGAAGGAGATGCATGTCGGTCGGCATCGAGCTGAGGCCGAGCGCCTCGGGACCGAGGACGACGAAGGCGGGTACGCCGATCTCGGTTTGCGCAGGAGGGGCGGCTGGGATGGTCGCTGTCTCGCTGCGGCCGGCCGGGGCGAGTACCCCCAGCAACGCGGCGAGCAGGAGCGACTGGCGGGAGGCGGTGGCCGTCACTCGAGCCCGGTTCGCGAGTATGGACGAGATCATGGCCGGATGGGGGAGGTTGGCCGGTCGGCGGCGGAGGTCGCGGACGGTGCGCGCAGGAACCGGTCGAGGACGTTGCTGATGCTCTCGGGTGTCAGAGGTTTGGCGACGTAGTCGTCCATGCCGGCGGCGAGGCAGATCTCGCGGTCGCCCGCGAGGGCGTTGGCGGTCATGGCGATGATCCGCGGGGCGGGGGTGAACGACGGGTCGCCGGCCGCCTGCGCCTTGCGGATGAGTCGGCAGGCTTCGAGCCCGTCGAGGACGGGCATCTGGACGTCCATCAGCACGAGGTCGTAGCGCTGGCGGCGAAGCTCGTCGATGGCCTCCTGGCCGTTGACGACCAGAGTCGCCGTCACGCCGACGCTCTTGAGCAGGCGGAGGGCGACCTTCTGGTTGATGGCGTTGTCTTCGGCGACGAGGATGCGGGCCGAGCCGGGGAGCGCGGCGGGCTCGGCCGCGACCGCGCTCGCCGCCGACTTCGGCGTGCTGCCGGATTCCGGCTGGCCGAGCACGCGGGAGAGGATCTCCCGCAGCCGTGCTTCCGAGATGGGCTTGAATTCGCAAGCGGCGAGGACGGACGCGCCGGGGGTTGTGTCGGAGGGACGCTCTCCTTGGGCGGTGAGCATGACCAACCGGGGGGGACCCAGGTTGGGGGCGGTCGCGATGCGGCGGGCGAGATCGAGCCCGTCGCGGCCGGCGATCTGGTGGTCGAACAGGACCAGTTCGTAGGGTTGGCGGGCCTCGCTGGCGCGGTTGAGCTCGCGCCAGGCGGTGTCGGCGGAATCGACGGCGGCGTGCACGACACGCCAGCGATGGAACAGGTGGTGGAGCACCTTGCGGCTCGTCGCGTTGTCGTCGACGACGAGGATGCGGCGGCCGGCAAGGGGGGTGGCCTCGGCCAACGCAGCGGGGGCCGGTGGCGGGGCCGGGGTGAAGGGGATGACAAACCAGAAGATGGATCCTTCGCCGAGGGCGCTGACGACGCCGATCTGGCCGCCCATCAGCTCGACGAGGCGCCGGGAGATGGCCAGCCCGAGCCCGGTGCCGCCGAAGCGGCGGGTGGTGGAACTGTCGGCCTGGACGAAGCGCTGGAAGAGCCCGGCCTGGTGCTCCGGGGCGATGCCGATGCCGGTATCCTGTACTTCGATCCGAAGGTCGCAACCGGGCGAGGACGGCTCGGCGGGAAGGACGCGCAGGACAACCTCGCCGCGTTCGGTGAACTTGATGGCGTTGCCCAGGAGGTTGAGGACGACCTGGCGGACGCGGACCGCGTCGCCGCGGACGTGGCGGGGGGCGTTGACGGCGTAGTCGAGGACGAGTTTGAGGCCCTTCTTGCGGGCGGGGCCGGACTGGAGATCGAGGGTGCGCTCGAGCTGGTCGTGGAGATCGAAGTCGACAGCGTCCAGGACGAGGCGCCCGGCTTCGATCTTGGAGAAGTCGAGCACGTCGTTGATGACGGAGAGCAGGGTCTCGCTGCTGAAGAGCAGGGTGTCGACGAGGTCCTTCTGTTCGTGGTTGAGCCCGGTGGACAGGAGGAGATGGCCCATGCCGATGACGCCGTTGAGCGGGGTGCGGATCTCGTGGCTCATGTTCGCGAGGAACGCGCTCTTGGCCTTGTCGGCGGCTTCGGCGGCTTCCTTGGCGGACTGGAGCTGGGTGTTGGCGGCGGCGAGCTCGGCGGTGCGCTGGACGACGCGCGACTCGAGCTCGGTGGCGAGCTGGCGGTAGCGGTCCTCGCTGGCGGTGAGGTCCCGGGCCTTGCGCTCGGTCTCGCCGACCTGGGCGACGAGGCGGGTGTTGCTTTCGTTGAGTTCGGCGGTGCGCACGCGCACGAGGTGGGCGAGGCGACGTTTCTCGCGGCGCTGGAGCGCCGAGACGGACCAGACGATGCCCCCGATCAACGCGAGCAGGCTGAGCGTGTAGACGGTGTAGGCGGTCCTGGTGCGGTACCACGGCGGCAGGATGGTGAAGGCGATCCGGGCTTCACCGCCGGCTGTATCGCGGAGCCGGGGGCGAACGCGGAGCACGTACGAGCCCTCGTTGAGCCGGCTGAACGTGGCGGAGCCGGTCGAACCGGCGGGGGTCCAGCCGGCGGAGGAACCTTCGAGCATCGTCTCGAAGACGAGGGGGACGTTCACCGGTGTGCCGGCGGCGCAGAAATGGACGGCGAGGGAGTTGGAGGCGAACGGGATGGCGGGGATGCGCTCGCCGCTGGGGTAGATCGTGCGGTTGTCCGCGGTGAGCTGCACGCGGGTGATGAGCGCGTGCGGGGTGGGCTGGGGCTGGGCGCGGACCGAGGGGTCGAAACGGGTGATGTAGTTGTCGCGATGGAGCCAGACCACGCCGTCCTCCTGCGGGATGATGAAATAGGGACGCTGGCCATAGAGGCTGTCGATGGTGAGGGCGCGGTCGCCCTCGAAGAGCCGGAGGTCGCCGGCCGACACGAACCAGAGGCGGCCGGCCTTGTCGTACATGCAGCGCGAGCCGACGTCGCCCTCCCGCTCGACGTAACGGCGGTGGAACTCCTCATCGAGGACGAAGCGCCGCTCGGCGGCGCTGTAGCGCATGACCCGGCCGGATACGGTGATGCGCACTTCGCCGCGCAGCAGGAAGAGCTGGATCCAGCTGTTGTCGAGGTTGGACTCGGCGCCGAGCAATTCGAAGGCGAGGGGCTCGCGGCGGGTGTCGACCCGGCCGCATTTGCCCGCGCCGAGCTCGATCCAGGCCACGCCGTCGCGATCGACGACTCCGCCGAACGTCGTTCCCAGTCCGGGCGCGGGGACGGGTTCGCGGACAAACCCGGACGGGGTCTCGCGCACCCAGCCGATCTCATCGGCGGCGGAGTAGAGGAGCCGCGCGGGCGTGCCGGGCACGGGGAAGACGCGCATCCAGGGCGGACCGGAGACCATGAGTTCCCAGTGGTCCTCCACCCGGAGGAACAGGCCCACGTCGGTGCAGGCGATCAGCCGATCATGGGCCGGATCGGTGATGAGGCTGGAGATGTTGCGCCCCGGCGGGGAGTCGGGAGCGAAATGCAGCAGGCGGTTCTGCTCGTCGTAGACGGCGCGCTGGGCGACGCCGTCGGCGCAGAGCCAGAGGCGACCGCGGTGGCGGGCGGGCAGGGCGAAGGAAAAACCGGTCTCGACCAGCGGCTCCAGGCGCGAGACCGGGGAGGGGAAATCGATGCGGGCGATGCCGGCACTCAGGACGGCCCAGAGATCGCCGGCGGCGCCGATGACGAAGCGGCGCACGTGTGCGAGGCGGTGGTCGTGGCTGCGGTCGAGCACCTGCACGACCCGCAGCTGCCGATCAAGGAAGAGCAGGCCGAAGTTCTCGACGGAAAGGACGTAGTACTCGCCGGCGACCTGTTGGAGGGCGTTGACCCGGTGTTTGCCGGTGATCGCGGGGCTGGGAGCGGGGGCGAGCGACCGACCATCGAAATACTGTAGTCCCTGGCGGGTAGTGGCGAGGAGGATGCGTCCATCGGCGGCCGGTGCGCTGCCGACAACCGCGTATTCCGCGGCGGTGCCGCCCCGCGGGAGCACGGGCACGAGGCCGGCGGGGGTGCGGCGGTAGATCTGCCCGTCGGTCGAGTCGCTGATGTAGGTGTCCGGCCCGAGGGCGAAGAGGTGGCTCACGACGTTGACCGAGCCGATCGGCACGAGGGCCGTGCCGGGGTTCCAGGTGGCGATGGTGCCGCTGCTGCCGAACCAGTACCACTCGCCGTTGAGCGCGGTGGCGCGGGCCAGGCCGGGATGGACATTGCCCTTCACGCTGGGGAAGGCGGCGGCGATGTCGGCGAACCAGCCGCCTTGCTCTGTGAATACCACCTGGCCGATGTTGTCGCCCAGTCCGGTGAAGAGCTCTCCGGTCGGTCCGGTGATCAGGCTGGCGGCTCCGATGTTCGGCTCCGCGTTGTCCAGATTCTGGTTGAACACCTCCCAGCGCACGCCGTCGCCGATGGCGATCTGGCGCAGCGCGGCGGCGGCCCAGCGTCCGTCGGGCAGTTGATGGAGATCGGTGGGGACGGCCGAGAGGCCGAGCGACTCCGGTCCCAGCACGACGAAGTTGGGCACTCCGCTCTCGATCGTGCCGGGCGGCGGGGCCGGCAGGCTGTCCTGCGCCGCCGCCGGTCCGGCGGCGAGCGCGAGCAGCAGACCCAGTGCAGTGGCTTTCCCGATCCCCGTGGCGTGGCGGGATCGCTGAGTGGGGTGTGGGGCGGACATGATTGCGAGTTTCGATCTGGGCGCGGAGGGACCGTGGCGGCGGGTGGCCTTGCGGCGGCGCGCTCACCGGTGGGGCGGCGGGGTGTTTGTCTTTGGGGAGAGGTGCCGGGCCAGGACGGCCGAGACCGTCTCGGGGGTGAGGGGTTTGGTCACGTAGTCGTCCATGCCGGCGGCCAGGCAGGTCTCGCGGTCGCCGGTGAGCGCATTGGCGGTCATGGCGACGATGGGAATGTGGCCGCCGCCGAGGCTGCCGGCGGCCTCGGCTTGGCGGATGGCACGGGTGGCCTCGAGCCCGTCCATCACGGGCATCTGCATGTCCATCAGGACGAGGTCGAAGGGGTGTTCGCGCAGCAAGTCGAGGGCCTCCTGCCCATTGACGGCGAGGGAGGCGGAGTGGCCGAGCCCTTTGAGGAAGCGCAGGGCGACCTTCTGATTCACGGCGTTGTCCTCGGCGACGAGGATGTGGGCGGCCGTGGTGGCATCGGGGGTCGGGGCGGCGACGCTCGGGCGTGGCGTGTGGGATACGCCGGATGAGGCGAGGGCGCGTTGCACGAGGTCGCGCAGGCGGGCTTCGGAGATGGGCTTGAACTCGCAGGCGAAGATGCCGTGCGCGTGCAGCTGCTCGGCGGGCGGGCGGTCGCACTGGGAGGTGAGCAGGACCAGCGCGGGGCGGCCGAGCACGGGAGTGTCGACGATGGCGCGGGCGAGGCCGAGCCCGTCGAGCTCGGGCATCTGGTGGTCGAGCAGCACGAGTTCGTAGGGCTGGCCCGCGGCTTGTGCCCGGGTGAGTTCGCGCAGGGCCGCGGCGCCGGAGTCGGCCTCGGAAGGGTGGATACCCCAGACCTCGAGGTTGTGGCGGAAGACCTTGCGGTTGGTGGCGGTGTCGTCGACGACGAGGACCCGGCGGCCGGCCAGATCGGCGATCGCGGGCGGCGGGGGAAGCGGGGCGGCCGCGACGAGCGGAATGGTGAACCAGAAGATGGCGCCTTCGCCCGGGGTACTGACGACGCCGATCTCCCCGCCCATCAGCTCGACGAGCCGGCGGCAGATGGCGAGGCCGAGGCCGGTGCCGCCGTAGCGGCGGGTGGTGGAGCTGTCGGCCTGGGAGAACCGCTGGAAGAGGTTGGCCTGGTTTTCGGGCGAGATGCCGATGCCGGAGTCTTGAACCTCGATACGCACGAGGTTGGCGGCCGGGGGCGCGGCGGGCAGGACGCGCAGGACCACCTCGCCGCGTTCGGTGAACTTGATGGCGTTGCCCAGGAGGTTGAGGACGATCTGGCGCAGGCGCACGGGGTCGCCGCGCAGGCGCCGGGGAATGAGGGGGTCGTAGTCGAGCACCAGGTCGAGGCCCTTCTTGCGGGCGGCGGCGGCCTGGAGGTCGAGGGTGCGTTCGAACTGCTCGTGCAGGTCGAAGTCGACGGATTCCAGGACGAGGCGTCCGGCCTCGATCTTGGAGAAGTCGAGCACGTCGTTGATGACGGACAGGAGGGTCTCGCCGCTGAAGATGAGGGTGTCGACGAGGTCGCGCTGCTCGGCGTCGAGCCGGGTGCCGAGGAGGATGTGGCCCATCCCGATGACGCCGTTGAGCGGGGTGCGGATCTCGTGGCTCATGTTCGCGAGGAACGCGCTCTTGGCCTTGTCGGCGGCCTCGGCGGCCTCCTTGGCGGCCTTGAGCTGGGCGTTGGCGTCGTTGAGCAGGGTGTTGGCGGAGTGGAGGCGATGGTTGGCGCGGTCGAGTTCGGAGGTGCGCCGGCGCACGCGGGCATCGAGCTCCTCGGCGAGGGTGCGGTAGCGTTCCTCGCTGGTGGCGAGGTCGGCGGCCTTGGTCCGGGTCTCCGCGATCTGGTCGGAGAGGCGCGTATTGGATGCGTGGAGCTCCGCGGTGCGTTGGCCGACGAGCTGCTCGAGCCGGCGTTTCTCGCGGCGCTCGAGGTAGGTGGCGCCCCAGAGCAGGGCGGCAATGACGCCCACAAACGACAGCACATAGGCGAGATAGGCCGTCGAGGTGCGGTGCCACGGGGGCAGGATGGTGAAGGCGAGGCTGGCCTCGCTGCCGATCTCGCCGCCGCGGACCGGGCGGACGTGGAACACGTAGCGCCCCTCCCGGAGCCGGTTGAGCACGGTGCTGCCGGTGGTGCCGGCGGGAAGCCACTCGGGGGAGCCTCCCTCGAGGCGGGTCTCGAAGCGGGCGGGCGCGCCGAGCGGCGTGGCGGGCGCGGCGAAGTGGACCACGATCGAGTTCGATTCGAACGGGATCGGCGGGATCTCGCCCTCCGAGGGGAACAGCGTGCGGTTGTCGGCGGTGAGCTGCACGCTGGTGACCAGGGCGCGGAGCGGCGGCGTCGGCGGCTGGGGCATCGCCGGATCGTACCGGATGAGGTAGTTGTCGCGAAGGAACCACATCACCCCATCCTCCTGCGGGATGATGTAGTAGGGCCGAAGGTTGTAGAGGCCGGGCACCGGTCCCCCCTTCTCGCCGGCGAAACGATAGACCAGACCGGCCGAGGCGGACCAGAAGGCGCCGGAGGCGTCGTAGGCCGAACGGCCGGAGATCGTGGCGGCGATGTCGAGACGGCTATCCTTGAAGGTGGAGTCCGGGACGAAGCGGTCCGAGGTCGGATCGAGCCGCAGACTGTTCCCGGAGGAGGCGATCCGGAGTTCGCCGCGCAGGATGAACGTCTGGGTCCAGGTGGCGCCCAGGCCGTCCCCCGTGGTGTAGAGCCGGACCTGGGGCTCGGGGTGGTGCGGGTCGATGCGCGCGCACTTGCCGGCGCCGAGCTCGATCCAGACCCGGCCGGCCCCGTCGACCACGCCGCCGAACGATTCCTGGATCTCCGGGGCGGGGAAGGCCTCGCGGGTAAACGTCGAACCGGAACGGCGAATACGGCCGACTTCGTTGCGGGCGCAGTAGGTCCAGAGCGATCCGTCCGGCGAGGCGGGGAAGAGTCGGAGTTTTGGCGGGCCGGGCAGCACGAACTCCCAGCCCGTGTCGCCGCGCAGGTACAACCCGCGTTCGGTGCTGGCGATGATCCGGCCGGTGCCCGGGTCGCGCGCCAGGCTGCTCGCCGTGAGCCCCTCGGGGCGGTCGGGCTGGAAGGACAGGAGCCGCCCGTCGGCGTCGTAGTTGCCCCGCATGGGCACGCCGTCGGCGCACAGCCAGAGCTCCTCGCGGTGGCGGGCAAGCTGGACGAAGTTGAAGCCGCTGTCGACGAACGGCTCCATGTGGGAGACGGGGGAGGGGAACTCGATGCGGGCCAGACCGGCCCCGAGCACCGCCCACAGATCGCCCTCGCGTCCCAGCACGAGATGGCGGATACGCGCGAGGCGGTGGTCGTTGTGGCGGTCGAGGGTCTGGACGACATTCAGCTCCCGGTCGAGGAAGAGCAGGCCGAAGCCCTCGACCGCGATCGCGTAGTAGCCGCCGAAGACGGCGCACATCGCGTTGGCCCGGTTGGTGCGCAGGATCGCGGGAGTGGGGAGCGGCGCCAGTCGCTGGCCATCGAAACGGAACAGCCCGCGGCGGGTGGTACAGATCAAGGCTGTGCCGTCGGGCAACTCGACGTGGCCCGAGACGGCGAGGTCGGCGTCGATCTGGTCGACGGGCAGGACCGGCACGGGGGGCGCCTCCGGGGCGAGGCGGATGATCTGGCCGTCGCCGGCGTCGCTGATGTAGGTGTGGCCGCCGAGACTGAACAGGTGGCTGACGATGTTGAACTGGCCGACGAACTCGATGGCGGCCTGGCCGTGCCACTCGTAGAGGCCGCCGGTGACGCCGTTCCAGTACCAGCGATCTCCGATGCGGGTGGCCTCGGCCAACCCCGGATGGGTGGGGGCGTCGGCCGCGAGTCCGGCGGCGGTCTCGGCGCGCCACCCCCCGTCGGCGGTGAGGTGAAGCTCGGCGATTCGGTCGCCCATGCCGGCGAAAAGGCGGCCGTCCGGTGCGATGGCGACGCTCTCAACGCCCGCGATCCGTTCGACGTCCGGGCCGACGCGCTGGTTGTAGCTCTCCCAGCGCACCCCGTCGCCCACCGCGAGCTGCTGGACGGCAGCTGCGATCCAGCGTCCGTCGGGGAGTTGGGTGAGGTTCTGGGGGGCGTGTTCGAGCCCGAGCGCTTCGGGTCCGAGCACGATGAAATTGGGCACGCCCGCCTCGCGCCGCTGGGGGCCGGGGGCGGGGAACAACTCCGGGGCGTGCGGCGCCGCGGCGGCACAGACCAGCGCGGCGAGCGTACCGAACAAGACGGCGGCGAGGCGGAAACGCCGATCGGGATGAAGACGGAACTGCATGGGGCCGCCCATCTCATCGGCTGGATTCGCCGCAGCTTGATCGAATCCGCCGCTCGGTGGCGGGGCGCTTCAGCCCCCGCCGAGCGGCTCGGCCCGCCGCGCACGCGTGATTCGCAGCCCCCGGTTCCGCCGCGTGCAGACTGCCGGCCCGAGTCCGCCGGCCCGGGCTCAAGCACCGGGCCACGTCGTGCAGCCTGAGCGTGGATGGCCCGCGGGGGCAGGCTCAGCAGTAGTACATGCCCATCGCCTTGCGGACGGCGGTGAGGGTGGCCTCGGCCTCGGCGTTGGCGCGCTCGACACCGCGCTTGATCACGCCGGCGACGTAGCCCGGGTCCTTCGCGAGCTCGGCGCGCTTGGCGCGGAGCGGGGCGAGGGTGGCGTTGAGCGATTCGGTGAGCAGGGCCTTGAGCTTGCCGGAACCGCCGTCGCCGATCTCGGCGGCGATGGCCTCGGGGGCGCGGCCGGTGCAGAGGGAGACGAGGCGCAACAGGTTCGCCACTTCGGGGCGGGTTTCGGGCTCGAAGGTGATCTGGCGGTTGCTGTCGGTCTTCGCGCTCTTGAGCAGCTTGGCGGTCTCCTCGGCGGTGGCCTTGAGCATGACGGCGTTGCCGCGGCTCTTGCTCATCTTCTGGCCGCCGTCGAGGCCGAGGATGACGGGGGTCTCGGAGAGCAGGGCGTCGGGCTCGGGGAAGACGGCGGGCTCGGACGGGAAACGGGTGTTGAAGCGGCGGGCGAGCTTGCGGGTGAGCTCGAGGTGGGGGAGTTGGTCCTTGCCGACCGGGATGATGTTGCCCTTGACCGAGAGGATGTCGGCGGCCTGGTGCACGGGATACGTGTACATCAGGGCGTTGATCTGGCGCAGGCCGGCGGCGCGGATCTCCTCCTTCACCGTCGGGTTGCGGTCGAGTTCGGGCAGCGAGACGAACGTGAGGAAGGGCAGCAGGAGCTGGTTGAGCGCGGGGACGTGCGAATGCGGAAAGATGAACGTGCGGCCGTTCTCCGGGTCGAGCCCGGCGGCGAGGTAATCGAGCACGATCTCGCGCACGTTGGCGGCGACGTTGTCGGCCGTCTCGCGGTCGGTGAGCACCTGGTAGTCGGCGATGACGATGAAGGTGGTGACGCCGAGGTTCTGGATCTTCACGCGGTTCTGGAGGGAACCGAAGAGGTGGCCGATGTGGAGCGAACCGGTGGGACGGTCGCCGGTGAGCACTCGGTACTTGTGTGGGTTGGCCGGGATGTCCTTCCAGAGCGCCTCGCTGCGGCGGACCGCGGCCTGGAACGTGTCGGAGGAGATGGTGGTCTCGTCGGCGGCGTTGGTGGGCAGGGACTCGGGGGCGGGCGTGGCGGGCTCGGTGGACATGGCGGAGAGGGAGTGAGGGACTGAGGGAAAGAGGGAGTGAGGGAAACGGGAATGTGGAAATCAGGAAATCAGGAAATGCGGGGGTGGGCTTCGGCGTTGGTGCGCGCCGACGGAACCGACAGAAGGCAACGAAGAGAACGAAGGGTGATGGGCTTCAGTTACCTGCTTATGCATCGTCTAGTCGGCGGCGGGGAGCGGAAGTGCGGTCGGCAGATGAATCCAACCTTCGCGGGCGCCGGTGGCGCGCTCGGCCGCGGTTGGCCCGGCGGTCCGGCCGGTCGCGCAGCAACGCGCGGTGAGGGTGGCGAGCAGGGCGTCGAGGCAGTGGTCGGTGGCGGCGCAGGCGGCGGGAAACTTCAGCCACGGCAGGGCGGCGCGGAGACGGCGGAGTGTGGCGGTGCGGCGGGCTCGCTCGGGTTTTCCGGATCCCTTGTAGCCGCGGTGCGGCAGGCCCCACGCCTTCAGGCTACCGGCGGGATAGACCTCGAAGAAACGTCCGTCGCCGCTGCGGTCGGTCACGCCGTGACGGCGCAGCAGCGCCATCGCGCGCATCGCGGGCAAAGCGATCCGATCCGTGGACACGCTGAGCGGCATGAGCCCGAGCCGCTCGTGCACGCGGCGGTCGGTGAGCCGCAGGCGGAGGCTTTCGCGGAGCTCGGCGTTGTCGGTCCACGCGGTCCCGGTCCAGTCGGCCACAGCGGTGCGGAAGGTTTCCGGCCAGCCGAAGGGCGCGTCGATCCCGATCACATCGGCCTCGCGGATCAGCGCATCGAGGTCGGCATCCGTGCAACCGACACGAAGGGCCTCGGCGACGGCCCGGCCTCGTTCCCAACGCACGAGGCACGCCGCGGTGTCCTTGGGCATGGAGGCCAGATCGATGCCGAGGGTGAGCATTCGCGTGGCTCGTTGGGTTCAGCCGAAGAAACAGCCGTTGGCGTCCTGCTCGACGATGCGCAGCGCCTCCGCGCGCGAGGCCGCTTCGGGCTGCGGCGCGTAGCGGTGCCACTTCAGGTCGGCGCGCTGCCAGAAGATCCGCCACGAATCGCTTCCGCGCACGTAGGTGAGCTTGGCGATGGGCTCCTCGGTGTGCCGTGTGGGATCGAAGTGGAGCGGGCGCACGTAGAAGAGTTCGATGGACTGGCCGACGAGCCGCTGCCCCGCCCTCATCAGGTGACGGATCTCCAGTTTCGGTCGGCGGCGGGACCAGAATTCGCGCTCGAGGGTCGCGGTGTGAGCGGCGATATCGTCTTCGGTGAAGGCCATGGGCGGGGAAGCCTGCGGCCGTCTCACCTGGCCTTCGGTGGCTTGATCGCTTTCCGGGTCTTTGACGCCAGCTTCTTGATGCTGTCGGCCGGGGGCAGGTGCTCGGGCATGGTGCCCCCAAGTTCCCTGATGGTCTGGCGGACTTTGGCGCCGACCTCATGGTGCGCGCGGTTGGCCTTGTCCTTGCCGACGATCTTCTCCCGCCGGAGCTTCTCCTCGGCCTGGGTGGCGCGGAAGAGGTTGGCGGCGAGTTCGGTGCTGCCCATGTGATCGAGAATCTGCTGGCCCTTCTTGAGCCCCTTGCGGGCGTGGATGTCCTGCGCGCCAAGACCACCGTAGAGGCCCATGTAGCCGTGGTTTTGAAAGATGGCGTAGTCGCGCGGTTCGACCACGCCTGCATCCTTGGCGGCATCGGCGAGGTGGCTGTTGTGGGTACGTAACTCCGCGCGGATGGTGAGGCGGCGCTGGGCTTCGATCTCCTCGTCGGTGAGCTCCTGCCGGCGGGTTTGGACGGCGAAATACGTCTGGCCGATGGCGACGATCTCCTTGGTCGGATCGGCATTCTGGATGACGAGATAACACGCGTAGCGCGACATCATCACGGTCTGGACCGGACGTTGTGCACCGCTACCGATCTCGACCATTTCGTCGATTCCGACGAAATGGTCTTCCACGCGCTGGCCGCTGTTGAAACAGGCGGTGCGGGCCTTCTCGATGACCGCCAGAAAATGGCGGTAGTTCACGTAACCGAGCACGCGGGCGAAGTCGCGGCTGGACCAGAACTCGTTGCCGGCCGCGTTGGTGCGGCGGACCTGCTCGAACGGGGTGATTGCGTGGCTCATGGCTGGCGATGTCGAACCGGTTGCGTGGGGCAATGAGAACGCGGCGACACTGCCGCCCGAGCCGGAGGCGGGCGAGCGCGAAGAGCATGACGACAGGCTAAACGCAAAGAGAGCAGAGCGGCTGCGCCGCAACCCAGGCAGGTGGAACCGCTCTGCCGTACGGCAGAGCACGCTGATTGACGCTGATCCGGAGGAGCCGGAAGAAGCGGCAAGCCAACACAGAGACGGGTTTGACTCACGCGGAGGCGCGGAGACCGCGGAGGGTTCGGACAGGCCGCGGAAGGGATTGTTCTCTCCGCTCCCTCCGCGGCTCCGCGTGCCGCTGCGCTGGAGTTCGTTCACAGTTGGCTCGCGTGATTGAGAGAAACATTCCCGAATAACGGGGTTTGCTGAGATCGTAGTACTGGGCGCGCAGAGAGAACGGATCAGTCGGCGGGGGCGAGGAGAGCGTGGCGGGAGGAATCGAGGAGGGCGGCGGTGGCGGGGAGGATGCAATTATTGATCCTCGCGCAATAGGCTGCCCCGGGTAGGGACGGCCCGCTGGGCCGTCCGCTTACTCGGCGGGCCCATTCTGCCGTACGGCAGAACCCCCTACCACAAGGTGTCAGTTCAATGCGCGAGGCTCAGTAATGCCGCCAACGTGCCAATCCCAGCTTACTCGTCGATGCCGGCGCAGCGGTCCGATGTGGACGGCGGCGGGGTTGCACCGGACGGGCGGCGGGGGTTTGTTCGGGGGCGATGAACGAGGCGACGCAGGACGACGAATTTGCGGTGGAGGCGGCGCGGCGGTGGCGCACGAACCTGATCGCGCCGCCGGTGCTTGTGGGGCTGGCGTGGCTGGTGACGCTCACGCCGCTCGCGTTTTTCCTGCGCGGGTTCCAGGTGTGGGTGCACGAGTTCGGGCACGCGGTGGTGGCGTGGATGACGGGGCGGCGGGCGCTGCCGCTGCCGTTCGGCTGGACGAACGTCGAACCGGAGTTCTCCCACTTCGTGTACTTCGGTGTCCTGTTCCTGCTGACGGTGCTGGCCGTGGCCGGCTGGCGGGAGCGGAAGCTCTGGCCGGTGGCGCTCGCGGTCGCGCTGGCGGGCCTCCAGTTCTGGATGACGTGGCGCTGGCCGGAGGCGCGGCAGCAGTTCTGGTTCTCGTTCGGCGGCGTGGCGGGGGAGTTCGTGCTGCCGGCGCTGGCGGCGGTGCTGTTCTTCGTCGATCTGCCGGAGAAGTTCCGGTGGGGGACCTGTCGCTACATCTTTCTTTTTCTCGGCGCGGCCTGCTTCATCCTCAGCTTCACCTTCTGGCAACGCGTGCACCACGGCCTCGAGCCGGTGCCGCTGGGCACGCTGATCGGCGGCGAGGACGACGCGGGCGGCGACATGAACATCCTCAACGAGGACTTCGGCTGGAGCCTGCTGCGGATCCGGCGGACCTACCATCTGCTGGCCGTGACGAGCGCGTGGGCGGTGGCCGGGGCGTACCTGTTCGCCGCGTGCCGGCCGGGGCGGATGATCGAGCGGGTGGTCAACCGGGTCATGGCGCGCGGGGACGCGCCGCCGCCCTGAAACCGTTTACCTTCACGGTCGTGAGGGTAAACGGTCGGGCGCGAGCGCGCGTGGGGGAGGGGAAGCGGAGGGCTCGCGTCCGGGGTGCGGGGCGCGGTGGTGGGGGACCGAGGTCGGGGGGGGCACTGCGGTCCTTACGCTCGCGGCAACGGCGACCTGCCTGCGGGGGCGCTGTGCCGCCGACGGGGCGTGGAAATGTAGCCGACACGAGCGCCCGCAGAAACAGTTGGATACTGATTTCCCGGCGGCGGCACGGTTCGACTCTTGTCTCGGGCCGCGGGGCGACCCCATGCTGCCCGGGCCTATGTTGTCCCGCATCTCGCTGCGTTCGCTCGCCGTGTCCGACGCCACCCACCCCTGGCGCCGGCGCTGGCTGGGGTCGTTCTGGTATTGGTTCTGGCAGTTGCTGGGCTGGGGCTTGGTGGGCGGCCTCTTCACGCTCGCGGGCCTCTCCGCCTCGCGGCCGAATCTCTGGGTGGTGCCGGTCGCGATGTTCGCGGGCGGGCTGTTGTGCACGCATCTGCTGCGGGTCGCGATCCTCGTGCTGCGCGCTGAAGCGCGCACCTGGTGGGGCTTCGTGTGGCGGCTGACGGGGTGGATACTGCTGATGGGCGTCTGCCTGACCGCCATCACGCACGGGTTGGCTTCGCTCTTCGCGCCGGAGCTGCTCGATCGTTCCTCCCTGCCGCCGCTGCTCGCGCTCTGTGTCCCGGTGGTGGAGACATCCGTCCTCTTTGCGGGGTGGACCGGCTTCTATCTCGGCATCGCCTTCTTCCGCGGCCACCACAAGGCCGAGCTCGGCCGCCTCGAGCTGGCGGCGGCCGTCCAGGATGCGGAGCTGCGGGTGCTGAAGTCGCAGATCGATCCGCACTTCCTGTTCAACAGTCTCAACACCCTGCGCACCCTCATCACGGACGATCCTCGGCAGGCGCGGGCGGCGGTCACGCTCCTGGCCGACCTCCTGCGTGCCGCGCTCACGATCAACACCCGCTCGACGATCCTGCTGCGCCAGGAACTCGACACCGTGCGCAGCTATCTCGCGCTCGAGCAGCTGCGCTTCGAGGAGCGGCTGCGGGTGCGGTGGTCGGTCGACCCCGCGGTGCTCGACTGCCAGCTGCCGCCCTCGGTCCTGCAGACGCTCGTGGAAAACGCGCTCAAACACGGTATCGCGCCGCGGGAGGACGGGGGCGAGATCCTGATCGAGGCCGCCCGGGATGGCGCCGTGCTTCGCCTGACGGTGAGCAACCCGGGACGCCTCGGAGAGACGACCGCGCCCTCCACCGGCATCGGCCTGCAGAATGCCCGCGGTCGCCTGCAGCGCCTTTGCGGGGAGGCGGCGACGCTCAGTCTCGAACAACGTGGGCCGGATCTGGTCGCGGCGGTGCTTGCCCTCCCGGTCGACGGCTGCCGGGAGGTGGCGCCGGCGACCCCCGCCGAGCCGCGTGCCGGCTGAGCGGGCACGCGGGCCGGGCGGCGAACCGGCGCGCCCGGCGAGCCCGGAGCGAGGGGGCGCGGCGGAGCGGGATCATGGGCTGCTGCTCGGGAGCGGCTGGAATCCGGGGAAGGGCGTCGCGCGCTGGCAGATCTGCAACGGCACGCCCCACGGATCGCGCAGCATGACCAACACGGACCCGTCGGGCAGGGTGTCCTCGGTGAGCAGCGTGGCGCGGGCGGCGACGAGCCGGGCGCGCAGGGACCTGGCGTCGGAGCTGAACACGGCGAAATGCAGCGTGAGCGGCGCGATGGCCGTGTAGTCGGGAACTGGCGCCGCAGGGTTGTGGTAGATCTCGAAGCAGACGCGCCCGGTGTCGTCGCCAAGGAAATGGGCGAGGGAGCCGGTGTCGTGGGCGCGGAGGATCTTGAACTCGAGGTGCTCGGCGTACCAGAGCGCCATCTCGCGCGGGGCGGGGACGTTGAGGGCGAAGTGTTCGAATTTCACGGGGCGGGGGGACGGGGTCGGCGGGTGCGGACGGGAAAGGCGGATGCGCCCGGCGTTCGTCGAGACCGGGCTGGCCGGCGAGCGGCTACTCGGTGCACCCGGTCTCGGAGGAGCTGCGCCGTGCCTGAATATTGAGGACGCGTTCGAGCTGCCGTTTGGCGAAGGTGCGTTGATATTGGGAGAGGTCGGTGCGGGCGGCGAGCGCCTCGAGGCGGTGCAGCGTCTCGGCGATGTCACCAGCGGTCTCGGCGGCGCGGGCCTCGGCGAGGTCGACCTGGAAACTCAGGCTGGTACGGCGGCTCTCCCAGCGGCGTTTCTCGGTCAGCGGCATCGGCTCCTGCAGGATCTGCTCGCAGGCGGCGAGGGCTTCGGCGAATTGCTGGCGCTTCTCGAGCTCGTCGATCTGGCGGACCAGTGGCGCGATCTTCCATTCGAGGCGGAGCTGCTCGGCGGTGGCGCGTTGCTCCGCGCTGAGCTGGTCGCCGCGGGAGAGTGCGATCTCCAGGATACGGACGGCCTCCTTCTCATTGCGGCCTTTCTGGAGAACGGCGGCGAGGCCGATGAGGAGTTCGGGGGCGTCGGGGTGACGTTTGAAGCCGGCGCCGAGGAGGACGGCGTCGGCCTGGGTGACGGAGGGGAGGAAGCGGGCGAGTTGGGCGATGGCGCAGTAGGGCTCGCGGAGCTTGGGCTGGAGCTCGATGGCGGCGGTGTAGTGGCCGGCGATCTCGCGGGCGAAAGCGGAGAGTTCGCCGCGGTCGTTGGCGCGTCGCCAGAGCGCTTGGGCGGCGAGCACGTGCATCCAGGCGTCGCGCGAGCCGTGCTCGAGGGCGGATTGGGCGGCGGTGGCCGAGGCGGCTTGGTTGCCGAGTTGCTGCTCGATCAGGGCGAGGAGTTCGTGCGCGGCGGGGGCGGCGGGATCGAGGGCGAGCGCGCGGGTGAGATGGGTGCGGGCGAGGTCGAGGAGTTGCGCGCCGATGGCGACGCGGGCGAGTGCGATCTCGACGTGGTAGGGCGCGGCCGGAGTGAAGGGGGTGGAGACCTTGGCCTCGGGTGGCATCGGGAGCTTGTCGAAGGTGAAGCTGCCGTGGCGGAAGTAGGCGGCGAGGTCCTGCTCGATGGTGGCGAAGTCCTTGCCGCAGGCACGTTGGAAGGCGGTGAGTTGGTCGACTCCCTCGATGCGGGCGGCGAAGAGTTGATTGAGGGTCTCATGGCCGGCGGCGGGTTTCTGGAAGAGGAGTTGGTGGGTAAGCAGCCACGCCTGCGCGTAGAAGAGCGGGTTGCGGTTGCTGTCGGTGTAGCGCGCGTCGCTGTGGGTGGTGAGAAGAAGCTGGTCGATGGGGAGCAGGCGCTGCTTCCCCAGCGTGGCGACGTGGTAGGGAATGGGCTGGCCGAGCAAGCCGTAGCCCTTGCGCGCGTCGAAGGTGGAGAACACCTCGGCGAAACCTTCGTTGAGCCAGAGCGGCAGCTCCGTGCGGGTCGCGGAGACGAGCCAGTGCGTCGCCTCGTGGAGGACGACATGGCGGGTCTGCTCGTCGGAGAAGCCGTCGCTGAGGCTGATCACGCTCCAGGTATCGCGGGAGGCGAAGAAGCCGGCGATGTCGCGTTTCTTGCCCTTCGGGCCGACCGGGCGGTAGGGCTTGAAGGTCCCGGAATCGGCGAAGAGCACGACGGTGAGGGGCGGCAAGGCGTTCTCCTCGATCAGGAGTTTGCCGCGCAGGGCGGCGGTGAACTGCTCGAACTCGGTGGCCCAGGCGCGGGTCTCGCGCTCGGAGAGCTGCGAGACGATCAGGCAATGGGGGGCCTGCAGGGTGCTCCACTTCGGGGCGGCGGTGGCGGCCAGCGCGAAGGCGAGCGGGAGCAATGCGGCGAGGAGGCGGCGGGGCGACATGGCGGGGGACGGGTGGTGCGGGGGCGGGTGGTGCGGGGGCGGGTTGGACACGCGGTGGCATCCGGGGTGGGGCGAAGCTTGTCCGAGGCAGCCGGACACACGAGGAAAATTCGGTGCGAACTCGCCGGCGGGCACGGCGCCACAGTTGCGAGGCGAGCATGGGCCGATAACCTCCGGCCCATGCTCGTAGCCGTGTTGGAAGACCAGCGGTTGATGCGCGACTACTTGGAACGCCTGCTCGAACGGGAGCTGGGCGCGACCCGGGTGGTCGGCATCGGCTCGATGGCGGAGCTGCGGCGGCGCGAGGGCGAGCTGCGCGGCGCGCGGCTGGTCCTCTTCGACCTGGATCTGGGCGACGGCTTCACGGTGGAGTGGGCGCTGGGCTGGGCCATGCGCGAACCGGGCTGCCGGCTGGTGGCGCTAAGCTCGGTCCTGGGGGCGTTCCCCTTCAAACAGTTGCAGGTGGCGGGCATCAGCCTGCTCCACAAGAACGATACCCAGCCCGAGGTGGTCGCGGCGCTGCGGCTGGTGCTGGGCGGCGGCATCGTGGTGTCGCCGCAGGTGCAGGCGTTGCTCGCGGCGTGCGGGCGCGACCCGCAGGCGCCGATCAAGCTGCTCGGCCCGAAGGAGCAGAAGGTCTTGGCGTTGCTGGGCCAGCGGCTGCGCAACGAGGAGATCGCCGAGGTGCTGGGCTGCGCGGTCGCGACCGTGGCCGACCACCGCAAGCACATCATGGCCAAGCTCGACTGCCACCACATCGAGGAGCTGATCGACTATGCGATCCGCCACGGCGTGGTGCACGCGGTGAACCCGGCGGTGCCGGTGGCCGGTGCGCGGTCGACGGTGGCCGGCGGGCGGTTGGCCGGTTACCGGTGACCGGTTGCCGGTGACCAGTGGCCGGTGGGGCCGTCTTCGCGGAACCAGCAGGACCGGTCTGTGCCCGGTCGGGTCGGGCGTGAATCGCCGGGAATGGCGGGGCCGCGTGGGGTCCAGGCGGAGACTGGACCCACGGGGCGGGCGCGCCGGCTCAGAGGTTGAAGTTCTCGCCGAGGTAGAACTCGCGCGCCTTCGGGTCGTTGATGAGGAACTCGCCGCTGCCCTCGGTGAGCACCCGGCCCTGGTGGATCAGATACGCGCGGTCGACGATGCGCAGCGTCTCGCGCACGTTGTGGTCGGTGATGAGGATGCCGATGCCGCGCTTCTTCAGTTCGAGCACGATCTTCTGCACGTCGGCGACGGAGATGGGGTCGACGCCGCTGAAGGGCTCGTCCATGAGCAGGAACTTCGGGCGGGTGACGAGGGCGCGGGCGATCTCGAGGCGGCGGCGCTCGCCGCCGGAGAGCGTGTAGGCGCGCTGCCTGGCGAGGTGCCAGAGGCCGAGCTCGTCGAGGTGCTCCTTGGTGCGGGCGGCGTGGAGGCGGCGGGGCAGGTCGAGGGTCTCGACGATGGCGCGCACGTTCTCCTCGACGGTGAGCGTGCGGAAGATCGAGGGCTCCTGCGGCAGGTAGCCGAGGCCGTTGCGGGCGCGCTGGTGCATCCGCAGCCTGGTGATGGGGCGGTCGTCGAGCAGCACGCTGCCGCGGGTGGCCGGCACGAGACCGACGATCATGTAGAATGTCGTCGTTTTTCCGGCACCGTTGGGGCCGAGCAGGCCGACGATCTCGCCGGCGGCGACGCGGATGTTGACACCGCCGACGACGGTGCGCTGGCCGTAGACCTTCACCAAGTCGCGGGTCGCGATGACGGCGCGCGGCGGTGCGGCGACGGCCGGGGTCGGCTGGGCGGGGCCGGCGTTGGTCGGCTTCGGGGCGGGCGCGGGAGAGGGGGCGGCGGTGCTCACGGCTGGGGCTTGGCGGGGGCGGGAGTGGCGGCCGGGGCCGGCGCTTGGTCGGTGGGGGCGGGGGCGTTCTTCGGGAAGCCGAGGTCCTTGAGGGGCGGCAGGGTGATGCGGGCCCGCTTCACAACCGCGCGGCGCTCGCCGCGGAAGAGCTCGATGGTCTCGCCGACGACCGTGCTCTCGCCGTCGCGCACCATCGGGTCCTCGGAGAGGGTGATCTTCTCCTCGCCCGGAAGCACCTCGGCGCGGCCGCAGGTGGCGACGCGGTCGCCCTGCTCGATGCGCACGCGACCGGTGGCGAGCATGCGCTTGAACTTCCCGACCTGGCCGAGCGCGGTCTTCTCCTCGTCCTTGATGATGTCGCGCTGCGAACGGATGGTGATGGCTTCGAGGCGGTCGCAGGAAAGGCTGATGTTGTTGCCGCGGACCAGGACCAGCCCGGTGAAGAGAAAAGTGCTCTCCTCGTCGGTCGTCTGCATGTCGAGGTTCTGGCTGATGATGGTGGTGGGCGAGAGGGCGGCGGGTTCTTCGGCGCGGGCCGAAGTGGCGGCCAAGGCCAAGCCACAGAGAACGAGGAGGGCGGAGCGGTTCATTTCAGGAGGTCGATGAGCGGAGCTTGGAAGACGACTTGGGCGCCGTCGCGGATGGTGATTCTGCGGACCGGTTCTTCGCAGCGCCAGCGTTTGCCGGCGAGGGTGTAGCCGGGGCCGGCGACATCGATGTGGTCGTCGCCTGCGGCGATGCGGGTCTGGAGCTGGAGGAGTGCCTTCGGGCTGGTGACACGGAGCGCGAGGGTGTTCCTGCGATCGAGGAGGGTGAGGGTGAACTCGCGGATCTCGATCTGCTCGGTGCCACGGTAGACGGCGGAGCCGCCGCGCAGATCGGAGGTCTTGCGGCCGGTCTCGTCGTCGAAGAGGGCGAGGCGGAAGTTGATGATCGGGGCGTCGGCCAACGACGGCGCGGCCGCGCGGGCGTCGGCCGCGAGGGCCAACAATGCGGCCGCAAACACGCCCAGAAGCGGGCGGTGCAACGGGCGGGGTTTGGCGGTGGCGGGCATCGGGGGCTCGGGGAGGAGGGGAGGCGGCGAGGACGACTCGATCAGTTCGCGGGCCGGTGGGCGAGGAGGTGTTCGCAGATTTCGCGCACGGCGCCGGCGCCGGCGGGGCGCGCGGGGATGTAGTCGGCCGCGGCGAGCGTCCCTGGCATGGCGGAGGCGGGCGCGGCGCCGATGCCGGCCCAGCCGATCGCGGGTGTATCGATGTCGTCGTCGCCCATGTAGCAGATGTCCTTCGCTGAGAGTCCGAGCCGGGCGGCGAGTTCCTGCAAGGCGGCGAGCTTGTCGGTGCGGCCCTGGACGAGATGGGCGATCTTGAGTTCGGCGGCGCGGCGGGTGGTGGCGCCGGATTCGCGGCCGGAGATCCAGGCCACGGCGACGCCGGCCTGGCGCAGGCGGGCGAGCCCCATGCCGTCGAGCACGGAGAACCGTTTCATCTCGGCGCCGTCGGACGAGACGTAGATGGAACCGTCGGTGAGCACGCCGTCGACATCCATGGCGAAGAGGCGGATGGCCGCCCAGCGTGCGGCGGCGATGGGGCGCCGGGCCGACCGGGCGGGAGAGGAGAGGCGTGCGAAGGCCATGAGCTGGGGGAGTGAAGACGGGGAAACGGCCCAGCGGAACCAGAAAAATTCCGATTGCCGCGGCGTGGGGCGGATTTCTAGCGTCGGACCCTTTACCCGTTTTGATGCACACGCACGGCCCCAAGCGCATCTATTCCCCGCAGTCCCTCGAATGGTGGTTCGAGCGGTTGTCTGTGGATTGGGAACAGCATTTCTCGAAGGAGGTGCTCGAACTGGGGCGCACGATCTACCGCGACAGCGAGGTCCGCGAGGTCGAGCTGGGCGCCCACGACGCGATCATCCACCGGCGCGTCGAGAAGAAGGAAGACTACACGGTGATCGATTGGAGCGAAGCCCAACCGGCGGTGCGCTCCTCGTCGACCGACGAGACGGTGGCGCAGGCGATTGCGGTGGCCGGGCTTTACGAGATCGAGGAGTTGGTGGCCGAGGAGTTGCCAGCGTTGCCGTCGACCACCCCCCCGGCTGGAGCGGCCGCCGCGCCCGCGAAGGCGCCGGCGACGAAGGCTCCGTCGGCCCCGGCCCCCGCGCCGGCGAAACCCAAGCCCGGCGAGGGCGAAGTGGGGCGGGAGTTTCTCCTGGTCTTCCGTCCGGAGGAGAAGGGGCTTGCGTGCGAGGCGTTCTGGATTGCCGAGGACGGGCGGCGGTTGCCCGCCTACGGCGCCGGCAGTGCGAACACCTTGCAGCTCAGCTCGGCTGACCGCGCGAAGGCGATCGGCCTGGCGACCTATGCGCGCAAGGCGCACTTCCGTTTCCACACGGAGAAACACGTCTACGTGCTCGAACTGGTGCGGGAGATTCCCGAGTTCCTGCGCAACGGGCTGCCCCAGTGGCGCAAGCATTTCACCGTCGAGATCGATCCCGCCGTGAAGGCACTGCAGGACGGTCCGCGCGCCATCGAGATCGAGGCGCAGGCGGTGCGCCACCGCGGCGGCGCCGGCATCGATCTGCGCTGGGTCTTCCGCGCCGGCGAACGCCTGCTCACGGCGACCGAGGTCGAGGAGGTCACCAAACAGGCCGGACAGCAGGTGCTGCTGCCGGGCGTGGGCATCGTCGCGCTCGCGGCGGACAAATGGGAGGGCGTCCAGGCGTGGAAGCGCATGGCGGCCGATCTCCACGGCCGCGCGCTGCCGCCGTATCTGGTCTTCTCGCTGTTCAACGAGGCGCGCTGGAAGGTCACGCTCACGGCCGAGTTGGAGGCGTGGAAACAGCGGGTGCTCGGGCAGGGCGAGCTGACGGCGGTGGAGCTCCCCGACTTCCTCCGCCAGTATCAGCGGCGCGGTGTCGAATGGATGCACCACCTCTGCGCGACCGACTGCCACGGCCTGCTCGCCGACGAGATGGGCCTGGGCAAGACCGTGCAGGTGCTCACGTTGCTGGCGGCGCGGCCGCTGGCGGGGCAGCGCCACGTGGTCGTGTGCCCGGCGAGCGTCGTGCCCGTGTGGCGCGAGGAGGCGGCCCGGTTCTTCCCGCAGCTCAGGGTCGAGATCCTCAAGAGCGGCCACGACTTCGTCGCGCACCCGGAGCCGGCGCTCTGGTTGGCGAGCTACGCGCAGCTGCGCAAGCACCGCGAGCTGCTCGCGCAGGCGGATTTCGGCTACGCGATCCTCGACGAGGGGCAGTTCATCAAGAACCCGGACGCGAAGGTCACGCACGCCTGCCAGGCGATCAACGCGCGGCATCGTTTCGTGCTCAGCGGCACGCCGCTGGAGAACCGCCAGCTCGACCTGTGGTCGATCTTCCGCTTCCTGCTGCCGGGCCTGCTCGGCACGCGCGCCGGCTTCGAGGCCGCCCTGCTGCGCGACCGCGACGGCACCGTCGAGCGGCTGCGGGTGCAGATCGCGCCGTTCGTGCTGCGCCGCACCAAGGACGAGGTGGCCAAGGAGCTCCCCGCGAAGGTTGTGATGGACCTGCGCTGCCCGCTCACCGACGAGCAGCGCCTCGAGTACGCGAAGATCTGCGACGAGGGGCTGCGCCGCCTCGGCAGCGACCTCGGCTCGGCGATGCGCGAGAAGTCGTTCGGCCTGTTCGCGCTGCTCACGCGCCTGCGGCAGGCCTGCTGCGACCCCGACCTGCTCCCCTGGGTGAAGGCCGGCACGGAGGCGAGCGGCAAGCTCAACATCCTCGTGGCGAAGCTGGCCGAGGTGCTCGCCGGCGGACACAAGGTCGTGATCTTCTCGCAGTTCGTGATGTTCCTCGACCGCGTGCGCGAGGTGCTCGCCGCGCAGTTCCCGGACGTGGCCCGCTACGAGCTGACCGGCGGCACGATCGATCGCCAGAAGCCCGTGCAGCAGTTCCAGAACGCCCCGGATCGTGCGATCATGCTGGTGAGCCTGAAGGCCGCCGGCACCGGCATCACCCTGCACGCCGCCGACTACGTCTTCCTCCTCGATCCGTGGTGGAACCCGGCGGTGGAGGATCAGGCGATCGACCGCGTGCACCGGCTCGGCCAGGCGAATCCGGTTTTCGTCTACCGTCTGATGACCGCGGGCACGATCGAGGAGCGCATCCAGGCGCTCAAGGCGGAGAAGCGGGCGATGTTCGACCAGATCGTCGGCAAGTTCCGCACGGAGTTCGACCTCTCACAGCATTTCGCCTCGCTCGACAGCCTCATCAAGCTCGCCGCCGCCGCGCCCGAGGCGGAGACCGAGGCCGAGCTGGGCGAGGGCTGAGCCGCCGAGGTAGACGAGCGTCGAGAGGCGACGGCCGAGCGCCCCACTGGCGGTGGCTCAGGCCGGCCGATGTTTGTTCTTTCGCTCCCGCGGCCTTCCGGCTCTCGTTGCCTGCCGCTTCTCCATCCGACTGAATAGCCACGGCTGAGACCCCGCCGTCGCCAACGCCTTCCCCATGCGCTTCCTGACCCGTTTCCTCGCCGTCGTGCTGGCCGTCGCCTTCGTGGCGGCGGCGGTGGTGGCGGCCTTCCTGTATCCGATCGGCACGAAGCTGCTCGCCGCGCAAACGTACAAGGACGTGATCCACCACGAGCAGGTGGCCGAACGGCTTCCGGAGATCGCGGCCGAGGCGATCGACCAGTCGCTGAAGCGGGCGGGCAAGGCGGGTGCGGCGGCGCCGGCGGGGGAGGGGGGCGACTTCGGCACGCTGCTCGGCGGCTTTGAGAGATCCGATCTGCGCGTGCTCCTCGGCGCGGCGTTGCCGGCGGACCAAGTGCGCGGCCAGATCGACAGCCTGCTCGATCAGTTTTTCGGCTACGTGAACGGGGACGCCGCGAAGCCGTCGCTCACGCTCTCGCTGGTCGACCTCAAACAGCGGCTCGCGGGCGGCGCGCTCGAGGAGGCCTATGTGACGATCTTGCAGGACAAGCCGCCGTGCACGGGCGGTTCGATGGAGTTGCCCACGACCTGCCGCCCGTCGGCCGAGCAGTTGCCCGAGGTGCGGGCGCGGTTTCGCGAACTGCTCAAGCCCGCGGTCGAGGCGATGCCGAACCGCGTGGATCTGTTCGAAGCGCGCGATGGGACCGCGGCGGAGTCGGTGTACGCGGCGGTGGGCGAAGTGCGCCGGCGGCTGCGGTTCATGGCGGAGCTGGCGCGCTGGAGCTGGGTCGTACCGGCGGCGTTGCTGGTCGGCGTGGCGGTATTCGCCGTGCGCTCGCTGCGCGGCCTGCTGTTGTGGTGGGGCATCCCGAGCCTGATCGCCGGCGGGATCGCCGCGTTCGTTGCGTGGTCGAGCTCGTCGCTGGGCATTCTGCTTTTCCGCTGGATCATCGTACCGAGCCTGCCGGCGCAGATGGAAGTGCCAGTGCTGGCCGGGGATACCGTGCTTGCAGTGGTGGGCTCGCTCGCGCGGGTCGTGCTGGGCGCGGCGCTGCAGATCTCGCTCTCGCTCGCGTTCGTCGGGCTCGTGGCGGTGGTGCTGGCGAAGTTTTTCACGACGAAGCCGGCGGCGCCGGTCGATGTGCGGCGGCCGGCGGTCTGAGCGTTGGTTGCGGCCGCGGCGCCGTGGCCGGTTGGCGGTGCCTCCGGTTGGGTGGTGCCGGCATTGTTCTTCCGCCTCGCATTCGGGCGGCGGCTGCGCTGAATCGGCGGTCTTGAATCCCGAGTCCGACTTTCCCGACGAACCGTTCTCCGTTGAAGCCGAAGCCGCGGCGCGCCGCCGCGCGTACGAGCCGCAGCCGCCGCCCGCGCCGATCGACCGCTCGCAATGGCAGCGGCCCTGGGTGCAGCTGAAGTTCTTCACCTTCCAGCCGCAGATCTACCCGAAGATGATCCGCGACGTGTCGCCCGACGCCCGGGCCGGCGACTTCGTGGCCGTCTACGACAAGCTCGGCAAACGCCTCGGCACCGGTTTCTGGAACAAGAAGGCCAACGTGCCGCTGCGCATCATGCGCTTCAGCGCCGAGCCGGTGGACGAGTCCTACTTCGAGGAGGCGCTGCGCCGCGCCGTCGCCTTCCGCCGCGAGATGCTCAAGCTCGACGCCGTCACCAACACGTATCGCGTGGTCAACGCCGACGGCGACGGCCTGAGCGGCCTCACCGTCGACCGCCACGGCGACACGTTGTTTGCGGACGTGTGCTCGTTCGGCGTCATGCAGCGCCTGCCGAAGTGGCTGAAGATCCTGCACGAGGCGCTCGGCACCAAGAACCACATCGTGCAGGTCGACGACGAGGTCGCGCACTGGGAGGGTATCCGCCCCGTGATGCTCGACCCGGTGGTCGACGAGAACGCCCCGCGGCGCGTGAAGGTGCGCGAGCACGGCGTGACGTTCGAGGTCGACTTCGAGGAGGGCCACAAGACCGGCTTCTTCTGCGACCAGCGCGACAACCGGCGCCGCTTCGCCGAATTCACCAAGGGCGCGCGCGTGCTCGACCTGTGCTGCTACACTGGTGGTTTCGCCATCGCCTCGAAGGTGCACGGCGGCGCGGAGGAGGTGACCGGCGTCGATCTCGACGAGACCGCGATCGAGCAGGCCAAGCGCAACGCGAACATCAACAACGCCCGCATCAAGTGGGTGCATGCCGACGCCTATTCCTACGCCCGCCAGATGCAGAAGAACGGCGAGGCGTGGGACGCCGTGGTGCTCGACCCGCCGAAGTTCGTGCTCAGCCGCGATCCCGAGGACGACGACGGTCCGTTCGCCGGCCGCCGCCGGTACGAGGACATCAACCACCTCGGCATCGGTCTGGTGAAACCCGGCGGCCTCTTCGTCACCTGCTCGTGCTCGGGCCTGGTGACGATGGACCAGTTCGAGGAGTACGTGATCAAGGCCGCGCACCGGCACAACCGCCGTCTCCAGATCTTCGATCGCACCGGCCCCGGCGCCGACCATCCCGTGTACTCGAACTGCCTTGAAAGCCGTTATCTGAAGGTGATCTGGGCGAAGGTGGTGTGAGGCGCCGCGGCGGCGCGGCCGCGCCGCCGTGCCCGGAGCGGCTTGCCGGCCAAGGGGCCCTCGTCCCGCGGACCGCTCTACGCGCATCGGTCGCGCGCCGCGCAGCACAACAGATGGAACAATCGAGATTCGTCTGCGTCTCCTTTCCCCTCCATGGTCGTATCCCCGTATCGAGCCGCTGACCCCGTCCGGTGCTCCCGCCCCCCGCGCGCATTTCCCTCGCGCAGCGGCGACACCGGCAGCGGGGACTCGACACCCGCGATTTTCGCGCCTACGACCGTGGGCACGAACGTCCCGCAACAATACCTCGTCCCGAAAGCTTCCGTGTTATGAGTCTTCTCCGTTTCCTCGCCGCCACCGGCCTGCTGATCGTCGGCGCCGTCCAGGCGCTCGCCGACACCACGTTTTCCTACACGCTCGCCGACAGCAAGGCCACCATCACGGGCTTTGTCTCGGAGATCATCCCCAGCGGAGTCCTCACGATCCCGGACAAAGTCGACGGCTACCCGGTGGTCGCGATCAGCCCGGATGCGTTCCAAGGGCGTACCACCCTCACTGGCGTGGCGTTCAATGACAACACCAGCTTTGCCACGGTCGGAGCCAACGCCTTCAAGGGTTGCACCGGGATCACCACGGTTACTTTGCCCGTTGGGGCGGTCACGATCGAGGCCTCTGCTTTTGCGGACTGCCCCAATCTCGCGACCGTGGCGTTGCCGTCCACCCTCATAACAATCGGGGAGCGCGCTTTCGCCAACGCGGACAAGATTATCTCAGTGGTCTTGCCCAGCGGCTTGACCACTCTTGGCGCCGGTGCCTTCGCCGACTGCGACCTGCTTACGAAGTTCACACTGGGCAAGGCCGTGGCCAACTTAGGCGACGGGTTTGTCGGGGGCTGCCCTGCGCTTACCAGCCTCGCGGTCTCCACTGAGAATACGTCGTTTGCCGCGGTGTCCGGCGTGCTCTTCAATGCCGCCAAGACCACCCTCTTGCGCGCCCCGGCCAAGCTTGCCGGTGAGTATGCCGTCCCCGCCACCGTCACAACGATTGCGCCGGACGCCTTCAAGGGGTGCGTCGAAGTGGTCAGTGTCGTCTTGCCGGAGGGGCTCACGCAGATCTCCGATCGGGCGTTCTCCGGCGCGACCAGCCTGACCTTCATCAATCTCCCGGCCTCGCTCACGACCCTCGGGGCGTCGGCATTCAACGGCGCCTCGTCGCTCGTTTCGGCGACTTTTGTGGGCAACGCCCCCACCGCTGCTGCCGGCTGCTTCGACGGCACCGCCGCCGGTTTCACCGTCCACTATTCGGCGACGGCCACCGGCTTCACCTCGCCGACCTGGATGGGCTACCCGGCGGTCTCCAGTAGTACGCCCGTCTCCGATCTTCCGGTGGTCACCACCGGAGCGCCGGTCCCGCTTAGCACCAGCGCCACGGTCTCCGGTTCCGTCCCCTCCGCCAACGGCTCCGCGGTGACGGCCCGCGGCTTTATCTATAGCACCTCCGGCAACCTGAGCCTCGGCACGGGCACCACGGTGACCGTCGGCGCCGGCACCGGCTTTTTCACCACGTCCCTGACCGGTCTCTCCGCCGGCACCACGTATTACTTCCGTGCCTATGCGACCAATGGGGTCGGTACCGCCTACGGATCTGAACTTACGTTCACCACCACGACCGCGCCGGCCGCGCCCATCATCGATCGGGGACTCACGACCATCGACCGAACGCCGACCCTCTCGGGTACCGTCGCGGCCGGGGCCACGGTGAGCATCAAGATCAACGAGGCCGCTGCCGTCACCGTCACCGCCGGTGCGAACGGAGCCTGGTCCTATACAGTACCGGACTCCGCTGCCCTCGCCCCCGGCCGCCACACCATCGACATCACCACGACCGACTCGGACGGGGCTTTGGGCACGACGCGCTACACGCTATCGATCATCGCTCCCACCGGATACGCTGCCACCACCACCGGCGGGTCCGCGGGCGCCTCGGTCGAGGTCACCACGCGGGAGGACTTCATCAAGTATGCGACGGACACGAAGCCCTATGTGATCAAGGTCTCCGGCCAGCTCTCGGTCGGTGAGGTTCAGCTGGCCTCCAGCAAGACCATCCAGGGCGTCGATGAAAACTCCGGACTCGACGGATGCCTGGTCCTGAACGCCGTCGGTAACGTGATCATCCGCGGCCTCAATCTGTCCAACCCCGCCCCTGCCGACAACGCAAACGGGCGTGCGCTCTGGATCACCAACAGCCAGTACGTTTATGTCACCCATTGCACCTTTGAGGACTGTGCCGCCGAGCAGGTGGAGATTCTCTTCTCCGACCTGATCACGTTCTCCTGGTGCCAGTTCACGGCGAACACCCCCGGGCAGGTCGCCATGAAGCTGGGCCGTGAGGGAGTAACTGCTACTCCGCGGATCACCCTCCACCACAACTGGTGGTCCGACAACCTCGGCTCCGGCCTGCCGGCCGTCGCTTCCGGGTATGTCCACCAGTTCAGCAACTACGTGAACACCCCCGGCAACACAGCCGGCACCGCGCTCTCCGGCGCCGCCCAACTCCTCTCCGAGGGCAACCACTTCCAGGGGGTGGCCAACCCGATCACCAAGGCGGGCACGGCCACCATTCGCATCCTCAACAACACGTACCCCTCCTGCACCGGCACGACCGCCCCGGGCGAGGACGCCGTGTTCACTCCCGGCTATTCGTACGAGATGCAGGCCGTCGCCGACTTGGCCACGGTCATTCCCAATCTTGCCGGCAACACGTCCGGCTGGGACTACGACGATCCGGACATCGGCTCGGCCACCATCGAGCTTCCTTCCGGCGTCACCACCACCGCGGTGGCGACTGGTACCAGCATCACGCTTACGGCCAAGCCCACGGGTGTGACGGCGGCCAGCTATCAGTGGCGCCGGGGCAACGCGCCAATCTCCGGGGCGACGAGCTCGACCTACACGATCTCAAGCATGAGCACCGACACGGCCGGCAGATACACCGTCGCGATCGGCTTGGCCGATGGCAGCACGGTGGTGAGTGTGCCGCTCGCGCTCACCGCCTACACCGCGACCAACAACGGCGGCTCGAGCGGCGGCTCGAGTGGTGGTGGCGGCGCCTGCGGGCTCCTCGCCCCGGCCGTTCTTGTCCTTGTTGCGCTTCGTCGCCGGCGCGCCTGAGCGCGACCGGACGGATCGATCCCACGCCCCGCGGGTTGGCCCGCGGGGCGTGGTCGTTTATCGGAGCCGTCCGGTCACGGAGACTCGACGGTGATCCACGGCTTGGTAGGTGATGACTGGTGACGCCGGCCGCGGCGGCGGCCTCACGTGCCCAGCGTGGTGCGGTAGACGCGGGGGACCCGCTTGGTGACCGAACAGAGAATCTCGTAGGGGATGGTCTCGGCCCAGTTCGAGAACTCCGTGACGTCGATCGTCTCCGCCCCCTGCTTGCCGACGAGCGTGGCCTGGTCGCCCACGGCGACGCCGGGGTTGTCGGTCACGTCGACGATGGTCTGGTCCATGGTGACGCGGCCGAGCACGGGACAGCGCTTGCCGCGGATGAGGACCTGGGCGCGGTTGCTGCAGGAGATCGGGATGCCGTCGCCGTAGCCGGCGGTGACGATGGCGACGGTGGAGTTGCGCGTGAGCGTGTAGGTGCGGTTGTAGCTCACGGCGGTGCCGCGCGGGAGCTGCTTCACCAGACCGACGCGGGCGTGGAAACTGAAGAGCGGCTCGACGTGCACGGCGGCGAGCATCGAGCTGGGGTGCGGGAGAATGCCGAACTGGAGGAGGCCGACACGCACGGCGTTGACGGGGCTGCGACGCTGGAGGGTCTCGAGCCCGGCGGAGTTGTCGGCGTGGATGATGAGGCGCCGGCGGTCGAGGCCGGGGAGCCTCTTGAGCGTCTCCAGAAACAGGCGCCGCTGTTGGCGGGTGTACTTCGAGTCGCTGTCGGCGCTGGAAAAGTGGGTGAAGACACCGTCGAGCCGCACGAACTCGCTGGCGCGAATCTTGGCGTACAGCTCGGGCGCTTGCGGGGCCCAGACGCCGAGGCGGCCCATGCCGGTGTCGATCTTGAGGTGGACGCTGATCGGGCGGCCGGTGCGGCGGCCGAGTTCGTTGAAGCGGTCGACCTCCTCGGGGGAGGAGACGGCGGCGGTGAGGTCGTAGTCGGCGAGGTAGCGGTCCTCCTCGGGCAGCACGGCGCTGAGCACGAGGATGGGCCAGCCGGGCCCGAGCTCGCGCAGGGCGGTGGCCTCGGTGACGTTCGCCACGGCGAACAGATCGGCGCCGGCGTGCATGAGGCGGGCGGCGGCCTGCGGGAGCCCGTGGCCGTAGGCGTCGGCCTTGACGACGGCGACGTATTTGAGGCGCGAGGGCAGGGCGGCGCGGATGTGCTTGAGGTTGCGCTCGAGCGCGCCGAGGTCGATTTCGGCCCAGCAGCGCAGGGGCAGGCGGGAGTCGGGGGAGTTCATCCGGGGGAAATGGCAGGCGCCGGCCGGTGCGGCGGCCTGGTTCAGGCCGTGGCGGCGCGGTGGCGCTCGCCCGTCCAGGTCTTGTACGTGATCGGGGCCGAGAGCCAAGGCTCGGGCTCGGCGACGGCGTGCAGCAGCGCCAACTCGCCGAGGTTGGCGAACATCGCGGCGCAATCGTAGTCGCAGGTGCCGGCGGGGCGGGGCGGTTGCGCCCAGGCGCGGAAACCCGCGGGCGTGAACAGGGGCTCGGGCCACTCGGCGAGCTCGGCGCGGGCGACGCGGAGCACGGGCGAAGCGGTGCCGTCGGCGGCGACGCGCACCGCGTGCCAGCTGTCGCGGCGGGCGTCGGCCACGACGGCGAACGGCCCGGGCTGGTGGCGGGCGTGGGCGAGGGCGGCGACGCGGAGACTGCGGTAGGCGAAGACGGGGGCGGGCGAGGACCGGAGCGCCTGCCAGGTGCGCAGCGCCATCGCCGCGGTGCGGATACCGAGCTGGCTGCCGGGGCCTTCGCAGAACACGTAGGCGCCCACGCGGCCGGGGGCGAGGTCGGCCGCGCGCAGGCAGCTCTCGGCGGCGGCGAAGAGATGGATGCTCGAGTCGTCGCCGCCGGAATGCCAGAGCGGAGTCAGGCCGGACCGGAGCACGCCCGCCTGGACGTGGATCGTGCAGGGATCGAGCACGAGCACGCTGCTGTGGGTGGCGACGATCGCGGCTAGCGACAACGTCGCCGCGGGAGCGGCGGGCGGCTGGGCGGCGGAATCGGCGAGGGCGGACATGAAGCGGGAACGTTGCGCCGGACCGGGCCGAATGTCACTGCCGTTTCAGGGCAGTTCCCTGCTGCGGCGGAGGCGGGCAGGGGAGGCGATTTCGAACAATGCCGCGGCGTGGAAATGGTGCCGCATCGCGCGATCGCTGGCCGGACACACCGGGCGCTCGTGCGTGGGGCGCCGGCGGTCACTGCGCTTGTGAGCGAGCCTTACCGACGAAAAGGGGGATTGACCGGGAAAATGGCCGCCGCGTAGCTTCCCCAATTCAACTCCTAGAACCAACGTTTCCGCTTTCCGCCGTGAACATCGAAATCCAAGACGTCTCCGCTTCCCGCAAAACCCTCGTCGTTACGCTCGACAAGAGCGAGGTCGAGGCCGTCCACCGTTCGGTGGTGGCTGAAATCGCGAAGGTGGCGAGCCTCCCCGGCTTCCGCCCGGGCAAGGCTCCGGCGGCCGTCGTCGAGAAGCGCTACGCCAAGGAGATCGAGGGCGAGTTCAAGACCAAGGTCGTCAACAAGGCCTACAGCGACGGTCTCGAACAGTCGAAGCTCGAGGTCTTCAGTGTCGTCGACGTCAAGGAGGGCGTGATCGAGCCTTCGCTCTCCGCGGCCGTGACCTTCACCGTCGACCTGCGCCCGGAGTTCCCGGTGCCCGAATACAAGGGCCTGTCGACCGAGATCGGCTCCGTGGATGTGACCGACGCCGAGGTCGACGCCGCGGTCGAGGGCATGCGGGCCGAGCGGGCCGACTTCAAGGTCGTGGAGCGCGCCTCCCAGAAGGCCGACTACGTGAAGCTCGCCTACGAGGGCAAGATCGGCGAGCAGGCCGTCGCCGACCTCGTCCCGGATCGCACCATCTTCGGCAAAGCCCCCCAGACGTGGGAGGAGGTCGAGGGCAACGAGGGCCTGATCCCCGGCCTCGGCCAGCAGATCGCCGGCCTAGCGAAGGGCGACAAGAAGGACGTGCAGATCTCCTTCCCGGCCGATTTCCACGTGACCGAACTCGCCGGTAAGGAAGCCGTCTACGCGATCGAGGTCCTCGAGGTTCGCGAGAAGGTGCTGCCCGAACTCGACGAGGCTTTCCTCAAGGGCCTGCAGGTCGAGACGGTCGACGCGCTCAAGAGCCGCACCCGCGACCACCTCAAGTATCGCAAGGAGATGGACAACCGCGCCGCCCAGCGCCAGCAGGTCACCGAGAAGCTCGCCGCCGGTGTCGATTTCGAGATCCCGCAGACCCTGGTCGAGTCGGAGACGCAGAACATCCTCCGCCGTTTCATGGAGGAGAACCTCCGCCGCGGCGTGCCGCAGGATGCCTTCGAGAAGAACAAGGAGCAGCTCTTCGAGGACGCCCGCAAGGCCGCCGCCCGCAACGCCAAGGTCCAGCTCATCCTCGCGCGCATCGCCGCCGAGGAGAAGATCGAGCTCAAGGATGCCGACTACGACCGCTTCATCCGCATGGAGGCGATGCGCTCCGGCGAGCGTCCCGAGAAGCTCGTGAAGGAGCTCGGCAAGGACCGCGAGCGCCTGCGCGCGATGCAGCAGCAGATGCTGTTGGACAAGGCCCTTGATTTCGTGGTGTCGCAAGCTACGGTGGTCCCCGCGCCCGCGAAGGCCTGAGGCCTGCGCGCTTCCGCCACCAGCCACCACCACCACACGTGAGCTACTACGTCCCGATCGTTCTGGAAAACACCGGCCGCGGCGAGCGGAGCATGGACATCTACTCGCGCCTGCTGAAGGACCGGATCATCTTCATCGGCACGCCGATCGACGACGCGGTCGCCAACTTGGTGATCGCCCAGATGTTGTTCCTGCAGATGGAGGACCCCAAGAAGGACATCCATCTGTACATCAACTCCCCGGGCGGCGTCGTCACCGGCGGCATGGCCATCTACGACACGATGAACTTCCTGCAGTGCGACGTGGTGACGTACTGCATCGGCATGGCCGCCTCGATGGCGACCGTGCTGCTCGCCGCCGGCACGAAGGGCAAACGTTTCGCGCTGCCCAACAGCCGCGTGATGATCCACCAGCCCACGGGCGGCGCCTCCGGCCAGACGGCCGACATCGCCATCCAGGCCAAGGAGATCATCCGCTGGCGTCGCACGCTCAACGAGATCATCGCCAAACACTCCGGCAAGACGCCCGACCAGGTCGAAAAGGACTCCGACCGCGACTACTACATGAGCGCGCAGGAGGCCATGGCCTACGGCATCGTCGACAAGGTCTTCGAATCGAAGAACGAAGTCGCCACCACGCTCAAGGCTGTCGCCTGAGCGCCGGTTGCCCCTGATCCTCCGCGCCGCGGTCGCGCCTCTTTCCGATGGCCAAATCCTCGCGCATGACGCTGTGCTCCTTCTGCGGCAAGTCGCAGTCGGAGGTCCGCAAGATCATCGCCGGTCCCGGAGTCTACATCTGCGACTCCTGTGTGAGCGTCTGCAAGACGATCATCGACCGCGAACTGAAGGCCCCGGCGGCCGCGGAGGGTGGCAAGCCGACCTTCCGGCTCGTCAAGCCCGCCGAGATCAAGAAGGTCCTCGACGATTTTGTGATCGGCCAGGACCACGCGAAGAAGGTGCTCTCGGTGGCGGTATACAACCACTACAAGCGCCTCGCCTTCGACGCCAACCGCACCGCGCCCGTGCCGCAGATTCCGAGCGAGCTCGAGGCGGAGTTCCACGATGTCGAGGTCGAGAAGAGCAACATCCTCCTCATCGGCCCGACCGGTTCCGGCAAGACCCTGCTCGCCCGCACCCTCGCGAAGATCCTCGACGTGCCCTTCGCCATCTCCGACGCCACCACGCTCACCGAGGCGGGCTACGTGGGCGAGGATGTGGAGAATGTCGTCCTTCGCCTGCTCCAGGCCTCGAACTACGATGTGAAGCGCGCCGAGTGCGGCATCATCTACATCGACGAGATCGACAAGATCGCGCGCAAATCGGAGAACCCCTCGATCACCCGCGATGTCTCCGGCGAGGGCGTGCAGCAGGCGCTGCTCAAGATCCTCGAGGGTACCACCTGCAGCGTGCCCCCGCAGGGCGGCCGCAAGCATCCGAACCAGGAATACATCCAGGTCAACACCTCGAACATCCTCTTCATCTGCGGCGGTGCCTTCGTCTCGCTCGACAAGATCGTCCAGCGCCGCGCCGGCCACCGCGTCCTCGGCTACGGCACCGGCATCGAGCAGGAGCGGCTTTCCCCCGAGGAGATGATGCGCGCCATCGCGCCCGAGGACCTGTTCCAGTTCGGCATGATCCCGGAGTTCATCGGCCGCCTGCCGGTCGTCTCGGTGCTCGACGCGCTCACGGTGGCCGACCTCGAGAAGATCCTGCTCCGCACGAAGAACGCGATGGTGAAGCAGTATTCGAAACTCTTCGCCATGGACGGCGTGAAGCTGCGTTTCAGCCGCGATGCCATCCACGAGATCGCGCTCAAGGCGATGGAGCTCAAGACCGGCGCCCGGGCCCTCCGCTCGATCCTCGAGAAGCTCATGCTCGACGTGATGTACGAGGTCCCGCACCGCCAGGGCGTGTCCGAGGTGGTGATCGATCGCTCGGTGGTGCTCGGCCGCAAGAAACCGATGATCCGCCTCACCGCGGCCGCGGCCGACGCCGACAAGGACGCCGCCTGATCTGCGCCCGGCCGGCCGGTCGCTGCGCGGATCAGCGCCGTGGGCCCGCACGCCGGGCAAGGCCCGGCGCGGCAGCTCAGTTCGGCAAGCGGGCGGATTGGGCCCGTGGCGTTTTGGGCCACCAGCCGAGTCGTTGCAGTTCGGTACGCGGTTGCTCCGCGTAGCAGCTGCCGAAGGAAACCAGGAGGCGTTGCCGGCTCGCAGCGACGGTGACTGTGTCCACCTGGTGATCACGCCAAGCCAGCGAGCGTTGGTCGAAGGTGAAGGCGGCCGGACTGGCCTCCTCCAGTACGGCCTCGAGAATCTCCGTCCCGGGCGTGGGCGCTCCCGCGGCGAGCGCCGCGGCGACCAACAGGTTGATGAAACCGTGGGTCGACGCCGCCGGACCGGCGCTGTTGGCGCGGAGCGGATGGTGCAGCCCGCCGGTGCATTTCATCGGCAGACCGAGCGAGGCGACCGAGACGAGCGTGCTGGCGATCTGTGCGGCGGACGGTGCGGTGGCGGTGTCGCTGCCGCCTGTGCGCAACTTGTAACCGAAGGATGGACTCTCGGCACCGCCGGATCGCGGCGTCTCTTCGGCCAGCAGGGCAAGTTGCCCCGGGAGCGAGACGGTGGGTGCGAGCTCGAGGAACACCTGGCGGATGTTTGCGGCGTGCCGGACCAGCAAGGCGTCGATCGCGGCGATGAGTTTGCGCAGGGCCCCGACGTCCATGGCGTCGGCCGGTGGGCGCAGCTCGATCGTGTCGATCACGACCCCGCCATCGTGCAGCAGGGCCAACCGGCGGATCGCGGCCAGATCGGTCTCAAGATTGGCGAGGAACTCGCCGGCGTTTCTGCCCCCGCGCGGGAGGACCGAGAGGTGCAACGGGCTGTCCGCGTCGGCGCCGGCGGTGACCAGTTCTTCCAGTCGCAGGAGGGGGCAGACAAAACGCGCCAGCATCTCCGCCCGGGTTGCCCCCTGTTCGCGCCGGAACAGGGACAAGGCCTCGGGCACCGCCAGTGCCGCCGGGGGAAACAGACCGGCGAAGTCGAGGCTGCGATG
>JAEWNN010000148.1 GCA_023457035.1 Verrucomicrobiota bacterium
CGCCGGCCGCAAGATCGAAGCCGAGCGGATGAAACCGCGCCGCCTCCGCCAACGACTCCGGCCGCCGCGATGTACCCCAAACCTCGACACCCTCGGCACGGAGCATCTCCGCGAACGCCCGCCCGAGTCCGCCGCCGGCGCCCGTGACAAGCACCGTGCGGATGCGGGGAGAAAGCGACGGGCGGGACATGGAGGAGGTGACGGCAGGCGCGGCGGCCGCCGTTCAGGGCGCGCGCAGGACGAGACTGACGTTGGCGCCGCCGAAACCGCTGGCGTTGTTGAGCACCACCCGCGGCTGGGCCGCCAGAGTTGTGCGCGGGAGATTCAGATCGGCGAACTTCGGGTCGACGGTGCGCAGCCCGCCGCAGCCGGGGATGAACCCGCCGCGGAGCGCGAGCGCGCAAAGGCCGGTCTCCAGTGCCGTCGCCATCGAGAGACCGTGGCCCGTCAATCCCTTCGTGCTGCTCACCGCCACGCGGCCGACCTCGGCTCCGAAAACGCTGCGGATCGCATGCACCTCGGAGGCGTCGCCGATCGGAGTGGAGGTGGCATGCGCGTTGATGTAGTCGACCTGCGCCGGCGTCAGCCCGGTCGCGCGCAACGCGCGCTGCATGGCGAGCGCGAGGCCCGCGCCCTCCGGGTGCGAGATGGCGACATTGTGGCCATCGGAGGCCTGGCCCCAGCCGGCGAGCTCGGCGTAGGGCTTCGCTCCGCGGCGCGCCACCGCCTCCTCGCTCTCGAGCACGACAACCGCGGCGCCACCGGTCCCCACAAAGCCGTCGCGCGCCACGTCGAACGGCCGCGAAGCCTGCGCGGGGTCGGTCGCCACGGAAAGGGCACGCATCCCCGCGAACGGCAGGATGGCGTCGGTGTTGCCGTCCTCCGCCCCGACCACGAACATCCGCTCCTGCCGCCCCGTGGCGATGTCGTCGTAGGCGAAGCCGAGCGCGTGCCCAGTCGAGGCGCAGGCCGAGGAGAAGCCGCAGGAGTGGCCGCGGATCTTGAAGGCCGCCACGAGGTTGAAGTTCAGCGTGCCCGAGATCGAGGAGACGATCGCGACGGGCGGGCAGCGCATCACCCCGAGCTGGTGCATGCGATTGATGTAGTGGCTGAGAACCATCGGCGAGCCCGCCGAGGCGCAGTACAGCCCGGTCTCCTCGTTCTGGAACTCGTCCGCCGCCAAGCCCGCGTCCTCGAGCGCCTGCAACATCGCGCAATGCGCGTAGAGACCGTGCGGCGCCATGCTGCGCAGCAGCTCGCGGCGGATCGTGTAGCGGGCGGGATAGGTCCAGTCCTCGGGTTCGACCGAATCGACCGCGAATTCCTTCACTGTGCCCATCACCTTCACCGGCACCTGCGGCTGCTGGAACGGCGGGTAGAGCTCGAACCCATGGCGCATCTCGCGCAGGCTGGTTTCCACGGCCGACTTGTCGTTGCCGATGCTGCTGACGAACCCGAGACCGGTGATGTAGACTTTCCGCATTGCAGAAGAGGACCATCGGCGACGAGGGCAGGTGCCATCCCCGACGAAAGAAAATCTAGGTTCCGGTTCCGCTCCGGCGCTGGCAACAGGAAAGACCGGGTCTCGGGAACCGGCCAGGATCGCGCGACCGCGCAGTTGAGTCACCACCGGATCCGGGCGATGGTGGCACCATGTCTCCCTGCGGCACTTCCCTCCTTCCGATTTCCGCTGGCCACCTGGTCGCCGCGATGGAGGGGCTCGCGGGACTCGGCCCGGGGGCCGAACACTGGGCGAAGATCGCCGGCGTGCTGCTGGTGCTCCTCGCCCTGCTGGTCGCCACCTGGTTCTACCGCCGGCTGGCCCTGCGCCTCCACCATGCCGAACGTGAGATCCAGGGCCTGCTGGAGTCCGCCCCGTTTGCGATCGCCGTCACCCAGCGCACCTCCGGCCGCCTGCTTTTCGCCAACCGCCGCGCCATCACCGTCCTCGGGCTGCCCCCCGCCGGCTATGCGTCACTCTGCATCCCCTACGCAGACGGCGCGGTTGCGCGGGAGAAGCTCCTGGCCCGTCTGGCCCGCGAGGGCGCCGTGCTGGACAAGGAGATGGAGCTCCTCGGCTACGACGGCCGGCGTTTTCCGGTGCTCGGCTCGGTCGTCCCGATCGCCTACGCCGGCCAGCCGGCGCTCATCGGCGCATTCCAGGACATCTCGGACCTGAAGGCGACCGAGCTCAAGGTGCGCTCGAGTGAGATGCGACTGCGCGCGCTCTTCGAAACCGTGCCCGACGGCATCGTGGTTCTCGACCGGGGAGGACACGTCCGCCAGGCCTCGGAATCCTGCGCCACGCTCCTCGGCCTCGCCGATCTCGACGCACAAGAGGGCCGCCCCGTGCTCGACTTCGTCGCCGAGGAGGATCGGCCGCGCGCCCGCGAACTGCTCGACCGCCTGATCGCGGGCCAGCCCAACGACCCCACCGCCTTCCGCATCCAGCGATTGGATGGCACCGCGCTATGGGTGGAGCCCCGCGGCGTGAACCTCACGGATCCGGTCACCAACCAGCCGTTCACCATCCTCGTCCTGCGCAACATCACCAAGCGGCGCGAAGCCCAGGAGCAACTCGCCGAACAGGTCGTCAAACTCAAGGACGCGCTCGACCGCATCGCCCACCTGCAAAACGCGATCGTCAGCGTGTGCGCCTGGACCAAGCGCGTGAAGATCGACGGTCGCTGGATTCCCATCGATCACTACCTCGCCCAACACCTCGGGCTGAAGATCTCCCACGGCATCTCCGAGGAGGGGCTGGCCATGCTCGGCGCGCCCCCGGAACCGGAGGCCCCCACGCCGGGCACCACGGAGAGGCAACCGTAGGGAGCGCTGAAGCGGGTCCGGTCTCCGACCGGACCAGTCCGGGGCGCTTCCCGATCAGCCGGGCCAGTCGAAGACTGGCCCTACACGCTCACTCCGCCCGCAGCGTCGCCTTCAGCAGTTCGCGATCGCGCGACGACGGGCCGACCAGCACCTCGAACTCGCCGGGCTCGACCACGCTGCGCCCCTCGGCATCCACGATCTGGAACGCCTCGTACGGCAGCGCGACCGGCACCGTCTTCTTCTCGCCGGGCTCGAGGTGCACGCGGGCGAAGCCCTTCAGCGCCTTGTTCACCCAGGTGACCGAGGTGACGACGTCGCTCACGTAGACCTGCACGATCTCGTCGCCGGCGCGGGCGCCGGTGTTCTCGACGTCCACCGTCACCGTCACCGCGGCGCCGCGCGCCAGGGTGGCGGAGGCGAGCCGGAGATTCGAATACCGGTAGCTCGTGTAGCTCAGGCCGTGACCGAAGGGGAAGAGCGGCTCCTGCGTGAGGTCCGCGTAGCGGTCGCCGTGCTGGCCGCGCACCTGGCTGTAGAACACCGGTTGCTGGCCCACGTGCACCGGGATCGAGATCGTGAGCTTGGCCGACGGATTCAGCTGGCCGAACACCGCCTCCGCGATGGCGCGACCGCCTTCCATCCCGGGGTTGAATCCCTCGAGGATCGCCGCCGCGCGTTTCGCGGAGCGCGGGAGCACCAGCGGCTTGCTGTTCACGAGCACCACGATCAGCGGCTTGCCGGTCTTCTCCAGCGCGTCGAGCAGCGCCACCTGTCCGCCCTGGAGTTCGAGCGTGGCCGTGCTCTGCCCTTCGCCGATGAACTTCAGATGGTCGCCCACGACGGCGACCACGACATCGCTCGCCTGCGCCGCCGCGACCGCCGCCGGAATCCCCGCCTCGTCGTCGTCGGTGATCGTGCAACCGCGCTCGTGCCGCACCATGCAGCCCTTCGGCGCCAATGCACGAATACCATCGAGCACAGTCGTCACCTTCTCGCGCGGTTGCGTGCCGGCCTCGGGCGGGTGCTGCGAGGCGCCGAGCGTCCAGTCGCCGAGCTGCTGCACCGCGTCGTCGGCATTGGGGCCGACCACGGCGATGGATCTCACCTTCGCCGGATCGAGCGGGAGCAGCCCGTTGTTCTGCAGCAGCACGAGGCTCTGCCGCGAGGCCTCGAGGTTGATCGCCCGATGGTCGGGGCGCGCGATCTCGGCGGCGGCGCGGGCGAGGTCGGCGCGCCGCGGGTTCTCGAACAGGCCCATGCGGAACTTCAGCGCGAGGAAGCGCGCGCACGGCGCGTCGATCTCGGATTCCTTGAGCCGGCCGCTGCGCACCGCCTCGATGGCGCCCTCGTAGAACTGCGGGGTCGTCATCATGATGTCGTTGCCGGCACGCAGCGCCACGATCGCCGCGTCGGCGTAGGTGGCGCAGACCTTCTGCTCGTGGACGAGCCGGCCGACGTTGTCCCAGTCGGTCACCAGGACGCCGCGGAAGCCCCATTCGTCCTTGAGCACCTCGGTGAGCAGCCAGCGGTTGGCGGTCGAGGGCACGCCGTCCATCGACTGGTAGCCGGTCATGAACGTCATCGCCCCGGCGCGCACGGCGCGCTCGAACGGCGGCAGGAAATAGCTCCGCAGCTTGCGGCGGGAGATGTCGGCCTCGGAGGCGTCGCGCCCGCCCTGCGTCTCGGAGTAGCCGGCGTAGTGTTTGGCGGTGGCGAGCACGGCGGTCGGGTCGTCGAGCCCCTGGCCCTGATAGCCGCGGATGAGCGCGGCGCCGAATTCACCGATCAGGTACGGATCCTCGCCGAAGGTCTCCCCGGTGCGCCCCCAGCGCAAATCGCGGGTGAGGCAGAGGACCGGCGAGAACGTCCAGTGGATGCCCGTCGGCGTCATCTCCGCGGCGGTCACCCGACCGACCTGCTCGAGCAGTTCCGGGCTCCAGCTCGTGGCGAGCGCGAGCTGGGTCGGGAAGATCGTGGCGCCCTTCCAGAACGAGTGGCCGTGGATGCCGTCCTCGCCCACCAGCAGCGGGATGCCGAGGCGGTTCTTCGCCGCCAGATCCTGCGCCCGGTTGATCTTCTCGCCGAGGATATGGAGCACCGAGCCGGGCTGGCGGGTGTTGATGAACGACAGGTCCTCGTCGCGCGCATCCACCATCATGAGCTGCCCGACCTTCTCCTCGAGCGTCATGCGGCCGAGCAGGTCGGCGACCCGTTCTTCGATCGGGAGGGCGGGATTGCGGTAGGCGGGGGCGGGCATGGGGGCGGCAGGAGGTTGGCTGTGGGAGGGAGACACGACGGCGGCAGCGACTAGGGCGAGTCCTGCCAACCGGGACAAGGGGCGAAAGCACGGCATGGTGGCGCCGAGGTTGGCGCCAGCCGGCGGCCCGGCCAAGTGCGAACAACCGGTGATTCCGTTTCGACCGGTCCGGAATGCGTTTGCCGCTCCCCTACGCGCCGCCTACCGTGCCGCCGCCATGATCGATCTCATCAAGAAAACCATCCTCGCCGGCATCGGCGCCACCATCGTCACCAAGGAGAAGATCGAGGTCGTGATGCAGGACCTCGTCAAACAGGGCAAAGTCTCGACCGACGAAGCCAAGGCCCTCGCCGCCAAGCTCGCCGAGGAGGGCCGCAAGGAGTGGGAGTCCTCCAGCAAGGACCTCGCCGAGCGCATCCGCGAACTCCTCGCCAAGGCCGACTTCGCCCACAAGTCCGAGCTCGCCCAGCTCGAGCGCCGTATCCAGCTCCTCGAGGAGAAGGTCGAGGCGACCTTCAAGCTCCCGACAAACTGAGGCCACGCCGCCCGCCTGCGCCCCGCCGGCCCGCCGCCGGCGGGTCTTTTGTCCTCCCCCCCCTCGGCGCCACCCGCGCCGCCCCTTCTCCCTTCGAGACGATCGCCAACCGCACGTTCGTGTGCCCCGCGGTCCGGCCCGGTCCACACCACGCCCCGTCTCCCACCGCCCACGGCCCACCGCCCTCTGCTCCCCGGCATGTCCCCCTTCGACTTCCTCACCAACGCCGTCCGCGCCAAGGAGATCGCCACGGTCTTCGCCAAGCACGGCTTTGCCGAAGTCATCCAGCAGATCAATCCCCCGCCGGGCTTCCTGCACCGCATCATTCCGCAGCCGCGCCAGCGCCGCAGTGTCTGGGAACGTTTCCGCCTGGCCGCCGAGGAGCTCGGCCCGACTTTCGTCAAATCCGGGCAGCTGCTGAGCATGCGGCCCGATGTCATCCCCGAGGCCCTTGTCTCCGAACTCCGGAGGCTCCAGGACAACGTCAAGCCCCTCCCCTTCGCCGAGATGCGCCCCGTGCTCGTCGAGGAGCTCGGCGAGGACCTCGACGCCATCTTCTCCGAGTTCGACGAGACCCCCGTCGCCTCCGCCTCGCTCGCCCAGGTCTACCGCGCCCGCCTGCGCAGCGACGGCCGACTCGTCGCCGTGAAGCTCCAACGGCCCCACCTGCGCAAGCTCGTCGACGCCGACCTCGACCTCATCTCCTTCTTCGCCACCCAGCTCCACCACCGCGTCGCCGCCTTCGCCCCCTACAACCTCCCGGCCGTCGTGGCCGAGATGCGCGTCGCCTTCGGCCGCGAGCTGGATTTCCGCCACGAGTCCAAGAATCTCCGCTACTTCAACGCCACCAATCCGTTCCCGCAGACGATCTTCGCCCCCGGCGTCCACGAGGAGCACACCCGCGAACGCGTCCTCGTGATGGACTTCATCGAGGGCGTCCGGCTCGACCGGGCCGCGCTCCCGGCCGAGCCGGCCCGCCGCCTCGCCGTCGACGGCGCCCGTTCGCTCTTCCACCAGATCCTCGTCGCCGGCTTCTTCCACGCCGACCCGCACCCGGGCAACCTCCTCGTCACCCCCGACGGGCGCATCTGCGCTCTGGACTGGGGCCAGGTCGGCCAGCTCACGCGCCGCATGCGGCACTTTCTCGCCGAGCTCTTCGAGGCCGCCGCCACCCTCGACGCCGAGCGCATCGTCGCCGCCGCCTCGGCGCTAGCCGCGCCGCACCGCCGGCCCGACTTCCGCGCGATGGAGAAGGAGGTCACCTTCGCCCTGCGCGAGAATCTCAACTACGCCATCGGCCACCAGGAGATCGGCCGCGTCATCCTCTCGCTCCTGCACATCTTCGGCCGCCACGGGATCAACATCACCCAGGACTACTGCCTGATGGCAAAATCGGTGCTCTCGATCGAGGAGGCGGCCCGCGCGCTCGACCCCCAGTTCGACCTGCGCCACGCCGCCGAGCCGACCCTGCGCGACCTCCAGCGCGAGCGCCTCAGCCCGCGCGTCGTCCTCGGCCAGCTCCGCCGCGGCCTCGCCGGCGCGATGAGCCGCCTCGGCGACCTCCCGATCGACCTGCACCGCCTCGCCCAGCGCATCAGCCAGGACGACCTCACGATCAACTTCCAGCACCGCGGACTCGAGGAGCTCGACGACGCCATCAACAAGGCCAGCTCCCGCCTCACCCTCGCGCTCATCGTCGCCGCGCTCATCGTCGGCTCCTCGCTCATCATCCACGCCGGCGTGAAGCCGCAGATCCTCGGCGGCTTCTCCGCCCTCGGCATCTCCGGCTACCTGCTCTCGATGGTGATCGGGCTGTGGATCGTGTGGGACATTTTCCGACACGGCCGCCACAAGTAGCCCCGCCGCTCTTCTCCGGACTTCTTTCCGCCGTGGCCCCGAAGACCCGCAAGCTCCCGCCGCAACCGCTGCACCCCGACGACTGGCCCACGCTGGTCCGGCCCGGCAGCCGCGTCTTCCTCGGCTCCTACGCCGCCGCCCCGCTCGCCCTCGTCGACTCCCTGCTCGGCCAGCACAAGAAACTGGACGACATCGAGCTCGTCCATCTGCTCACCCTCGGCGCCGCCCCCTGGGTCGAGGAGAAGTACCACGGCCACCTCAACGCCAACGCCCTCTACCTCGGCGCCGCCGTCCAGCAGGCGCTCGCCGCCGGCCGCGCCGACTACACCCCCGCCTACGCCTTCGAGATCCCCTCGCTCTTCCGCCAGCGTATCCTCGCCCTCGACCTCGCCCTCGTCCAGGTCACCCCGCCCGACAAGTCCGGCCGCTGCTCGCTCGGCGTCTCCTGCGACATCACCCGCGCCGCCGTCGACACCGCCCCGCTCGTCGTCGCCCAGGTCAATCCCCGCCTGCCCCGCACCGCCGGCGAGACCCGCGTCGACTGGAACCGTTTCGCGGCCTTCCTCGAGGCCCCGGCCGAACTGCCCGAGACCCCCACGCCCGCCCCCGACGAGATCGACGAACGCATCGCCGCCCATGTCGCCCTCCTCGTCGAGAACGAGAGCACGCTGCGCATCGGCACCACCGCCCCCGCCACCGCCATCGCCGCCGCCCTGCGCCACCACGAGCACCTCGGTATCCACTCCGATCGGCTCGGCTCCGCCCTGCTCGAACTCCTCGAGTCCGGCGCCGTCACCAACAAGCGCAAGGGCCAGCACGCCGGCGAGTCCGTCGTCGCCTACGCCGTCGGCACCCGCCACCTCTACGACTACGTCGACGGCAACAAGAAGGTCCTCTTCCGCCCCAGCGACTACGTCAACCACCCGGCCACCATCGCGCTCAACCGCCGCATGGTCGCCATCGCCGGCGCCCAGCAGGTCGACCTCACCGGCCAGGTCGTCGACGATTCCATCGGCCACAAGTTCATCGGCGGTTTCGGCGGCCAGACCGACTTTCTGCGCGGTGCGGCCCTCTGCCCCGACGGCCGCCCGATCGTCGCCCTGCGCAGCACCGCGGCCGACGGCTCCTCGCGCATCGTCACCGAGCTGGCCGCCGGCTCCGGCATCGTCGCCTCCCGCGGCGATGTCCACTATGTGGTGACCGAGTACGGCACCGCCACGCTGCGCGGCCGCAGCATCCGCGAACGCGCTCTCGAGCTCGTCCAGATCGCGCACCCCGACCACCGCGCCGACCTGCTGGCCGTCGCCAAGGCCCGCCGCTGGGTCCCGGTGTACGAGAAGCTCGCCGCCGCGCCGCCGCGCAGCCCCGCCGGCCTCGCCCCCATCAAGCTCGTGCTCAACAAGGAGCCCTACGTCCTGCGTCCGCTCCAGCCCTCCGACGAGCGCCGCATGCAGGAGTTCTTCTATTCCCACACGCAGGAGACCATCGAGTCGCGCTACGGCTACATGATGAGCCGCATGAGCCGCGAGCGCGCCTACGAGTTGGTCAATGTCGACCAGTCGCGCGATCTCGCCCTCGTCATCCTCGAGGTGCAGGGCCCGCGCGAAGTGCTGCACGCCGTCGGCCGCTACTACCTCGATGCCGGCGGCAAGCGCGCCGAGGTCGCCTTCGTCACCCGCGAGACCAAGCGCCGCTGCGGCATGGCCCGCATCCTCTTCGACCGCCTGCGCGCCGAGGCGAAGAAACGCGGGCTCGCCGCGCTCCACGCCCAGGTCGCCCCGGAAAACACGGCCATGCTCGGACTGTTCCAGCGTTACCCGCACAAGCTCTCCCGCATCCCCGGCACCACGGCCGTCCACGTCGACATGCCGCTGTAACCGATCGCTGGTGGCGCTGGCCGCGGCGGTCCCTCCGCACCGCGGATCTCGGCGCCGCCCGCGGCGGAGCCGGCGCCGGCCCGCCTCACTTCCCGCCGGCCAGTTCGCGGCAGCCGCGCAGGTCGCACTTGCCGCTGCCCAGCACCGGGATGCGCTCGAGGCGCACGACCGTCTTCGGAATCCAGAGATTGGGGAGCCCGGCGGCGGTGAGCTTGTCGCGCAGGTCGGCGGCCTCGATCGCCTCGGTCGTGAGCAGCACCAGCGTCTCGCCCTTCGCGGCATCGGGCACGCCGAGCACGACCACCTTCGGCTCCTCCGCGGCCTCCAGCCCGAAGGCCTCGATGATCTTCTGCTCGATGGTGAGGTGCGGCACCATCTCGCCGCCCACCTTCGAGAAGCGCGAGAGCCGGCCCTCGATGAAGAGGAAACCGTCGTCGTCGAACCGTGCGAGGTCGCCGGTCACGAACCAGCCGTCGCGCAGCGCCTCGGAGGTGCGCACCGGGTCCTTCAGGTAGCCGCCGAACACGTTGGCTCCGCGCAGGCAGAGGATGCCGGTCTTGTCGGGCGGCAGCTCCGCCCCGGTCTCGGGATGCACGATACGGGCGGTCATACCCGCGAGCAGGCGGCCGACGGACCCGAGGCGGTGCCCCTCCTGGAGCTTCACGCCCTTGGGCAGGTCGCGCGGCTCCGGCAGATTGACGTTGGTGACCGGCGTGGTCTCGGTGAGCCCGTAGCCCTGCAGGATGCGCAGGCCGAACTTCTGGAGGCACTGCTCGAAGAGATCGACCGGGAGCTTCTCCGCGCCCGACACGATGAACCGCAGGGAGCGCAGCTGCGCGGGCTCGGCGCGCTTCAGGATCGGCCGGATGAACGTGGGCGTGCTGACAAAGACCGTGACCTTCTCCGCCTCGACCACCTCGATGATGCGCTTGGCGTCCAGCGGCGACGGGAGCGTGACCGTGCGCACGCCGCGCATGAGCGCGTACCAGAGGGTGACGGTGAAGCCGAAGCTGTGGAAGATGGGGAGGAACGCCAGGAGCGTCTCGCGTTTGGAGAGGATGCCCGTCGCGGAGATCTGGCCACAGTTGCCGAGGATATTGCGGTGGGTGAGCGGCACGCCCTTCGGTTCGCCGGAGCTGCCGCTGGTGAACAGCAGCGCCGCCTCGGCGTGGTCGCCCACCCGCGGCACACCCCAGAGCAGCGCCAGCAGGCGCGAGGGCAGCAGCCAGACCAGCGCGAGCCGGGCGACGACCGCCGCCTTCCCGCAGCCCGCGAGGTCGACGCGCATGTCGCGCGTCTGCGCGGGCCAGGGGAACTGCGGCAGCTTCGCACGCATGGCCTCGGCCGAGATCACGGTGCGGATCCCGCCCAGCCGCAGGGAGGCCTCGATCGCGGTCGCGCCGGCGGTGAAGTTGAGGTTCACCGGGATCTTCCCGGCGAGCAGCACGGCGAGGTTGGCGATGTAGCCGCCCGCGCCCGGGGGCAGCACGATGCCCACGCGGCGCTCGGGCACCTCCCGGCGCAGCAGTCGCGAGTACGTCGCCGCGGCGGCCAGCAGCGTGCCCGCGCGCACCTCGCGCCGCTCCGCCGTGCAGTCGACGAGGGAAACCTTCCACGGGTGCCGCGCTAGCGAGCGCAGCACCTCGTAGCCGAGATGGCGCCGCAGCTCCGCGCGCTGCTGGTAGGCGCGCTCGCCCAAGTCGAGCAGCGCCTGGCGCGTCAGCACGGCGTTGACAGATTGATACGGGAGCGCCGGCCCCACCTGCACCAGCACCGAGTGCGGGAAACGCTCGGGCAGCTTGAGGACAAGCTTCTGGTTGGCGTAGGTGAAGATCGAACCCCAGAGCGAGTCGATGAACACGGGCACCACCGGCACCTCCGCGCGTTTGGCGAGCGTCTCGAAACCCTTGCGGATCTCCATCAGCGCGCCGGTGCGGCTGACCTGCCCCTCCGGGAACACGCAGACCAGCTCACCCTCCTTCATCTTGTGGATCGCCAGTCGCAACCCCTCCGTCGCGCGGGCCGCCGAGAGCGGGATCACCCCGCTGATGCGGTAGAACCAGAGGGGCAGGCCGCGGCGTTGCCGCCCGTGCACGGCGAGGAACCAGAGCTTGCGCGGAAAGAGCACCTGCAGGATCAGCGCGTCGAGGTACGAGATGTGGTTGCTCACGACCAGCGCGCCCCCCGCGGGCAGGTTCTCCAGCCCGAGGATACGCAACCGGTACAGCACCCGGCCCAGGCCGCGGAAGCAGAGCACCATCAGGTGCTCCGGCGACAGCCACACGGAGACCACGGCCACCACGGCCGCCGCCGCCGCGAGCGTCGCCAGTTGCATCGAGAGCGACCAGTGCAGCCCGGCCACCATCAGGTAGTACAACCCGCCCGCCGCCAACCCGCCCACGCCGCGGAAGAGGTTCAGCGCCCCGCCCATGCGCGTGCGCCGCTCCTGCCCCACCCGGTGATGGAAATAGATGTGCAACGGCGCCAGGTAGATTCCCGCGCTGAACCCGAGCAGTACCAGCGCCGGGCGGAAGGCCGGGGCGTCGAGCGTGTTCGCGCTCGCCCACCAGGCCGCCAGCGCCATGCCGGCCGCACCGAAGGGCACCAGCCCTAGCTCGGTGCGCCCGCGCGACACCAGCCCGGCCACAAAATTGCCGCCCAGCGCGCCCACCCCCGCAAACAGCAGCAGCATCGCCGCCAGCCCCGTCACACTCACCGTGCCCGGATGCTGCGCCGCCCAAGCGCGCCCGGCATCGATCAACACGAGCACCAGCGCCCCACCGAGCATCGCGAAAAACATGATCCCCAGCGCCGCATTGCGCAGCCGCGAGACGCGCAGCAACTCCCGCAGATGGTTGATCGGCCGCGTGAACAACTCCGGCGCCGGGGCACCGGCCGTGCGCACCGCGGTGCGGCCCGTCGGCACGAACGCGACCATGGCGCCTGCGGCCAGACAGGGCAGCCACCACGCCAGACCCTTCGCGCTCGCCCACCCCGCCGCCACGTCGCCCGTGAGCCCGGCAGTCTCCACCGCGCGCGCCCCCACATACGCTCCGGCGGCGATCGCGGCGACGGTGAGCATCTCCAACAACAGCACCGCCGGACCGAACTTCTGCGGCGGCGCCACCTCGCGCAGCATCACCCGCTTCGAGGGCGACACCAGCGCCGAGTGACACGCCAGCAGCAGGAACACGCCGACCGTGAGCGGCACGCTGTGCAGATGCAGCGCGAGCACCAACCCGCCCAGCAACACCAGCAACAGCACGATCGACACCCCCAGCACCGTGCGCGTCGAATACCGGTCGGCGAACCAGGCGAACAGCGGCGAGAAGAAAACGTAGGGCGCCGCCAACGCCACCGGCAGGATCGCCAGCCACTCGTCCACCGCGCCCACCGGCAGCACCCCCGGCACGAGCGCCAGCGCGAGCACGACCATCTTGCCCGCGTTGGCCGCAAACGACACGAGCGTCTGGGCGACGAGCAGTGCGGCCAAAGAAATCGACGACAGACGTGGGGAATCCGGATCGGACATTTCGATGTGGGCGGGGCCCAAACGAAAGGCAACGCCCCGGCGAGGGCAAGGCCCGGCTGCGGCGGCCCCTCACCCCACCGGGACCACCGGCCACCGCCGCAGGTCCGCCACCAGCGCGCCGAACCCGCCGGGAAAGTCGAACTCCAGCCGGCGGTAATCGCCTCCGTGCCGCCGGATCGCCGCCTCGGCCCGCTCGATCTCGAGCGGCAGCGACGGATGCGTCGTCGCGTAGACGCGTTGCTTGAGCTCGCGCCGGGTGTACGGCGCCACCCCGCGCTCGCGCCCCGCGAGCCAGGCCGCCTCGGTCACCGTCTCGTCCCGCCCGCACAGATACCAGGCCTCGATCGCGGGCACCGCCAACCCCACCGCGGTGTGCAGCCGCACGCGGCCGTTGGCCGGCGGCAGGCGCTTCACCGTCTGCCGCACGATCGCCCGCAGCTCGCACAACCGGCACCCCGGATGGAAATACCCGGGCCGCTCGTGCTCCGCCGTGTGCACGACCGTGTCGTCGGCGTCGACGGTCACGACCAGTCCGGCCGCATCGGTGCGGAAATGCAGATGGCGCAGGATGACCGGCAGCACCTGGGCGACCGAGGGCCAGCCGCGGGCGCGCAGCGGCGGCTGCACCAGCTCGACCGGGCGGCCGAGCACGCCTTCGGCCACGAGCCGCAGCGCGGCCTCGTCGGCGGGGGATTCGCTCAACAGCGCGACCTTCATCGGCGATGGGGGTGCCGGGGGTCGCCGCTCAGACTTCGCCGGGCACGCCGCCGAGGATGCCGCTGTACCAGAGATCGCCGAGGCTGGCGTTGCCGATCGCCTCCCGCAGATCCTCGCGTTCGGAGAGCCGCTCGAACGTGGCCTCGGTCCCTCGTTTCTGCGCCACGATCACCTCCTCGAGCTGCTCACGGAACAGGTCGAGCAGGTAGGGCGAATGCGTGGTCGTGAGAATCTGCGCCGCGGGCTGCCCGCCCTCGGGGTAGCTCATGCGGTAGAGCACGTCGCGGATCTCGCGCAGCAGCCGCGGATGGATGCCGCGGTCGATCTCCTCCAGGCAGAGGATCGCCGGCAGCGGTCGGGCCTGCGTCAACACGAGCAGGCCGAGCAGCACCAGCGTGCCCTGGGAGAGCTCGTGCGCACCGAGCAGTCGCTCCTCGCCCTCGAGCCCGGCGACCAGCCGGCAGGTGCCGTCGGTCGAGACCTCCGTCGCGATCGAGCGGTACTCGGGCAGGATGCGGCGAAACTCGGCCACGATGCGCTCGTGGGCGTCCGGTTCCTCGCGCTGCACGCGGCGCAGCGCCGCCGGCAGGTTCGCCCCGTCGTCGCCGAGCAGGATCGGTGCACCGGCCGGGCTGGGGCGGGCCAGCGCCGCCGGGTCGAGCGCCACGGTGCGCGCCGTGGTCAGCCGCGCCACCAACTGCGCCCAGCGCGCGGGCAGGTCGCCCGGGCCGTCGATGCGCAGGGTGCGGCCGGACCCGTCGGGCCCGCATTCGAGGAACGCCTCGAGGTCGGCGAACGGCGCGTGGAAACGGATACGCAGCATCCCGGTCTCGGCCGGCAGATGGGCGGGCGGGCGCCCGTGGACGGGCGGGCGGGCGGCGAACTGCCGCAGGCGCTGGAGGGCGAGCAGCACGGTGGTCTTGCCGCTGCCGTTGGGCCCGATGATGAGGTTGAACGGGCCGAGGGCGATCCGCGCCGCGCGCAGGATCTTGAAGTTCGTGAATTCGATGGAGGCGATCACGGTGCCGGCACTATGCGTGGCCGTTTCCCCGCGGGCAACTGCGCGGTTCACCGAAAAATACGCGAGCGTGCCGGAAGCCGGTCGCGCGCCGCCGTCGCGGTCACCGTGCGTAACGGAACGCCTCGAGCCGGGGCGCCCACGCGCGCAGCGCCTTCAGCCTGGCGGGCAGGCGGTTGATCCCGCGGTAGGTCAGGTTGCCCACGATCCCGTACAGGGCGAAGTCGGCATACACCGGCGCCGCCCCGAGCAGGAACGGATGCGCCTGCAGCATCAGGTCGTAGGGCGTGAGCAGCGCCTCGGCCTGCGCCCGCAACTCCGGCGCCTGGCGCCGCCACGCCTCGAGGCAGCCGCGCCCGAACTTCCGCTCCTTGAAGCGCACGAGGAACATCCGCTCGCGTTCGTCCGTCACCGTGTCGCTGAACTTCGGATCCACGAGCCGGAACGTCGTGCCCTCGACCTCGTTCTCGAGGTGCGCCACCACGATGCGCTGCACGCCCTCGTGCTCCGCGGGGAACAGCCGGCCGCCGCCCCAGCGCCGGTCGACATGGCGGGCGACGTCCAGCGTGTCCGCGGCGGTCTCGTACACGACCGCCGTGCCGTCGACCAGCACCGGCACCTGGTGGTACCGCCCCTGCGTGAGCCGGAAGAGCGGCGTGCGGTCGCCATAGCTCACCTGCACGGTGCGGAACCGCACGCCCAGCGCGCGCAGCGCCGCGGTGATCGGGATGCAGTAGGGACTGTGCTCAAGCTGGTGGACGACGACGGCCATGGTGCCGGCAGCATGGCGGCAACCGCCGCGCCGGCAATCCCGCGCACCGGCTCGCCTCCGCCGGGTTCCTCGCTTTGCTCCCGCTCGCGCCCGCCGATGCCCGACTCCGCGTCAGACCTCCCCGTGCATCCCGTCCCGCTGCCCATCACCGGGGAACTCGATCTGCACACGTTCCGCCCCGCCGAAGTGGGCGACCTGCTCGGCGACTACCTCGCCGCCTGCGCGGCCTGCGGGATCCGGACCGTGCGCATCATCCACGGCAAGGGCTCCGGGGCGCTGCGCGAACGCGTGCACGCCTGGCTGCGCCGCTCCCCGCTGGTCGAATCCTTCGCCCTCTGCGCCGAGTCCTCCGGCGGCTGGGGGGCCACCCGCGCCGTGCTCGCGACCGGCCGACACAAGTAGGCCCGCGGCGGATGCCGCGGGCCGGTGGAGAAAGGATTGGTGGAGGTCGCGCTCAGACCAGCGGCGGCTGCGCCGGCGCGGCCTCGCGCTTCAGGACCGCCGCAGCGATCAACGACACGATCAACGCGATGAAGATGCTGCCGGGGATCGCCATGATCCCCTGGAAGATCGGGCTCAGGGTGATGTTCATCATCTTCTCGGCCATCGCGTACCCCTCGGCGGGCAGGTTCTGCTCCTGCATCTGCGCCATGGCGTTGGCCACCATCGCGTCCTTGAAACCCGGATTGATGACGAAGCCGTACACGATCGTGAAGACCATCGTGCCCAGCCCCTGCCACAGCCCGATCAGGCAGCCGCCGCCCACCCCGCGCCCGTAGCTCATCGCCTTGTCGGGCTGCGCCTCGCGCCACGCCCGCAGGCCCAGCACGAGCACCGCGGCGCCGAGCACGAAACCGAGCGCGCCGAGCGGCAGCGAAACCTTCAGGTCGTTCAGCAGGTGGATCTTCTCCCCGTGCAGCCCCAGGAAGAACAGCACCAGCATCTGGAGGGCCCCGAGCAGCGTTCCGATCAGTCCGTAGGTCGCGTAAATTTTCATGCGCCCCACTCCGTATCCGAGACCGGCGCCGCTGACAATCCCGCGAGGACGAGCGGCGCGCCGCCGCCCTTGAGTGGAGGCCGTTTTCCGCGATCGGACCGGGGCTGCCGCGGCCGGCCCGGCGCCGCAGCCCTCAGCCGCACTCAGGCCGCCGACAGTCGAGCGACGTGCGCCCAATCACCAGTGAACGCGCCGCTGGAGCGGCCGGCCAAGGGTTCGTCCTCCGCCCCCGCCGCGGGCCGCAACGCTCGCCGCGCGAGCTGGACGGGGGCGCGACGGTTCAGCCGCAGGCGGGCTTCTCCGGGCACAGCCCCGCGATCAGCTCCCGCGCCCGCTTGCCCATCGCGCCGGGGATCGCCGCGCGATTGGCGAAGTTCTCCTTGATGACATTCACCAGCGCGCTGCCCACGACCACGCCGTCGGCCGCCGCGCCCACCTCGCGCACCTGCGCGGCCGTCGAGATGCCGAAGCCGACGACGACCGGAAGCGGCGTGTGGCGTTTGATCGCCGCAACCGCCTCCGGGATGTTGCCCGCCAGCTTCGACTGCACGCCGGTTACGCCCTCGCGCGACACATAGTAGATGAAACCGGTCGCCGCCGCGGCGATCGCCGGCAGGCGCGACTCGGGCGTGGTCGGGGCGACGATGAAGACGGTCTTGAGGTCGTTCGCCCGACAGGCCTCCTGAACCTCGCCGGCCTCCTCGGGTGGGAGATCAAGTGTGAGCAGTCCGTCAACACCGGCTTCCTTCATCGCGCGCACGCTGGCGGCGACGCCGTTGGCGAAGACGAGGTTGTAGTAGGTGTAGAAGATGATCGGCACCTGGGAGAACTTCCGGATCTCGCGGACGAGCTCGAGCGTGCGCGTCGGCGTCATGCCCGACTCGAGCGCGCGCTGCGCGGCGAGCTGGTTGGTGAGGCCGTCGGCCAGCGGGTCGGAAAACGCCACGCCGAGTTCGAGCACGTCGACGCCGGCCTCGAGCGCGGTGCGGCACACGGCCAGCGAGGTGGCGAAATCGGGATCGCCGGCACAAAGATAGGCGACGAAGGCGGCGCGGCCCTCACGGCGCGCCCGGGCGAAGGAGTCAGCGATGCGGTCCATGGCGTTTGCGTCCGGCATCACGCCCCAGCCCGGCCGAAAAAGCGAAACAAAAGGCGGCCGGCACGCAGTCGCGCCGCCGCGGGCGCGACTGCTTCGCCCGCGCCCGCGGCCAGTCCCCGCGCGCGGCGCGCGGCATCACGACCGTTTACCTTCACGGTCGTGAAGGTAAACGGTCGCGCGCCCCCGCCGCGCGCGGAAGCGCGACTCGCGGTTTGAAATCCCACCACGGCCACCGCTACCCTGCGCCCATGTCGCACTCCCGCTCCGCCTTCACCACCGGTTTGCCCGGCCTCGACCAGGTCCTCCACGGCATCGAAGCCGGCGACAACGTCGTCTGGGAAGTCGACGACATCGAGGAGTACGGCGAGCTCATCCTCCCCTACGTGCAGGCCGCCAAGGCCGACGGCCGCCACCTCATCTACTTTCGTTTCGCGACCCACCCCGCGCTCATCCCCGAGGCGGCCGGCGCCGAGGTGCACAACGTCGACCCCGCCGGCGGGTTCGAGAACTTCGTGCGCGACGTCCACGCCGTCATCGAGCGCGCCGGGCGCGGCGCCGTCTACGTCTTCGACTGCCTCTCCCATCTGGCCGACGTCTGGAAGGCCGACCAGAGCCTGGGCAACTTCTTCATGCTCACCTGCCCGCGTCTCTTCGACCTGGAGACGGTGACGTACTTCGGCCTCTTCCGCGACAAACACTCCAGCTACGCCCTCGACCCGATCCGCAGCACGACCCAGTTCATGCTCGACCTGTTCCGGCTCGACGAGCGCCTCTACGTGCGCCCGATCAAGGTCCAGCACCGCTCGCGCGAGGCGATGAACACCATCCACGTGCGCCAGGGCGACGCCTTCCTCCCCGTGAAGGAGAGCGCCGTGCTCGCACAGATCCTCTCCCGCACCCAGTGGCCCCGCCTCCAGAGCGACCGCCGCTCCGGCTATTGGCGCAAGCTCTTCGCCGAGGCCCAGGTCGTGTCCGACGATTTCAAGGACGGCCACTGCACCCGCGAGCAGTACGATGCGATGCTGCGGCAGATCCGCTGGGCCATGCGCGTCCACCGCTCCGGCATCGCCCCGCTCGTCGAGAAGTATCTCACCCTCGAGGACTTCCTCGCCATCCGCGACCGCATGATCGGCATCGGCTCCGTCGGCGGCAAGACCCTCGGCATGCTCGTCGCCCGCGCCATCCTGCGCGAACGCGATGCCGAGCTCGCCGCCAAGCTCGAGGCCCATGACTCGTTCTTCGTCGGGGCCGAGGTTTTCATCACCTTCCTCGTCCAGAACAAGGTCTGGTGGTTGCGCGAGCAGCAGAAGAACGACGACACGTTCCTCCAGGGCCTCGACGAGGGCCGCCGCCGCATCACCCTCGGCCGTTTCCCGACCAACATCATGGAGCAGTTCCAGGGCATGCTCGATTACTTCGGCGAGTCGCCCTACATCGTGCGCTCCAGCTCCATCCTCGAGGACGCCCGCGGCAACGCCTTCTCCGGCAAGTACGAGAGCTACTTCGTCGTCAACCGCGGCTCCCGCGAGCAACGCATGTCCGCCCTGCTCAAGGCCGTGCGCAGCGTGTACGCCAGCGTGCTCGACGAGGAGGCGCTGCGCTACCGCAAGCGCCGCGGGTTGCTCCACAGCGAGGAGCGCATGGCGCTGCTGATCATGCGCGTCTCCGGTTCGCCCCAGGGCCGCTTCTACTACCCGCAGGCCGCCGGCGTCGGCCTCTCCTACAACCCCTTCGCCTGGCACCCCGACATCGACCCGCAGGCCGGCGTCGTGCGCCTGGTCTTCGGCCTGGGCACCCGCGCCGTCGACCGCAGCGACGACGACTACACCCGCCTGGTCGCCCTCAACGCCCCCGGCCGCCGCCCCGAGGCCAGTTTCGACGACGCCCGCGAACACTGCCAGCGCCGCATGGACTGCCTCGACCTCAAGGAGGGCCAGTTCGTCTCCCTCGACTTCCCCGAGGTCATCAAGGAAACGCCCGACTTCCCGCTCGATCTGTATCTCACATACACCGACAACTACCCCTGGATCACCTTCGACCGCCTGCTCACCGAGACCACCGTCGCCCCCGACCTGCGCCGCATGCTCTCCCTGCTCGAGGACGCCTACGAGCACCCGGTCGACGTCGAGTTCACCCTCAACTTCCTCGCCGACGGCACCTACCGCATCCACCTGCTCCAGTGCCGCACCTTCCAGATCCAGCGCGAGACCGGCATGCTCCGGCCCTCCGAGCAGGTCGAGCGCCAGCGCCTGCTCACCGCCAACGGCGCCGTCATCGGCGTGAGCCGCGAGCAGCCGCTCACCCGTATCATCTACATCGTCACCGAGACCTACGCCGCGCTCAACGACCAGGACCGCTACGCCGTGGCCCGCCTCATCGGCCGGCTCAACCGCCGGCACCCCGAGGACGACCGCGGGCTCATGCTCATCGGTCCCGGCCGCTGGGGCACGCACAGTCCCTCCCTCGGTATCCCCGTCGCCTTCGGCGAGATCAGCCGCGCCAGCGTCGTCTGCGAGATGGTCGAGATGCACGAGCGGCTCATCCCCGACGTCTCCCTCGGCACCCACTTCTTCAACGACATCGTCGAGCACGACATGCTCTACCTCGCCTACTTCCCGAAGGGCGCCGGCAACAACTTCGACACCGCCTGGTTCCGCCAGGCGCCCAACCGCCTGCTCGAGCTCGAACCCGACGCCACCCGCTTCGCCGACATCGTGCGCGTGATCGACTGCGCCGATATCGCGGGCAACCTCTGGCTCCGCGCCGACGCCACCCAGCAGGAGTCCATCGTCTTCCGCACGGACTGAGCCGGCCCGGAGGTCGACAGAAGAGAACGAAGGGAACGAAGCGGCCCGGACAACGGGAGACCGCATCGCGCGGCCCTTCCGTCTTCGTGGCACGGGTCTCCAGACCCGTGGCCTATCTCGAATCCAGAGTAGGAGCGCCCCCCTACTCCGCGGCCGGCTCGCCGCGGAGCGCGTCGAGCCGCTTGCGCAGCGTGGCCCGGGTGATGCCCAGCCGCTCGGCCGTGCGCACCTGGTTGCCGCCGTGCTCCTTCAGTGCCCGCACGATCATCTCGCGCTCAAGCCGCTCGAGGATCGTCTCCGCTTTGTCGGCACTGAGCTGGCGGTAGACGAAATCGAGCGCGCCCTCGAGGCTCTCCGGCACGCCCCCGGCGGCCGGCGCCGGCGCGGGAGTCGCGGCGGCGGGC
>JAEWNN010000149.1 GCA_023457035.1 Verrucomicrobiota bacterium
GGGCAGCGCAGGTGCCAGCGGGGCACGGGTGCCGCCTTCTCGCGGACGACGATCGCCTTCTCGAGCAGGTTCTCGACAAGCATCCGGCGGCGCTTGGCGCTGGGGTGCAGCCAGCCGAAGTAGCGCACGCGGTGCTGGCCGGCGGGCAGGATGTGCTGCAAGTACCGCCGCAGGAACTCCTCGGCGCCGAGTTCGCATTCACGGTGCGCACCGGTGCGGCTGTCGGTGTAGGAGAACCGCACGCACTGGTCGTCGGCGTGGAGGATGCGCTCGTCGGAGATGGCGGTGTGCTGACCTGAATCGTTCGGCGCAAAAGATGGCAGCCGACGACCAAGCGAAGTGGCACCACGAAGGAGGCCGGCGCCACGATGCAGCAGACGAACGGAGGTTCGCGCGCCACTGCGCCACGGACGGAGACCGGCCTCGCCGCGGCCGGTCTACAGGGGCCGTGGCAGGCCCGGCCCGCGGCGGGGGCTACAGCGCGGCCGCCTTGGTGAACTCGGAGGGGAGGATCTGCCTCCAGCTCGCGAGGGACAACGTGCTCCCGTCGTCGTCGCCGCCGCCAATCTGGACATCGTAGAGCACGTCGAGATTGCAGGAACCGGGCAGGTTGATCGAGTTGGCGATGATCTGCCCCCGCATCTGCTGGCGCCGCTTCTGGCCGGCGACCGAGTCGTCGCGGGTGGAGTTGCCCGAGAACTGCACCGTGGAGAGCGGGGCTTTGATGATTCCCGTGAACCCGGTGGTGCTGCTGTCGAGATTGATGGTCAACCCGGCGTTCGTGGTCAGGCCGATCTCGAACTGCTGGGCGCGGTAGGATGGATTGGGCGCGAGCTTCAGGTTGACGGTGCTGTCGGCCACGATCCGCAGCGACGAGTTCTCGTCGGCGAAGCTCAGGACCAGCGGGGAGTTGCTGTTGATCGACCCGGTGATGTGCAGGACGGCTTTGCCCACGACAGTGATCTTCTGCAGGCTGTTCATCGCCTGCGGGCACTCGTAATTGCCTCCAGCCAAGGTGAGCTCCTTGGCATTCTGCTCCTGGGTGGCCGTGATCTTCGTACTGGCGAAGTCGGCCGGGAGAGTCGGGACTTCGAAGACCGAGTCGGGGATGGCGTAGTTCTTCACCAGGCGGGAGTTCTTCGCGAGGGGGCCCTCGCTATCGTCCACCCCGATGCGGTAGGCATCCATCTGCTTGGACTGCGCATCGGCGTTCATGCCGAGGTAGGCGAACTTGTTGAGCGCGGCCATCGCCAGGTTGACGACAGTGGTGCCGTTGGTGCCGTCGACGACGGTCTTCTTCCCGTCCGCGCTAAAGTGGCTGGTCGTCGCGATGGAGGCGCCGGTCGCGGCAGCGGCCGTGCCGTAGAGGATGGTGTTGTTGAGGTGCAGGGTACCCGTCTTGACGCCGACCAGCGCCTTGTCCCCGAAGTTGGTGCCGGCGCTCTCGCCCTGTGCGTAGACCGTGCTGGTGGACTTCATCTCCGTGTACCAGTCGGGCTCGTCGAAGATCTTCCGCTTCGTGGTCGGATCCACTCGCTTGTTCTTCCAGCTATCGAAGCTTCCGATACGAACGAAGCCGGTGCTGTCCCCTTCCTTGAAGGGCCAGGTGGTGGCCTGACCCGCGGTGATGGAGGTGATGGCGGCCAGCGCATACCCCTGCCCGGCGCCGGTACCATCCTTCTGGGACAGGACAACCTTGAGGGCGCGTTCGGCATGGATGGCGATCTTGCCCGTCCCGCTCGAGACAATGCCGAGAGAATACACCGCGTACTCCTGCGAAGCGCCGGCCGACGGCGTGCAGATGACATAATACTGCCCGGTCCGACCCTTCTCCAGACTCTCGTGGAAGTAGCCGCGGTAGGCGTCCGACCCGGTGATCTGGTACCAGCCTTGGGCGGTGGCCGCAGTCCGGGCCGGCCACGCCGCGACGGTGGTGATGCTGGCGGCCGGAAATCCGCCGGCGATGAACGAAGCAGCCCGGTCGATGCCCGCCTCGGCCAGACTGAACGCCGCCGTGTTGTAGTAGGATTTGAGCGAGCCGCGGTATTCGGTGTGCGCCGCCGTCAACAAGGCGGCCACGGCGGCCAAGAAGATGGCCGACAGCAATATGGCGGCGAGCAGGGCCGAGCCTTTCTTGGGGTTTTCCATGGGAATCATTTCGCTTTGTAGGAGGGGTAGCGCAGCTGGACGACGGCCGAGCAGGACGGGTCGTTCTCGCCGGGGACGAAGGGACCGCGGTCCTGCGGCAGGAAGGCGAAGCGGATCGCGTTGGCCTTCGCGATATCGGCGGCTCCGAGCGAGTTGAGGGCGCCGGTGCTGCTGCGGGTATAGAACGTAAAGCAGCCATCCTGCAGATTGGTCAGCACCTTCCGGCTCTGCCCGCCGACGGTGCGCAGGAGCGCCTTCAGCGGTTTGCCGGTGGAGGAGACCCCGTCGGCGACGATCGTGTAGGTGACCTCGATCGCGCCTGTGCCGTTGTATTCCTCGACCTTGCTCGTGAAGGAGCGGAAGCAGTTCGTCACCTCCGCGCCGGTGTAGTTGGCGAAGATCTTCGCCACCTCGCCGGCACTCAGGGACGAGTTGATCGCGGACACCTCGGTGATGGCGCGCAGGTCGAACAGCAACCGTTCCTGCACGAAACGGGAACGGCTGTTCAGGTCGACGGCATCCGAGATGGCGTGGGTCGAGCGCAACACCCCGAGGAACACCGACATGACACCAGCCATCGCGAGACCGAAGATGGTCAGGGCGATGACCACTTCCGCGAGGGTGAACGCGGTGTGGGAGACGGGCCGCCGGGCGAGGGGATTGCGGGAGTGGACGTGCATCGTGCCTATTTGTTGATGAGCCCGGAGGCGGAGATGTGGGTGACGATCGTGATCTTCTTGGACTCGAGGTTCTCGGGCCAGACATGCACGACCAACCGCAGGGGATCGGCGGAGAGATCCGAGCAGGTCCGCTCCCATTTGTACGTATAAGCCCCTGCCAGCACCGGGCCGGTGCCGGCGCCACTGGGCGTGGTGGGCGGCACCTCGCCACAAGTGGTGTTCGCCTTCGTGGCGTGCACGGTCACACCCAGCGCCGCGTTGCCGCTCTGCAGCTCGGTCTTCAACTCCGCAAACGTCATCGAGCGCATACGCTCGACCAAGTCGTTCGCGATCGCGGTCTCCCGATAGGTGACCTTGGAGTCGCGCGAGAGCGAGGCGGCATGGACCAGCGTGGCCAAGACACCGCCAAACACGAAAACCAACACAAACATCGCCAGCATGACCTCCATGAGGGTCATGCCATCGCAGCAGCGCCGGGAGGAAGTCCGAACAGGGGACACGGAGGAATCCGCTTTCGTGGGGGTTGGGAATCGTGGCATGGACTCGAGCGACGGCAAAGGCGGCGCGAGGGCAGGTTTGTTGGTGTTATCCGCGGCTGCGGCGCAGAAGACAGGCATCTGCACACAGCCATCCGGTAGGGGTGCCGGAAGCATCGTTGCCCGGTACGAATCAGACAAGGACAGATTCTGGCGCCGGGCGAACCCGCCTCCGTCACCGGCGATCGCAGAAAGCTGGGCACCAGGGATTTGTAAGAATCGCCGCGGCAACACTCTCTCATTTGGAACGACCATGCAGCGGGGCCACGGGTACCACCGTGCGCTGGGTGCGAGACACCAGGCCGGCCGCCTCTGCCCCGGGCCCACGCGCGTCCGTGCGCGATCCCGGACTTCGCATGCGTCGCAGCCCCGTGTCGCACCCGCGCCGGAATGCGGGCTCGACGGCGAAGAACGGGAGCGAGTAAGAGAACGAGAACAATTTCCATGTCCCTGCTCACCGCCACGCTCCTGCCCGGCCTTCTGCTGCTCGCCGTCGGCGCGCTTCTGCTCTGGAATGGCCCGGCCGTGGGCGCCACCGCCAAGGCCCTGCCGCGCTCCCGCCGGGCCGCCTGGCTGTTCATGGGCGCCGGCTCCCTCTGGTTCCTCTGGCGGCTCTTCCATCTCGGCGCCGCCGACGAACTCCTGCCCAAGCCGATCCTCCTCATCGCCTTCGGTGCGGTGGCGCTCCTGAGCTTCACCCAGGCGCCCGATTTCCTCGCGGTGCGCGGCCTGGCGATCCTCACCCTCCTCGGCGCCGGCGATCTGCTCTACGCCGCCTACGCCGAGTGGAGCCACCCGCAGCGGCTGTTCATGGTCGGGGCCGTCTACCTCGCGATCGCCGCGGCGATCTACCTCGGCGGTTATCCGTATCGCCTGCGCGATTTCTTCGGCTGGCTTTTCGCCCGCCCCGGCCGCCCGAAGGCGCTCGGCGCCCTGCTCGCAGGCTACGGGCTTTTGCTCTCGGTCCTCGCATTCACGTACTGAACGCAGCGCACCCCGCCACCTCGCGCCGCCATGCCCGCCGCCCCGTCGCATCCCGTCCTCCTCCTCCTCGCCGGCCCCGCCGGCTCGGGCAAGACCACGCTTTGCGAGCGCCTCGTGGCGGAGCATCCGGAGATCGAGCGCGTCGTCACCGCCACCACGCGGCCGATGCGGCCGGGCGAAGCCGACGGCGTGCATTACCACTTCCTCTCGCCCGCCCAGTTCGACACCGCCCTCGCCCGCGGCGAGTTCCTCGAATGGGCCTGCGTGCACGGCCAGAACCGCTACGGCACGCTGCGGCGCACCGTGCGGGAGAAACTCGCCGCCGGCAAAAGCCTCATCGCCGCCATCGACGTGCAGGGCGTGCGCAGCGTGTGCGCCGTCGCCGCGAACGACCCGGCGCTGCGCCGCGCGCTCACGACGGTCTTCGTCGCCCCGGCCTCGATCGACGAACTGCGCGCCCGGCTCGCGGGCCGCGGCGACGATCCGGCGGACGTCGAGCGCCGCATGCAGACGGCGCTGGCGGAGCTGCGCGAGGCCGACCGCTACCAGCACCGCATCGCCAGCACCACGCGCGAGGCCGACTACGCCGCGCTGCTCGGGATCTGGCGCGCGGCGACGGCGCAGGCCTGAGCGGGGCTTCCGCCCGTCGGGGGGCGCCGCGCCGACCATCCCCGCATCCGATTTTCCGACACGCTTCCGTGCGAGAACGGGTTCCGGCCCGCGTCTTCCCGCGCTGCCGTCCGCCCGGAGATTTTCGGGGGCCGTCCCGCCCCAACTCCGAATCCAGACCCTGATTACACTGGCGCGGCCCACCCGGCCCGCCGTGCGGGCCGGGTCGCAGTCCCGAACCTCCCCCCGCCGGCGGCGCGGCGGTGGCGGGCCCGGTCCAGCCGAGCCCGCGGGCCGACCGGCCGCGGCGGGCGATTTTCGCCGATTCGTCGCCGTGGGGGCGGGAATCCGGCGGGCCGCGGGATTGATCGTCCCAGAGGCCAATCATGAAATACCATCCACTACTCCTCCTTCTCGCCGCCGCCCCCTTCGCGGCCACGACCCACGCCCAATCCCACCCGGCGCCCCGCTCGCTCGGGCCGGAACTGCGGATCGAGCACTACGTCGAGCCCATCTTCCCGGTCCAGCTGCGCAACAAGAGCGTCAACGAGGGGTTCGTCCAGGTCCAGATCCTCGTCGCCGCCGACGGCACCCTGCTCGAGACCTTCGTAAGCGAATACAGCCGCGTGGAGTTCGCCACCACCACCGAGGCCGCCATCCGCAACTGGAGGTTCCGCCCCGCCGCCGATCCCGGCGCCCTGCCGCAGCGCATCAACCTGCGCATCGATTTCCGCAACGAGGGAATGCTGGTGGTGCAAGGCGACTTCCAGGAGACCGTCAACGCGTTCTTCGGCCACCGGGACCGCGAACCCGGCGTCACCCTCTGCCGGCTGAGCGAGCTGGATGCCATCCCGGAGCCGGTGAACCTCGTGGTGCCCGAGTATCCGGCCGACCTCAAGGCCCAAGGAGTCCAGGGCTCCGCCTTGGTGTCGTTCTTCATCGACGAGACCGGCCAGGTGCATGTCGCCGCCAACTCGGGCTCGACGCGACCGGAGTTCGCCGCCGCCGCCGTCGCCGCCGTGAAGCAGTGGACCTTCGCGCCGCCGATGCGCAAGGGAGCCGCCACCCGCGTGTTCGCCGTGCAGGAGTTCGCTTTCACCCCGGACAAGACTCCGGCCGCTCCCAAGGCCGGTGAGCGCTGAGCCGGGGCCACGTAGGGCAGGACCGCAACAGATCGCACCAGGGAGCCCGGTTCGCACACGCGGACCGGGCTCTTCGTTTCCCGGCCGGCCCTGCCCGAACTGCCTGTCCCCGGGGCAGCGCCTCTTCGCCGCCGCTTCCGGGATTCGACGGGGCCGCGTGCCTGGTCCCAGGTTCAGAACAACCGCAGAGCATCCTGCCGCGCCCGCGCCAGTCGTTCCAGAAACTCGTCGCGCGGCAGCACCCTCGCCCCGAGCACCTCGAAGTGCGGCGTGAGTTGCTGGATATCGATCCACGTGGCCCCGCGCGCCGCGAGATGGTCGACGAGATGCAACAGCGCCAGTTTCGAGGCATTGGGCTCGAGATGAAACATGCTCTCCCCGGTGAACAGCCCGCCGGCATCGACCCCGTAGAGCCCGCCCACCAGCCGCTCGCCATCCCACACCTCCACGCTGTGCGCGCCCCCCTCCCGATGGAGCGCCGCATACCCCGCGCGCATCGCCAACGTGATCCACGTCCCCCTCTGTCCGGGCCGGCGCGCCGCCGCGCAGGCGGCCATCACCGACTCGAAGTCGCGATCGATGGTGAAAGTCCATGGTGTGCGCCGCCGCGCCTGCCGCAGCGTCTTGGGGATGTGGAGCCGGTCGAACTCGAGCACCGCCCGCTCCCCCGGGCTCACCCAGGGCACCGCGTGCCGCGGCGAGAACGGCCACGGGAAGATCCCCCGGCCGTACGCCGCCCGCAGGTTCCCCGGGGTCACCGGTACCCCGAGCGCGACCAAGCCGTCCTCGTCGGCCAACGCGGGATCGGGAAACGGGTAGGGCTCGGGAAACGCCGCATTGCGCATCGTGCCGCCAGACTGGCACGCCGCCTCCGCCACGCAAGTCGCCGCCCGCCAGACCGACACTGGATACGACGCCTGCCGCTCCGCGCCTTCCCGCGCGACCGCTGCAACGGCAAGACTCGGGCCCGCCCCCACCCGCGGCCATCGGGAGCCGGCGCCGTTTCCTGGTCGTCGTTGACGGCCCGCCCCCCCTCGGCCTCGGTTTCCAGTGCAACCGTCGCCGCCAACGCCCCACCAGCACAGGCCCCCATGCGAACGCACAGAATTCTGTTCCGATCGGAACAAAATTCCGTGCGTTCGGGGCCGCGCACCGGTTCATCCCGCAACCGCGGGCCCGCCACGCGAGCACCGCCGCGAGCGCTTCCGCACCTGCACAACGCCCAACGGGAGAACCGATCAAACATCGGATCAAACCTGGATTCCCCTCCCCCCAACCCGCCGCGCGAAAAGTTTGAAGGGCTTTTCCAAGACGAGGGCTTATACTGTGCCGACCGCAGCCCCTAGCGGATAAAGACCATGACCAACCCGCACGATCCGCTCGACGATCTTATCACCTCCTGGAAGGAGACTCCTCCAGCCCGCCCCGACTTGCGCCGAAGGGTCTGGGCCCGGATCGACACCGCCGAAAAGCGGCGTCCCGGCTTCATCCAATTCTGGCGCCAGTCCCTCGCCGCCCTCGTGCGCCAACGCGCCGCCGTCGGCTGGGTGGCCGCCTGCATCGCCCTCGGCCTGATCAGCGCCGAGCTGCGCGCCAGCCGCACCCCCATGCGCGACCTCGCCCAAATGGCCGCCGTGTATCTCCAAACCATCAACCCCCTGCTGCGCGACTCCGCCGGCGGCCCACCGTGAAACGCTTCCTGCTCGTCGTCCTGCTCGGCTTCGTCGCCGGTGCCGCGACCCACATCGGGTTCTACGCGTTCCGCCGGCCGGCCGTCGAAACCCGCCTCGCCCACAATCTGGCGTGGATGCGCACGGAGTTCGCCCTCGACGACGAGCAGTACCAGCGCATCAGCGCCCTGCACGACCGCACCGGCCCCGAGCTGGAGCGTTTGTTCACCGTGCTGCGCAGCACGCGTGATGAACTCCAGCGGCTCGAGGAGATCCGCCGTTCCAGCGACAAGGTCGATTTCCTCGCCTATCACCAGGCCAAGGAGACGAATCGCAAGGCGCGCAGCCAGTGCCGCAGCCTCACGCTCGATCTGGTCTACTCCGTCGCCGAGACCATGACTGCCGAGCAACGCGACCGCTACTTCGCCCTCGTGCGCAACGGCATCGAGCTCGCGCCCCCCGGCCGCTAAGCGCCCGCCGCGCCCGCCCCCTTTCCCGAATCGCCCCAACCCCCGCACCCAGGCGATGCCCGCCGACTCCGCCCAAGACCTTGCCCTCATGGCCGCCCTCGTGGCCGGTCGCGACTCCGCGCTCGACGAGCTGATGGAACGCTGGGAGGGCCCGTTGCGCAGTTTCGCCTATCGCTACCTGCTCAACCCCACCGACACCGACGAGGTCGTCGAGGAGACCTTCGTGCGCATCTACCACAAACGCGCCGATTTTGTCCCCGGCTCCAATTTCTCCGCCTGGATCTTCACGATCGCCGCCAACCTCTGCCGCCACCGGCTGCGTTGGCGCCGCCGCCACCCCTCCGAGTCCATCGACATCCCCGACGAGGACGGTTCCCCCGGCCTCGGTTCGACGCTGCCGGCCGGCGGGGCGGACCCTGCCGTCGCCGCCGAAGGCAGCGAGCGCATCGCCGCCCTGCGCGAGGCCGTCGCGGCGCTGCCGCACGACCAGCGCACCGTCTTCCTCCTGCACTCCTACGAGGGCCTGAGCTACCGCGAGATCGCCGCCTCCGTCGGGTGCTCCGAGCGCGGCGTGGAGACCCGGCTCTACCGCGCCCGCCAGGCCCTGCGCGACAAGCTCTCCCACCTGCTCGCGCTCACCGCCGCCGCGTAGGCGCGGGCGGTTTGGGCACCTCCCGGCGTTCTCACGAACGCCGCTACCGCGATACGGCATCGCCGTAGCGATGCGCGTGAGCACATCGACAGCCGCCATCCGGCGTCGGTCACCATCCGGCGTTCTCACGAACGCCGCTACACAGCGGGCCGCTCCGCAACGCTGCGCGTGAGCGCAGCGTTGTCCGCTTCCGTCGCCCGCGCTGTCTTCAGTTTCCGGTATCCGGTTTCCGGTCTCCTGTCTCCGGGTTCCCGCTCAATCCTTGAAGGCGAAGTCCCGCGCGGCGTCCGGGCCGGGGCCGGTGGCCCGCTTGAGGTTGCGCCGCACAGTCGCGAGGCTCTCGCGCACCAGTTCGCCCATCGAGGTGCAGCCGAGGAAAGCCGTGTTCCCGTAGTGCTCCGCCAGGCCCGCGCGCAGCTGCTCCACGTGCGCCACCGGCGCCAGTTCCTGGGCCGCCATCGCATCGAGCAGTTGCTCGAGCCGCTGCCGGATCAGGTCGGCGCGCTGGAGGATGAGCGTCTGCTCCTCGTGCTGGTACTGGAGCACGACGGTCGGGTTGAGGTGCTGCAGGCAGAAGAGCGCCAGATGCCGGTTCTCCGGGAAGAACTGCGGCAGGTAGAAGTTCTTGCGCGGGCTGTAGGACTGCTGGTCGAAATCCATCGCACGGAACCGGATCGTGGGCTCGTCGAAGTCGGGCACCACGAGCGCCACGAAGTTGTACGCGCGCATGTCGCCGAGCAGCCGCACGAAGCAGCGCTCGTTGAACTTCACCAACTCCTTGGCCACGCGGATCGGCTTGAGCTCGCCGCGGTGCAGCCACTTGTCGATGAACACATCGCCCGGGATGCCGATCACATGCTCCTCCACCAGCGTGTCGCCGCTGGTGAAGAAGTTCATGCGGTTGGGCGAGAGCAGATGCTCCAGCTCCAGACCGAACACCCGCGAGGCGTCGGCCTTCTTCAGGTAGAAGTAGTCCTGGTTGTCGTTGTAGGAATTGACGATCCGGATGCGGAAAGGGAGCGAGTTGCCGAAGGTGCAGTAGTCGATGCGGTCGACGTAGAGGTGCTGCATCACCGACAGGTCGCCCTGCACGCGCAGTTGCGCGTAGAGCCGGCACAACGCGGCGTTGAGCCGCTCCATCTCGTGCCGGTCGTACATGACGACCTCCCACAGCGTCGGCTCGCCGCCCGGCCCCTCGAGCGGGATCGACTCCCGGAAGTGCATCAGGTCGCGGTAGAGCACCGGCAGCTCCAGGTCGCGGTGGTAGCGCACCAGGTAGTCGCGCAGCGCCGGTGCGATCGGATACGCGGGCTTGCGCTTGGTCGGCGGGGGCGGCTGCTGGCGCGGCGTCATGCCGCGACCCTAGGGCAACGCCGCCGTTTGGCCAGCGCCGAGGCGGCGGCGGCGATCAGCCGAAGGGGGGGCGGCTTGGTCGGTCCAGCGCCCCGGAGGGTGCGAGCTTGCTCGCACCGCCTGGATACGACCCCGCCCTGTGGGGCGAGCGAGCTCGCACCCTACGCCAACGGCATGACCCCGCCTCACTCCAGCCGGCAGTCCCGGGCGTCGATCGCGGGGGCGCCGTGGCAACCCTGCGCCTTCGTGTCGACCGTGCCGTCGACCCCGCGCAACCAGAGCGCGGGTACGGCGGGCGTCGCCGCGGCGAGCCAGCTGTCGCGCGGCAGGGTCTCGGCGGTGTTGCGCAGGCGTTTCCACTCCGGCACCCACTCGGCCGGGGCCGGCGCGGCGGGCCAGCGCACGTCGAAGTTGGTCACGCGCAGGTCGCGCACGTTCTCGGCCACGAGCGCGGCGGCGGCCTGGCGGGCCTCCGGGCTGCCGATACGCTCTTCGATCATGGCGGGCTCGAGGTAGCGGGCCGTCTTCTCGACCAGCGGGTAGCGCAGCGTCACGTCGTCGAGGCGGATGTCCTCGATCGTGCCGCCGTTGCTCGCGGCGATGAGCATGCGCCCGTCGGTGATCGCGCGCAGGTTGCGCACCGTCACCCCGCGCACCGCGGGCGTCACCCCCACGGCGGTGTCGAGCGGCCGGGCGTTGATCACCAGCGGCCGGGAATCGAGCAGCTCGCACCGGGTGTCGACGGTGATGTCGTGCACAAGCACCTCCTCGATGGGCGCGCCCTCGACGGCGTGCAGCGCCACGCCGGTGTGGCTGTGGTGGAGCACGCAGTCGCTGAAGACGATGTCGCGGATCGGGTGACCGCTCTCCGGGCCGCAGACCAGGGCCGCGCCGTGGGCGCGGATGTAGCAGCGGCTCACCGTCACGCGCTCGCAGGGCGCGGAATCGCGCCAAGCTTTCAGAGCGATGCCGTCGGTGCCGGTCGTGATCGAGCTGTCGCGCACCCAGACCTCGCGGCAGCCGTTGATCACGATGCCGTCGCTGTCCGGCGCGCGCAGGTCGTTCTCGATGCGCACGCAGTGGATCCAGGCGCGCTCGCAGCGCTGCAGGTGCAGCGTCCAGCCCGGCGAGTTGCGCATGAAGATCTCGGAGATGCGCACGTCCTTGCAGTCGACGAACTCGATGAGCGGGGTGACGAGGCGGCGCTTGACCTTGATGGGGGCGCGGAGGTTGGAGGCGTCCTCCCAGAACTCGGTCGCGCTGCCGTCGATCACGCCGGGGCCGCAGATGCCGATGTTCTCGCAACCGCGGGCGACGATGAGGTGGTAGGGGTGGCGGTCGCCGTGCGACTCCGCGATCGGCCGGTACTCCTCGAGGTCGGGCGAGGCGAGCAGCACGGCGCCATTGGTCAGCTCGAGGGTGACGTTGGAGCGCATCTCCAGCGTGCCGCAGCGGAACACGCCGCGCGGAAACACCACCGTGCCGCCGCCGACGGTGCCGGCCATGTTGATCGCCTTCTGCACGGTGCCCGTCGCCTGGGCCCAGCCGTTGTTGACGTCGCCAAACTCGGTTACGATGAAGCGGGTATTCATGGCGAAGGTCGAGGTAAGGAGGCCCCGGGGAGTTGGCGAGGCTGAACACAGCGTAAATTCGCCCGCCGCGCGGGGACCGCGAAAAAAGCCCTCGCCTCGCCGTCCCGCCGCGCTAGCCACGGGGCGTGGGCTTCTTCGCTTCGCTCTTCGGCCAGAAAACCTCCCCCGCCCCCCGTCCCGCGGTCGCGGCCTCGCCCGCGCCGGCCCGGTCCGGGCAACCCGCGCGGGCCAGCAGCGGCCCATTGCCCGGGCCGGAGAGCATCGCCACCCAACCGCGGCCCGAGGGCGCGCTCGATGTGCCCGCCCTGCTCGTGCAAGCCCGCGCGCACCTCGACCGGCAGGACCTCCCGGCCGCGCTCCAGCTCTACGAACAGATCGCCGCGACCGACGGCGAGCTGGGCGGGCCGCTCACGACCATCTCCGGCGATCTCGGCGCCACCGGCCACCTTGAGGCGTTGATCGAGTTCCTCGCCCCGCGCTACGACCCCGCCACCCACGGCATGGCCCCGGGCCTCAACCTCCTCCAGGCCTACCTCCACCGGCGCAACGCCGGCGCCGCCCAGCAACTGCTCGACCTGCTCACGCCGCTAGTCACGACCTATTCGATGCGCGACCGGCTCGACGGCTTCCGTTGCGCCATCGCCGAGTTGCGCGCCGCCGCCCCCGCCGAACCCGCCCCGACCGGCCCCGCCCCCGACATCCACCTCATCAACATCAGCCGGCCGATCTGGACCTACGGACTCGAGCAGGGGGAAAACACTCTCCCAACCAAGACCGCGCGCGTTCGCCAGCTCGCCGTGTTGCCGATCGCGCTGGTCGGCGACGGCGTCGCCGAGGGCAAAATCGCGCCGCCCGACCACCCGCTGGCTCCGGTCGTGCGCGGCCTGCCCCTAGCCTTGGCCGAAGCCTGCTGGTTCGCGCCAGCCTACCGCCCCACCGCCGTGACCGGCATCGACCAGGAGAAAAACCTCCTGCTCGCTCCCCGCGCCTTCGTCGCCGGGCAAGTGCGCCAGCTCTTCCCGTCCGACCAGGATCCCATCGACTACGCCATCGCCGGCACCCTGCGCGCCGCTCCCGGAGGCGTCATCGCTACACTGGAGTTCGTCATCTTGGACGTCCGCAAGTCGAAGCTCCTCAAGACCCTCCGCCTCGACGGCCCCGACGCGCTCGCCCGCGCGTGGCCGCAATTGCTCGGGTATATCGAGGCCGCCCGCCCCGGCCCCGCCCCCATCGACTACGTCCTGCCCGCCGATCCGGTCGCCCACGCGACCGCGCTCGATCACGTGTTGCACTTCTTCCTCGCCGAGAAAGGGGTTGTCCCGCCCGAGAAACTCGCGCCGCACCTCCCGCGGTTGGCCGCCCTCGCCGCGTATGCCGCCGCCCACCCGGACACAGTTGTGCCGGGGCTCATCCTGCGCGCCGCCATCCGCCACTGCGCGGCGCTCGCCTTGGAGGTCCCCCCGGAGATCGCCACCGCCGCCGGCCCATCCGCCAGCGAGTAGCAGTTCTTCAGCGGCACGCCAGCTCGGGCCCCTGGCCGTGGTCATGCAGTCGCCGCAAATCCAAGAGCGAACCGCCGGCCCCCCGTTGGTGATACCACCGGCCGGCATGCTCTACCCGTGGGTCCGGTCTCCGAGCGGACACCTCCGACTCCAGTCGTGACCGCCGGCTCACGTTTCCCGGCGTCCAGCCAGAGAGGGGACTCGCGGACTGCACGATCACGGCTGCGCTGACCTGCCCGGAAGCCATCTGGGGCTGCTGCGCCCCCCGCGCTGGTAATGCCACAGGGACTTCTCCCGGGCGCCCACGCCCTTCCGCGACTCCGGGCTCAAGCCCGCCGCCACCCGGCCGATGTGTTTTCCACGGCCTCGTCCCCAAAGGGAGGTCGGCCCACAGTGACTTCGCCCTCCGCCCCACGCCCGATCTCAACTTTTGCGCGCGGCCGCTGGACGCCCTTCTTGGCGACCGGCGCGTTCGCCGCCGGCCTGTGGTCGTTGGCCCAGCCTGTGGCCAACTTCGCCAGCAACAACCCGCCCGCGCCCCCGCCCACCGCGCTGCTCGCCGCGCTCGACCACGCCGTCACCTGCCTCCAACACGAGCAGGCCGCGCACCGGCCGGGCACCCCCACTTCCCCGGCGGACTCTTTCGAACGCGCGCTGGTGGCGCTGCGCGAAGCAGCCGAGGCCGCTCCACTCGCGCCGACCGTGCGGGCCGGCTACCTCGCCACCCTCGATTCCCTCGCGGCTGCTTGGCCGCAACCGGCCGACTCCCCCGGGCGCCTTGCCGCCACCCACACCGCGCTCGCCAGCCTGCTGCGTCTCCAGACCGCCCAGTCGCAGGAACTCAGCCAGGTCACCGCGCAGCACACCGCGGCCGAGCGCGCCAACCGGCCGCGCATCGTCGCAGGACTCGCGCTGCTCAGCGCCGCCGCCGCGCTGCTCCTTCTCCGCTTGGCCGCGAGCCGAACCCAATCGGCCCCGCTCCCCACGCCGGCGCCCGCCGCACCCCCGCCGAGTCCCTCGCCCCAGCCACCGCCCCCGCCGGCCGCACCGGCCACCGAGATCGCCCAAGCCGCGAGAATGCACGAAGCGCTCCGCGACCTCACCGCCATGGCGGTGACCGACGAGCGCGGCCTGATCCTCGAGGTCAACGACCGCTTCTGCCAGCTCTCCGGCTTCGCCCGCGACCAGATCCTCGGGCGCACCCACCGCATCCTCAACAGCGGGCACCATCCGCCGGAATTCTTCCGCGAGTTATGGGAGACCGTCACCGCCGGGCGGAACTGGCGCGGCAAGATCGTCAACAAATCCAAGGACGGCCGCCTCTACGAGATCTCCGCGACCATCATCCCCTTCACCGACTCCGCCGGCGCCCGCCGCTTCGCCGCGTTCTCCGTCGAGCTCAGCACCGGCCGCGCCCCCTCCGTCGCCGACAGCCAGCTCCAGATCGCCGTCCAAGCCGCCGGTTTCGGCATCTGGGAACTCGAGGTCGCCAGCCGCACCCTCAAGTGGGACCAGCGCATGTTCGAGATCTACGGGCTCCCCCCGGAAAACGGCATCACCTACGACGCCTGGTGCGCCACCATCCTCCCCGAGGACCGCCCCGCCACCGAGGAGCAACTCCACGCCTCGATCGATTCCCTCTCCGAATTCGACACCGAATACCGTATCCTCACCCCCGACGGCTCCGTCCGCCACATCCGCACCATCGCCTACGTCGGCACCGGCGACCGCGGCAACGTCACCCGCGTCTTCGGCGTCAATTGGGACAACACCTCCGAGAAGGAGATGGCCGCCTACCTGCGCGCCGCCGCCGAGAACGCCGAGAGCCTCAACCAGCAGCTCGAGACCGCCATCGAGCGCGCCAACACCCTCGCCCAGGAGTCCGCCATGGCCACCGTCGCCAAGTCCGAGTTCCTGGCGAACATGAGCCACGAGATCCGCACCCCGCTCAACGCCATCATCGGCATGAGCGGCCTGCTCCTCGACACCGACCTCAGCATCGAGCAACGCGAGCTGGCCGAGACCATCAGCACCTCCGGCGACTCCCTGCTCGGCCTCATCAACGACATCCTCGACTTCTCCAAGATCGAGTCCGGCAAGCTCGAGCTCGAGCAGCGTTCCTTCGACCTGCGCGAGTGCATCGAGAACGCCCTCGATGTGCTCGGCGCCAAGGCCGCCGAGAAGCACCTCGACCTCGTCAGCTGGATCGGGCCCGGCGTGCCCCCGGCCATCGTCGGCGACAGCACCCGCCTGCGCCAGGTCGTCATCAACCTCGTCGGCAACGCCATCAAGTTCACCGCCACCGGCGACATCCTCGTCTCCGTCGAGAACCTCGGCCCGGCCGACGACGGCCGCCACCGCCTCCACTTCTCCGTGCGCGACACCGGCATCGGCATCCCCGCCGACCGCATGGACCGCCTCTTCAAGACCTTCAGCCAGGTCGACTCGTCCACGACCCGTCAATACGGCGGCAGCGGCCTCGGGCTGGCCATCTGCAAGAAGATCGTCGAGCTCATGCACGGCCGCATCTGGGTCGAGAGCGAGGCCGGCAAGGGCAGCACGTTCCAGTTCGAGGCCCCGCTGCCCGCCGGCACCACCCCGCCCAGCTGGACCGCCCCCCACGCGCCCCGCCCCGAACTCGCCGGCAAGCGCCTGCTGCTCGTCGAGCCCAACGCCACCAGCCGCCGCGTCTTCGGCGCCCTCGCCGCCGGCTGGGGCCTCGGCCTGCGCTCCACCGGCTCCCCCGCCGAGGCCCTCCAGTGGCTCGGCCACGGCGAGATCTTCGACCTCGCCCTCGTCGAACTCCACCTCCCGGAGACCGACGGCCTCACCTTCGTCCGCAGCGTGCGCGCCCTCCAGCGCACCACCCTCCTGCCGATCGCCCTGCTCGCCCCGCTCGGCAGCCTCGGCCACACCCCGCCCGAGCTGGGCATCGCCGCCATCGTCACCAAGCCCGTCAAGGCCCTCGCCCTGCTCGACGCCCTCCGCGCCCTCGCCACCGGCGGTGCCCTCCAGCGCACCGCCCGCACCTCCGCCTCCGGCGCCGAGATGCTCGCCCACGACTACCCGCTCGACATCCTGCTCGCCGAGGACAACCCCACCAACCAGCGCATGGCCACCCTCATGCTCGGCCGCATGGGTTACCGCGTCGACATCGCCAACAACGGCCTCGAGGTCCTCACCGCCCTCGAGAAACACCCCTACAACGTCGTCCTCCTCGACGTCCAGATGCCCGAGATGGACGGGCTCACCTGCGCCGCCGAGCTCGGCAAACGGTACCCGAAGGCGCAACGCCCCTACCTCGTCGCCATGACCGCCAACGCCATGACCGGCGACCGCGAGAACTGCATCGCCGCCGGCATGGACGACTACGTCTCCAAACCCGTGCGACCCCACGAGCTCAAACGCGCCCTCGTCGGCGCCGCCGAGGAGCTCGCCGCCCGCAGCGTGGACGCCGCCGCAACCCCCGCCGCCCCCGCGTCCCCGGGCGC